>DHMK01000022.1:1360-11933 GCA_002405755.1 Clostridiales bacterium UBA4644
TTGGCGGAGAGGATGGGATTCGAACCCATGTGCGATTGCTCGCAAACTGATTTCGAGTCAGCCCCGTTATGACCACTTCGATACCTCTCCGTGTATGTCAAACACGGTCAGAACACCTTGAACCTCAAAAAAGAGGAAAAATCAAAATGTTAGAACGGCGTGTTAGAACAGCGAAATATTTAGTTATTTGAACCCGCGAAAACCCTTGAAAACAAAGGGAAATGGGTGGATGAAAGAGCCTAAGCCGCAGAGGATTTCGAGTCAGCCTCGTTATGACCACTTCGATACGTCTCCGAATGCTCCGGGCGGCCCGGATTTTTTTATTTTACATGACGCGACGCAAATTGTCAAGTGAGAGCTGCATTTGCCCGGCGGCGCCGAAGGGGCGGATATTTTTCCGTGGAATCGGGGCTTTTCGCCTTGCGAAGGAAGCGCACCCATGCTATAATACTTTATTATTATGGCACACAAGCGCCTTTTTGTAAGGCCTGAAGGAGGGAGAGCGCTTTGGACAAGCGATTTTCCAGGATCATCGAATCCGGCACGCGGATCACCTTCGTGGTGATGCTGTTGTTTTGCGCCGTGAGCTTTTGGCAGATCGGCTGGGCGGTGGGCACGGCAGAGCTTCTGCTGGTGGCGCTGGTCTATTTCTTTTACCGCAGCCGGACCCGCCGCCGCTCTGCGGAGATCCGAAAATATGTGGAGAATGTGGCCTTTTCCGTAGATGACGCCTCCAAGCATTCGCTGGTGCATTTTCCGCTGCCCATGGCCATCCTCCGCATCGACAGCGGAGAGATCATCTGGGGCAACGACCTGTTCGCCGCCATCAGCGGCCGCCACGAGAGCGTCTTTGAGATCCATATCACCGATGTGCTCCACGGCTTTGATACCCGCTGGATCATGGAGGGCAAGAGCGTCTGCCCCTACGATGTGGAGATGGGCGGGCGGAAATATCAGATCTACGGCAATCTGGTGCGCTCCGGCAGCGGTCAGGGCAGCGCCCTGCTGGCCACGCTGTTCTGGGTGGACGTTACCGACCACAGCCAGCTGCGGGATCGGTTCGAGCGGACTCGCCCGGTGGTGGGACTGATCCTCATTGACAGCTATGAGGAGCTGATGAAAAACGCCTCCGAATCGGAAAAATCCACCCTTACCGCCGAGATCGACCGGCGGATCAACGCCTGGGCCAAGCCCTCCTGCGGCATCGTGCGCAAGCTGGAGCGGGATCGCTATCTCTTCATTTTCGATCAGAAAAGCCTTGTGGACTTTACCGCGGGCAAGTTTTCCATTCTGGAGGAGATCCATCAGGTCCAGAACAGCGACGGCCTGGCCGCAACGCTGTCCATCGGCATCGGCAAGGGCGAATGCACGCTGCAGGAGCTTTATCAGTTTGCGGACCTGGGCATCGACATGGCCCTTTCCCGGGGCGGCGATCAGGTGGTGGTCAAGTCCAAGACGGCCTTTGAGTTTTACGGCGGGCGCAGCAAGGAGCTGGAAAAACGCACCAAGGTTCGCTCCCGCGTGATGTCCAACGCGCTGATGCAGCTGATCCGGGACAGCAGCCAGGTCTTTCTCATGGGCCACCAGTATTCCGATCTGGACAGCATTGGCGCCTGCGCCGGTCTTGCGGCTGCCGTTCGCCGGGCGGGCCGGCCCTTTTATCTCATCGTTAACGATCAGGCAACGGCCGCCGGAGAGCTGATCCGCCGCCTGCGGGCCCAGCCCCTGTATGCCGATGCCTTCATCACCGCGGAAAAGGCCGTGGAGCTGGCTGATCCCTCCTCGCTCTGCATCGTCTGCGATACCTCCCGCCCCGATCTGGTGGAATCGCCCACGCTGCTGGAGACGATCCCCCGGGTGGCCGTCGTGGACCATCATCGCCGGGCGGCGGAATATATCGAAAACGCGGCCATCAGTCTCCATGAGACCTATGCCTCCTCCGCCGCCGAGCTGGTGACGGAGCTGCTGCAATATGCCATCAATCCCTCCGACCTGCTGAAGGTGGAGGCCGATGCCCTGCTGGCGGGCATTTTCCTGGATACCAAGGGCTTTACCGTCAAGACCGGCGTCCGCACCTTTGAGGCCGCCGCCTATCTGCGGCAGGCCGGCGCGGATACCGTGGAGGTCCGAAAGTTGTATTCCGGCGGGCTGGAGAGCAACATCAAGAAATATCAGATCATCTCCCGTGCCACAGAGCCCTTCCCGGGCATATCCCTCTCCGTGGTGGAGGAGGAGCTGCCCCGGGCCACCGCCTCTCAGGCGGCGGATGAGATGATCAATGCCGCCGGCATCCGGGCCGCCTTCGTTGTCTATGGCGAGCGGGGCGGCGCGGTGATCTCCGCCCGGTCCTACGGGAAGGTCAACGTGCAGGTCATCATGGAGAAGATCGGCGGCGGCGGCAGCATCAACGCCGCAGGCGGGCAGTTTCCAGACAAGCAGCCGGACGACGCGGCCGCCATGCTGCGGCAGGCCATCGAGGCCTATCTCCGGGAGTCGCCGGAGCAGGACTGAGCGGCCCGATTAGATCAGAAACCAACGAAAAGGAGTATATATACCATGAAAGTTATTTTGCTGCAGGATGTAAAGGCGCAGGGCAAAAAGGGCGACATGATCACCGTCTCCGATGGCTACGCACGGAATTTCCTGCTGCCCAGAAAGCTGGCCATGGAGGCCACTGCCGACGCCATCAACGCCAAAAGGAATGCGGACGCTGCCGCGCAGCACCGCATGGAGGAGGAGCGGAAGGCCGCCCTGGCTCTGAAGGAGCAGCTGGCGGAAAAGCCTGTGAAGATCTATGCCAAGGCCGGCTCCGGCGGAAGGCTCTTCGGCTCCGTCACCACCAAGGAGATCTCCGAGGCGCTGCAGAAGCAGTACGGCATCGATCTGCCCAAGACCCGGCTGGAGCTGGCGGAGCCCATCAAGACCTTCGGCACCTTCCAGGCCAAGGCAAAGCTTTATACCGAGGTCTCCGGCGTGGTGCTGGTGCAGGTGTTTGAAGAAAAATAACCGGCTTTTCCCGGAGGAAGGATGTGAAGCGTCATGGCGGCAGACGAGCTGCTTTCCCGGCAGGTCCCTTACAGCGTGGAGGCGGAGCAGGCGGTGCTGGGCTCCATGCTCATCGATCCCCGGTGCATCCCAACGGTGATCGAGGCGCTGAAGCCCGCCGATTTCTATATGGAAACGGACCGGCTGATCTATGATACCATCCATCAGATGTTTCTCGGCGGCCGGCCCATCGACCCCATCACGGTTTTGGATGAGATGAAGGCCCTGGGCTATAAGGAAGCGGCCCGACGGGAGCTTTTTCTGCAGATCATCGAGACCACGCCTACCTCCGCCAACGTTTCGGAATACGCCGCCATCGTCCGCAGCAAAAGCATGCTGCGGGAGCTGCAGAAGGTATCCTCCGAGATCATCGCCCTGACCCGCTCTGAGGAGGAAAGCGCCGACACTGTGGCGGACCTGGCGGAGCAGAAGATCTATGCCGTGCGCCAGGGCCGGGAGGTGCAGGGCTTTTCCAGCATCAACGAGGCCATCCAGGAGGTCTATGCCCACCTGGACGAGATGGCGGCAAACCCCGGCAAGCTGCCCGGCCTGCCCACGGGCTTTTCTCAGCTGGATCAGTATATCGGCGGACTCAGCAGGAGCGATCTGATCCTGCTGGCGGCCCGGCCCGGCATGGGCAAAACGGCCATCGCCCTGAACATGGCGGTGAACGCCGCCAAGCGCAGCGGCAAGACCGTGGTCATCTTTCAGCTGGAGATGTCGCGGGAGCAGCTGGCCACCCGTATGCTCTCCAGCGAGGCGCTCATCGACAGCAAAAAGCTGCGCATGGGTTCGCTGGACGACGCCGACTGGGAGCGCATGGCCGGAGCCGCAGAATCGCTGCAGTCCATGTCCATCCTCATTGATGAAAACTCCGGCATTACCGTGCCGGAGATGATGGCAAAATGCCGCCGGGTGGGCAGCAAGCTGGGGCTCATCGTCATCGACTACCTCCAGCTGATGCACACGCCCAAGCAGATGGACAACCGCGTTCAGGAGGTGGCGGAGATCTCCCGCTCGCTGAAGATCATGGCCAAGGAGCTGAACGTTCCCGTGCTCTGCTGCAGCCAGCTTTCCCGCGGGCCGGAGAGCCGCCAGAACAAGCGGCCCATGCTTTCCGATCTGCGGGAATCCGGCTCCATCGAGCAGGATGCCGATATCGTCCTTTTTATTTATCGGGACGATTATTATAACGATCAAAGCGAAAACCGCAACTGCGCCGAGCTGATCGTGGCAAAAAACCGCCACGGCGAGACCGGCACGGTAGAGTTGCAGTGGATGGGCCAGTTCACCTCCTTTGCCGCGCAGGATTCCTTCCGCAATGAAGGTCCGTGACGCGCTGGAGCAGAGCGGTCTGCTGCGGCCGGGGCTGCGGGTGCTTTGCGCTCTGTCCGGCGGGGGAGATTCCGTCTGCCTGACCCACGCGCTGGCTCTGCTCGCGCCGGAGCGTTCCCTGCAGGTGGCGGCGGCGCATTTTTCCCATGGGCTCCGCCCTGAGGCGGCAGAGCCGGAAAAGGCGCTGTGCCGGGCGCTGTGCCGGTCGCTGTCCATCCCGCTGTACTGCGGCGCGGGAGATACGCCGGCCTATGCCGCAGCCCATGGGCTGAGCGCGGAGGAGGCCGCCCGGGCCCTGCGCTATGCCTTTCTGGAGCGTACGGCGGAGGAGCAGGGCTATGATGTGATCGCCGTGGCCCACCAGCAGGACGACAACGCCGAGACCCTGCTCTGGAATCTGATCCGGGGCTGCGGGCCTGCGGGGCTGGAGGGCATCCCGCCCCGGCGGGGGCGGATCATCCGGCCGCTGCTGCAGTGCTCCCGCCGGGAGATCGAGGCCTATCTGGCCCAATGCCGGCTGCCCTATGCCACGGATCTTACCAATCTGGAGGGCGACAACGCCCGGGCCGTGCTGCGCCGGCAGGTGTTTCCGCTGCTGCGCCAGCTGAATCCCGCCGCCGGGGAGCATATGGCCCGCTGCGCTGCGGATATGCGGCGGCAGAACGGAGCGCAGACCCGTCTGGCGGAGGACTATGCCGCCGCCGCAGAGGAAGCCGGCGCGGGGCTGCTGCTCTCGCTGCCGGCGCTGCTGGCTCTGCCGGAGGAGAGCGCCTGTCGGGCGCTGCAGCTTTTGCAGAGAAGGGTGGGCGGAAAAATGCTCACCCGGCCGCAGCTGGAAGGCATTTTTGCCCTCTGCCGGAGCCCGTCGCCCTCCGGGAGGCTCTCACTTTCCGGGACGATGCTGCAGCGGCGGTATGATCGGCTGCTGCTCACCGGCGTTCATCCCCCCGGACCGCCGGAGCCGGCGATGCTGACGGCCTGCGGGCAGGCGGAGTTTGGCGGCTGGCGCATTACGGTCTGCCCCGACGCCGGCGAAGAAGGGGGCTTTTGCCTGCCGGAGGAGGAGGTCTTTCCTCTGACGGTCCGCGCCCGGCGCACCGGCGACAGCATTTCTCTGCCCGGCGGTCATCGCACGGTCAAAAAATGGATGATCGACCGGAAAATTCCGAAGGATCTGCGTGACACAACGCCGATCCTATGCCATAATAATAAAATACTGGCCGTGGCAGATCTCTGGCACAGCTTGCCGGAGACAGAAAAAGAGACGCCGCGGATCCGGATCATTTGCAGGAGGAAAAGATCATGAAACGGGACCCCATCCATATGCAGCAGGATATGCTCAAGACGCTTATCACCAAGGATCAGCTGGAAGCCACCGTGGCGCGGCTGGGTCGGGAGATCACGGAGGATTATCGGGGCAGGACCCCTATGCTGGTAGCGGTGCTCAAGGGCGCGTTTATCTTCATGGCCGACCTGGTCCGGCAGATCGACATCCCCTGCACGCTGGATTTTATGGCCGTCTCCAGCTACGGAGCCGGCATGGCTTCCTCCGGTCAGGTGAAAATTATTAAAGATTTGGACACCACTATCGAGGGAAAAGATGTTATTATCGTGGAGGACATTCTGGACAGCGGCGTGACGCTGAGCTATCTGATGAAGCTGCTGCAGGCCCGCCGTCCGGCGTCCATCCGCCTCTGCACCCTGTTTGACAAGCCCGCCCGCCATAAGGTGGATATCCATTCCGACTACATCGGCCTGGAGGTCCCCAACGAGTTTATCGTGGGCTACGGGCTGGATTATGCGGAGATCTATCGGAATTATCCGGAGATCGCCGTGCTCAAGCCCTCTGTTTACAGCGAGGATCAATAAACCGATGGCGGCGCAGCGCCGTCTGAAAAAGGAGTGACACAACACCTTGAACAAGAAGAAGGGAACCGGCCGCGGCGTCGGCCTGTATATCATCGCGTTCGTCGTTCTTCTCGTCACCCTGAGCCTGCTTCTTGGCCCGGGCGAGACGGCAGCCCCCGTCTCCTATACGGAGATCCGCAGCGATATCAAAGCCGGCAACGTCACCGCCCTGGTGATCGGCTCCAACGAGATCTCCGTTCAGCTGAAGGACGGTACGGAATATCTCTATGAGGTCACGGATATGGATTATTTCATGTCGGATCTGGGCGACGACCTGAGCCGGCAGCAGGACAACGGCACGCTGACCGTGGACTATTATGTACAGAACACCTCGATCCTCATGTCCTTCCTGCCCTATATCGTCATCATCGTCCTGCTGGGGGCCTTCTGGGCCTTTATGCTCAACCGGCAGGCGGGCGGCGGCGGTGGCGGCGGAGCCATGAGCTTCGGTAAGTCCCGGGCCAGAATGACTACGCCCGGCGACCAGCAGAGACGCGTCACCTTCAAGGACGTGGCCGGCGCCGATGAGGAAAAGGCCGATCTGGAGGAGATCGTGGATTTCCTGCGGGATCCGAAAAAATATATGGCGCTGGGCGCGCGCATCCCCAAGGGCGTTTTGCTGGTAGGCCCTCCGGGCACCGGTAAGACGCTGATCGCTAAGGCTGTGGCCGGAGAGGCCGGCGTTCCCTTCTTTTCCATCTCCGGCTCCGACTTTGTGGAGCTTTATGTGGGCGTTGGCGCTTCCCGCGTGCGCGATCTGTTCAGCGAAGCGAAAAAGCACGCGCCTGCCATCGTCTTTATCGATGAGATCGACGCCGTCGGCCGTCAGAGAGGCGCGGGCCTGGGCGGCGGACACGACGAGCGGGAGCAGACTCTGAACCAGCTGCTGGTGGAGATGGACGGCTTTGGCAACAACGCCGGCGTCATCGTCCTGGCCGCCACCAACCGGGCGGATATTCTGGACCCGGCGCTGCTGCGTCCTGGCCGGTTCGACCGGCAGATCTATATCGGCGTGCCCGATATCAAGGGCCGCGTGGAGATCCTCAAGGTCCACGCCCGCAAAAAGCCCTTTGAGGACGACGTTTCCTTCGACGCCATCGCCCGCAGCACCGTGGGCTTTACCGGCGCGGATCTGGAAAACCTGCTGAACGAGGCCGCGCTGCTGGCTGCCCGCCGGGGCAAGGCAAAGATCGGCCTGAAGGATATCGACGACGCCTTCCTGAAGGTCATCATGGGCAACGAGAAGAAGCACAGGGTCATGACCGAGCTGGAGCGCAAGCTCACGGCCTACCACGAATCCGGCCACGCCCTGACCTCCCGTCTGCTGCCCACGCAGGATCCGGTGCAGCAGGTCTCTATCGTGCCCCGGGGCCGGGCCGGCGGCTTCACCCTGAACCTGCCGGTGCAGGATAAGTATTACAGCACCAAGCAGGAGATGGAGGAGGAGCTGATCGTCCTGCTGGGCGGCCGGGTGGCGGAAAAGCTGGTGATGGGCGATATTTCCACCGGCGCCTCCAACGACATCCAGCGGGCCAGCCGCATCGCCCGGAGCATGGTGACGAAATACGGTATGAGCGAGCGCCTTGGTCCCATCGACTTCGGCTCCTCCCACAGCGAGGTGTTCCTGGGCCGGGATTTTGCCAATACCAACCACCTTTCCGAGGAGACCTCCGCGCTCATCGACGAAGAGGTGAAGAAGCTCATCGACGCGGCCTATGCCCGCTGCGAGCAGCTGCTGCGGGATAATATGGATATTCTGGACCGGCTGGCGGCCTTCCTGCTGCAGCATGAGACCATGGACAACGCCCAGCTGGAGGCCATCTTCAAGGGCGAAACGCCGCCGGAGCATTCCACGGTGGAGCCCCTGGCCAAGCGTCAGGCCGGCGACCGGGCCGCGCAGGAGGTCATGGCGGAGCTGGCGAAGGAGGAAGCAAAGACCCACGCCCAGCCGCAGCCTGCAGAGCCGGCGGCGCCGGCGCAGGACGGAGAAACGCCGGACGACCCCAACGCGAACTGAACGCATCTCAGGCGGGCCATGGGCCCGCCTGTTTCCCATTTTTTTCAAAGGAGATCTGCTATGAAGATCGAGCTTCCGCCGGAGGCGGCACAGGTGCTGGCGGCGCTGCGGCAAAAGGGCTTTCCCGCCTATGCGGTCGGAGGCTGTGTTCGCGACAGTCTGCTGGGCCGCCGCCCGGGCGACTGGGATATCGCCACTGCCGCCCTGCCCCGGCAGGTCCATGAGGCCCTTGCGCCCATCCCCGTTGCGGATACCGGCCTGCGGCACGGCACCGTCACCGCCCTTTTGGGCGGCCGCCGGCTGGAGATCACCACCTTCCGGGTGGACGGCGCCTACAGCGACCATCGCCGGCCGGACAGCGTCGTCTTTACCCGCAGCCTGCGGGAGGATCTGGCCCGGCGGGATTTTACCATGAACGCCATGGCCTATGCACCGGAGGAGGGACTGATCGATCCCTTTGGCGGCGAAGCCGATCTGCGGAGGGGCTTGATCCGGGCGGTGGGCCAGCCGGACCGGCGCTTTCAGGAGGATGCGCTGCGCATCCTGCGGGGCCTGCGGTTTTCCGCCGTTTTGGGCTTCCCGCTGGAGGCGCAGACGGCTCTGGCGCTGGACCGGCAGCGGCAGCTGCTGGCCTTTATCGCGCCGGAGCGCATCCGGGCGGAGCTTTGCCTTTTGCTGCCCGGCGCTGCGGCAGAAAGGGTGCTGCGGCGGCACAGGGAGGTCTTTGCCGTGTTTCTGCCGGAGCTTGCGCCCATGTTTGACTTTGATCAGTGCAACCGGCATCATATCTATGACGTCTGGGAGCACACGCTCCATGCCTTTGCCGCCGTCCCGCGGGAGCTGACCCTGCGGCTGACGCTGCTGCTCCACGACTGCGGCAAGCCGCAGACCTTCTGGCGGGATAGGCAGGGGGAGGGGCATTTTTACGGCCATGCCGCCGCCTCTGCCAGACTGGCCCGGCAGGCGCTGGCCCGGCTGCGCTTTGAGCGGACGCTGGCGGAGCGGACGGAGCGCCTGATCTATCTCCACGACCATGACGTCCTCCCCACGGAAAAGGCCATGCTGCGCTGGCTGCGGCGGACGGGGGAGGAGGAGCTGCGGCTGCTGCTGCAGGTAAAGCGGGCGGATAATCGTGGCCAAAGCCCGGAATATGACCGTTCGGAGCAATATGACGCAGCGGAAGCGGCGGTGGATGCGATCCGGGCAAAGAGACTCTGCTATTCCCGGACGCAGCTGGCCCTGGGAGGCGGGGAGCTGCTCCGCTTGGGGCTTTCCGGCCCCGCCGTGGGGCAGGCGCTGGACTGGCTGGTGGATCAGGTCATCGACGGAGCCCTGCCCAATGAGCGGGAAGCCCTCCTTCGCGGGCTGCGCGGAGCATATTGCTGATAAAAACTGAAAAGATCACCGGAAACCGTTGGATACGGCAAACCCGGTGATCTTTTTTGCTGTGCGCAGCCGGCGGCGGTCAGTTGTAGGCAATGGAGACCCCGTCCTCCGTCAGAACGATGGCGCCATCTGCCGCGACAATGTCAAACAGATGGGTCTGCGGCGGATCCTTTTGGTCGATCCCCTGCACCCGGACAACGCCATCCTCTCCGCAGACGAAGGACAGGTCATACCATTCTGTCTGGAGCGCGGTATCGTATTTCAGCGTGTTCGTTCCCAGCTCCATGGCGCGGAAGGTGAAGGTGAAAAGGCCGGAGGTCCGCCCGTAGGCGAGAATACAGATCTCCTGGAACCCATCCCCGTCCACATCAAAGATCAGTGAATCATAGAATCCGGGAGCACACTGCAGAAGCAGCAGGGAGCAGGGATAGTCCTTTGCCATTTCCTCCGGGGTATGATTTTTCTCCAGGACAAACGCATAGCTGAAAAACCCATCGAACCAGTCCTGCCCGGTCAATACAGCATTTTCCAATGGCTCCGGCGTTTCGCCCCACACATCGGCAATGCTCTGACAGGCAAACGACATGATCCAGCCGCGCAGATCGGTCTGCCCGCCCTTCAGGAATTCCTTGTAGCAGTAGAGCAGGGTATATGCGCCATAATCGATCAGCTTCTGATATTCTGCGTCATGGGCGGCCACATAATCCGAGGGGCTTGAGGATTGCGCGGGGGAAGCGCAAATGGCGTCCAGCAGCGCTGCGATCTTTTCCGAGGCAGACAGATCAGCCGGCGGGAGAGCTGCTGTGGAATGGGGATCCTGGGCCGGCGCAACATCCTCGCCAGCGCAGACCCGGCTCAAATAGTCCTGAAAGTCCTTGTCTG
>DHMK01000022.1:12065-12211 GCA_002405755.1 Clostridiales bacterium UBA4644
CCGCTGATTCTGATATAACTTCCGTCCTGCAGCTGCGCACTGATCTGATAGCCCGGCGTCAGTCCGGCATATTTATCGCTACGCTTGCAGTTTTTAACTCCAACCAGACGGGAGTTTAACTCGCTGATCTGTGCCGGGGTCATTTC
>DHMK01000063.1:0-497 GCA_002405755.1 Clostridiales bacterium UBA4644
CAGAGCAGAGCGGAAACGCCCTCTGCGATGACCGTCGCCAGCGCCGCGCCCGCAACGCCAAGACCCAGCACGGCGACGAACAATAAATCCATGCCCATATTCAGGACAGAGGATATAATCAGGAAATACAGTGAAGTTCGGCTGTTCCCAAACGCCCGCAAAATGGAGGAAAACAGGTTATACGCAATGGTTGCGGTCATACCGGCGCAGATGACGGCGATATACTGATGGGCTTGCTCAAAAATGCTGTCCGGTGTATTCATAAAGCGCATGAGCGGGCGGAGGAAAATGAGAGATAAGGCTGTCAATGCCAAGGTGATTCCCGCGTCCAGCTCGATCATTCCGGCGATGGCGCTTTTGAGCTTCTTTTCGTCGTGCGCCCCAAAGCGCTGGGTCACGACGATGGCGCAGCCGCTGTTCAGGCCGGACGCAAAATCAATGAGCAGCGCATACAGCGAGGAGGTCGCACCGATGGCGGCGATCGCCCCGTCGCCAAG
>DHMK01000063.1:569-11339 GCA_002405755.1 Clostridiales bacterium UBA4644
ACCATGCTGTAGATCTGCTGAAAGATATTGCCGATGAACAGCGGAACGGCGAATGCCAGAATCACCTTTACGGAGTTTCCTTGCGTCATATCCATGACGCGCATTTTGGGAGATGTGTTTTCGTTGCCCATCGGAATATCACTCCTGCTCTTGACATGATCAATTCTATTTCAATACGGATATCATAGCAGGTCTGTCCGAAATAGGATTGCTGATTCGTTGGATTTATGATAGAATCGTTATTAAAAGTGAGGTGCGGATATGGATGGAGCAGTGAATGAGAAAAAGCTGCGGTATATGGAATACCTCCATCGGGAGACCGCAGACCGGCATCATACCAATACAGAGGACATGTACCAATACGACCTGCTGCGCATGGGCGATCCCAGAGCAGTGGAGGAAGGCGTGCGGATGTTTTCTTCCGATCTGCCCGGTCACATTTCGGACGACCCTCTGCGCAATTACAAATATCTTTTTGTCGCCTCTATCACACTTGCCAGCCGTGCTGCCATTGCTGGCGGGATGGATGCGGAGAGGGCGTACAACATCAGCGACCTTTTTATTCTGAAAATGGATACGCTGCAAACCGTTGAAGAGGTCAAGGCGCTCCATGCGGAGATGTTCGCCTTTTACACAAGGGAAATGTCTGTGCTGGACAGGGCGGAGGTCTACTCCAAGCCGGTGATCCTGTGCATGGACTACATCTATAATCACCTGCATGAAACGATCCATGTGGATACGCTGGCGGAGCTGGTGGGCTTGAACCGGAGCTATGTCTCGACGCTCTTCAAAAAGGAAACGGGAACGTCCGTCTCGGAATACATTCTGTCCAAGCGGATGGAAGCGGCACAGAATATGCTGCGTTTTTCGGATTATACCTATGCGGAAATATCTGCGATCCTGGCGTTCAGCTCTCAGAGCCACTTCAACCGGGTGTTTCGGGAGCAGACAGGATATACGCCGAAGGAGTTCCGGAATCGGTTCTTCCGTGATTCGCAAACAGGGTATGATTAAATATGTATCCGTCTCATAAACCTGACATCGGCAGGATGTTTCTTCTTTGATCATGACATCCCGCGGCTTGCCCTGCCAACGGCCAAGAAAACCGTTGACGCTTTTTGCGTTTCGGATCATGATCAACACAGAGAACAGGTATCTTTCCGCCTGTTTTCCCATGACCGCAACGCATACCACAGACGCTTCCGGGCCGCGTGGTCGCAACGGGCAAGCGAGGCCGCCATTCGCATTCCAGCCGAAAGCGTCGGAAACGGCTAAAGATCAATACAAATCATATTTTTTGTTTGTATATCTGCAGATACACAATTTTAAGGAGCTTCGGTGTATACTGAAGCCAGGAAAAGCAAGGAGGACATCGCAATGGTCAGAAAGATCATCCATATCGACGAAGAAAAATGCAACGGGTGCGGGCTTTGTGTCAGCGCCTGCCATGAAGGAGCCATCGCTATCGTAGACGGCAAGGCCAAATTGGTCAGGGAGAATTTCTGTGACGGTTTCGGTGACTGCCTGCCGGGATGCCCGACAGGCGCGATCACCTTCCAGGAGCGCGAGGCTCCCGAATACGACGAGAAAGCAGTGCAGGCAGCAAAGGAGAAAAAGCAGCTGGAAGCAATGAAGCACGCGCACTATATGGGCGGATGCCCCGGCTCCCGTACAGCGCAATTCAAGCGTGACGAAGCTGCGGCAGTCGCTTCCGTCGGAAAACCTGTTTCCCGGCTCGGCCAGTGGCCCTGCCAGATCAAGCTGGTGCCTACACAGGCTCCGTTCTTCGCCGGAGCGAAGCTGCTGATCGCGGCGGATTGCACAGCCTATGCCTACGCCAATATGCACGAGGACTTCATGAAGGGCAAAATCACGATCATCGGCTGCCCCAAGCTGGACGCGGTGGATTACACCGAGAAGCTGACTGCGATCATCCGTGATAACGACCTCAAGAGCGTGACCATCGTTCGGATGGAGGTGCCCTGCTGCGGCGGGCTGCAAAGAGCTGCGGAGATGGCGCTTCAGGCAAGCGGTAAGTTCATCCCGTGGCAGGTCGTTACGATCTCAAGGGATGGCAGGAGCTTAGAGTAATGAAGCTATCGCAGCGAGACGCGTCTTCTGCTCCATTTTGAGAAAGCTCACCGCCGATTCGGCGGTGAGCTTTTTGTTTTACCGGGAACCTATCGCGGGCGGGGGGGGAAGTCTGAGCAGCTTGCATCCGCAGGCGCTGCTGCCGCAGCTTTTACCTGCATCCCGCTTATGCTATGGCGCGACTATTCCGCGCGGTCCTGCCCTGGGCCGCACATCGACGCGGAACAGCGGCAAACAGGCTGAATTGCTGTTGACAGCGTCGGAATTGAGAAGTATACTATGGATATACTTTTAAGAATTGAGGTTTACAATGGAGCAGGTAAGTAAAAAAGAGGCCATCGCCGCCCTGCATCGGGCGCGGATCATGGCAGCCGCCGAAGGGCTCTTCTCGGAAAAGGGCTATGAGCAGACAACGATAGAGGACATTTCAAAGGCGTCTGAATACAGCCGACGCACGATCTACGCCTATTATGACAGCAAGGAGGACATTCTCCATCACATCATTGAAACGGGCTTGCAGTCCTTAAAGGCGGATATTGAGAACGCGGTGAACAATCATGCCGGTTTTGTTGACGCCTGCCGCGCGGTATGCAGCGCGATGCGCCGTTACAGAACGGAGTGTCCCCATTCCCTTGCGCCTTTGAAGCGTTCCGGCGCGGCGAAGATCGAGCAGCTGGCGATCTCAGATACGGTGAAGCGCATCCTCCGTCTCGGAACGGAGATCAACGGCATCCTTGAAGCGCTCCTTGTGCGCGGCCAGAAAAACGGCGAGGTGAGGAAGGATATCGTGCCTGTGCTGACGGTCTATGTGCTCTCCGCGAGCCTTGATTCGCTGCTTGCGCTTGCCGAAACAAAGGGAAGCTTCATTTGCGCGCAGAATGGCATGACCGAGGATGCGTTTCTCGACTATGGATTCCGGCAGATCATCAATTCTATCCTTGAAGCACGGATCTGATATGGAGGCCAACAGAATGGATCATAAAGCCAGTATCACCGCCCTGATGAGCGCGTTCGGACGGGCGTTTCACGCAGAAAACGAAGAGCATCCGGTTTTCGCAGATCACCTTGCAAAAGAGCTGATGACGGAGGAAGAATATGCCGCCGTTCAGGGCTATATCCTGGGCGGAGCGCGGTTTTTTGAACCGGAGCTCGACCCCGCAGCTTTGCAGCCGAAGGAGCTGCTGCGCCGACTTGTGAATGTTCATATCGCGCCGTCGCCGCTCTGCCGCGCGGCCTATACGGAGAAGTCCTTACGGACTGCCGTTCTGACCGGAGCTAAACAGTATGTCATCCTCGGCGCAGGCATGGATACCTTCCCGTTCCGGGAAAAAGCGTTCTTATCGAAGTACAAAGTGTTCGAGGTGGATCATCCTCTGACGCAGGCAGACAAGCTGGAACGGATCACCCGCGCCGGTTGGACGATTCCGGACAATCTCACCTTTGTCCCGGTGGATTTTACGAAGGACAGCCTGACGGAACAGCTGATCGCCGCTGGCTTTGACCCGTCCGTGAAGTCCTTTTTCTCATGGCTCGGTGTGACCTACTACCTTTCTGCGGAAGCAATCGACACGATGCTCTCCTCGCTCTCTGCGCTTTGCGCGGACGGCAGCTCCCTTGTGTTCGATCATCCGGACGAGAACTTCTTTAAGGCTCCCGAAAAGCGTGTGCAGAACACCGTTATGATGGCAAAAGCAGGCGGTGAACCGATGAAAACGGCGTTTTCTTATGCGGAGCTTGAAACGCTGCTGGAGAAGCACGGCTTTCTGATCTACGAGCTGTTGACGCCGGAGGATATTCAAAGGGACATCATCGACAGGGCCGGGGCAGATATGAAAGCCTTTGAGCATGTCAATTACTGCCTTGCCGTCAGGAAAGGCGAAGCGGCAGGCTCACGCTTTTTTCGTCTTCGTTGATACAGGAGGGCGAAGAGCATCGCTGCGGCGAGGATCAGTCCGCAGAGCCCATACAGCGCCAGATCATTTGCCGCTGCCGCCTGTCCCGCGCTTCCATCGGCGCCGGGAAGCTTCTCCATGGCCGGCGGGCCGGCGGTATCCTCTCCGCTGCGCTCCGGCAGCTGGGCGCTTTCATGCTGCGGTGTCTCCCGCGTTTTCTGTCCGCCGCCGGTATTCATACTGCCCATCACACTGAGATCCAGTGCGGAAGCGTCCACCAGCGCATCGCTGCCGCGCTGCTCTGCCTCGGTAGAGGGGATCGTTCCGTCCAGCTGGCCCTGTATGGACTCGCCCCGCAGCTTTACCACCTGATAGAGGGTATCGGCTGCCGCCAGATATTCCTCATAGGAATAGAACGCGGTGGGGTCGGTCTCCACCAGCCCGTCGATCTGGCTGCGCACCCGGGTATAAAACGCGTCAAATCCGCCGCCGTCGATATACTCGCTCACAAGCTGCTGCAGATAGGCGTAATACTGGCTATGGTAAGTCTCGTTCTCCATCAGCGTATCGAAAAAATCCGTGCCCGCGAAGGCATTGTCGATGGCATCGTTCACGACGCCGGCGGCGTCGCTGCCGCCGCCCATCCCGCCCAGGGCCAGATTATAATCCCAGGGGATCAGATTCAGCTGTCCGCCGGATTCATAGAGATAATAATTGTGCGCCATGGAGCCGGAAAGGCTGTCCTCATTGACGGAAAACACATGGACCGCCATGTAGCGCAGCAGGTTGTCGATGTCCATATGCTCTTCCAAGTCGTTGCCCTCCGAGATGCTTTTCAGGGCGGTCACCACCCGCTTATGGTCGGCCTTGGTGGTCTTTGTGACCTCGCCGTCCCAGATGGTCTCATAGCTATCCAGATCGTCGTCCGTATAGTTCAGGTCTGCGCCGCCTCCGCCCATGGAGAAGCCGCCTCCACCGCCAAAGCCCATCGCCGGACGCTCCCCCGGCTCGCCCGAGGCCTCTGTCGAAGGCTCTGCTGCAGCAGCCCCCTCCGCTTCCGGCCTTTGGGTGGGATCAAAGCCCTCCGGCGGCTGTCCCGGGAAGCCGGCGGACTCCGTCGGATCGGCGCTTTCCGCTGCGCCCGGCGGCGTCCTGCCGCCGAAATCCATATCTCCGAAGTCCATATCTCCGGCCTTGAAGCCGCCGGAGTCTTTTCCGCCGCCGAGGTTCATGCTGTCCGGCTTATAGAGTTCTCCCTCCTGCGCGCCGTAATTGCGCAGCAGGAAGCTGTCCTCCACCGCCTCCAGCGCCAGATAAACGCCCCAATATTCGCCGTTGACGGAGATCCTGGCGTAATTATAGAGGGAGGCATCCGCGCCCAGATACCGGTACATATCGTAGATCAGCGCCTCCTTCATGTTGGTGGCGTCGGCGTAATTATTGTTCAGGATCAGCTTATCCAGCCCGAAGCAGGTCTGTCCCTCCACATAGTGATCAAACTCCAGCTTGAAGCTGTAGCGGTCGGTGGTGGGATCGCTGGCGATGGCAGAAAGACTGGTGTTGCCCTTGGGCCGAATGCCCACCCGATAAAAGGTCGTTCCGCCTATTTCCACATCGCACGGATAATATTCCTCCGCCGCGGCGTTTTCCAGCATGGCGCTCCAGTCGGCCTCCTCCATTCGGATATTGACGGTCAGGATGCTGTCGGTATCAAACAGCGCGCTTTCATATTCCATGGAAACGCCCATTCCGCCCGCCGCCGCCGTGATCTGATCGGAAAACGCGGCCGCGCAAAGGCATAGGCCGACAGCGGCCGCCATGACCGCAGCGATGATCTTCGTGATGTGTTTATGCGCGATCACGGTCCTCCCCTCCGTTACGAAAGATATTCGCCGCTGAAGCTGACCAGCGTTGCGTTTTCCACGCCGGGCAGCGCCGCGATCCGGTTGACAAAGCCGGTGGAGGCATCTCTGGTGCGAAGCTCCGCCGTCAGCTCGATACCGGTGGCCGTAATAGTCTTGGATTTGACGATGCAGCGGGCCGTCTCCTTTGCCAAAAGCGCCAGCACGGCAGTCTCCGCCGCTTCATCGGCGCAGCCGGCCACCAGGATATAGGGATCATTGTGGATCCTGCGATTGGCAAACAGCAGCAGGATCACGCCGATGATGGCAGAGCCGATGACGGCCAGCGGGATCATACCCGCACCGATGACGATGCCCACCGCCAGCGACCAGAACAGAAATACGATCTCTACCGGCTCCTTGATGGCGGCGCGGAACCGGACGATGGACAGTGCGCCCACCATGCCCAGCGAAAGCACCACATTGGAGGTGACGGCCATGATGACCAGCGTCGTCACCAGAGACAGGCCCACCAGCGTCAGCGCAAAGCCGGCGGAATACATGACGCCGGTCAGGGTCTTCTTGTAGATGATAAAAATAAACAGACCGATCACCAGCGCCGCAGCCAGGCCGATCACGGTATCGAGAAGGGAAAATTCGGTGATGTTCTCCAGAAAGCTGGATTTGAAAATATCATTGAAGCTCATATTGCGTTCTCCTTACTGTTTTATGATCGCCGGTCAGCCGAACCGGCGGCAGGCAGCGTATTTTGAAAAAGCCTGCTGCCGAAGGGTCCCGATCTGCAGCAGGCTCCGGATGATCTCCGGCAGGAAGGCGTCAAACTTTACCTCCAGGATCGCAGCCCCGGGACTTTCCGCCGCGCTGATATCCGGGACAGCGCCATTGGCGAAATTTCTTTGAAACAGGCTCGTGCGGATGTGGGAATCAAAGGTCACGCGGACATTGCCGGCAGCGTAAACATAGGGCTCCCGCACATAAGACACCAGCACCCGTGGGCGGAGCTGTTGTGTCTTCATTTTGCAGTAAAGCTCCCGCACCAGCTCCTCCGGATGCTCCAGCATCCAGGGCCCCGGCTGCAGAAGGAGCCTCCGATATTCCTCCGCTGTCAGCGGCGCGTCGATCTTTCTGCAAAGATCGTTGTGCTTGATCTTCTTTTCCAGCGTGATGAAGGAAAGATCGTCGTTATAATAGCGGATGCGAAATTTTTCCCGCCGCTGCACGCCGTTCACCTTTTCCCGCAGCGCCTTGTCCCGGTAGTTGTCAAAATAAACGCTCCGGATGGTATAAAGTCCGTCCGCGCCCGCGTGGGAGTCGCGCTTCATAACCGTCCTGAGCCGCTGCCGGAGGGCGTGATACTCGGCGGGGCCGATGGGATATTTCAGCTCATGCCGATAGCTGCCGCAAAGCTCCATGGTCATGCTCCTTTCTTTGCTCTATGGGCGCCATTTTACAGGATCAGCCTAAAATGTACCTAAAACGCCACGCCGCTTTTTCCGGCAAGCGAAAACGCCGCTCTTCTGAGCGGCGCTTGCTTTTCCATATGACTATATAGCCGGTTCATGCCGGCAGCCGCTTTCCCGGCGGCTCAGTTGAGCTCCGCCTGAAAGCGGATGGTATCCTCCGTCTGCCTGGCGAAGATGCGGCCCCGATGCCCCTCGGCGATGCTTCGGGCAATGGAAAGGCCGATGCCGAAGCCGCCGGTCTCGCTGCGGGAGGGGTCGCCCCGATAAAACCGGTCAAACAGCCGCTCCGTCTCTATCTTCTGGCTGCCGCAGCAGTTTTCCGTCTGCAGGATCACGCCCCGGCGGGAACGCTCCAGCGAAAGACGGATGGGCGTGTCCGGCAGGGCATATTTGACGGCGTTGTCCAGCAGGATGGAAACCAGCTGCCGCACGGCATATTCATCGCCCCGATAGGTCAGCTCCGGCGCAATGGACAGCTCCAGCGTATGTCCCCGCTCCCCGGCAAGCTCCCGGAAGGATTCCGCCGTTTCCCGGACGGTCTCGCTGATGGAAAACTCCGCCATGTGCAGCGGCGACTGCTCCTCGTCCATCCGGGAAAGGGTCACCAGGGAATTGACAAGCCCGGTGAGCTTCTCCGTCTGCGCCAGGGCCTTGTCGATCCATTTCTGCTTGCCCACATCCATTTCCAGCACCTTCAGGCTGGTGGCGATGACGGTGATGGGGGTCTTCAGCTCGTGGCTGGCATCGGTGATGAACTGCTTTTGCTGCCGGGCGCTGCGCACCACCGGGTCGATGGCTCTGCGGGACAGCAGCACCACCAGCAGAAGCACCAGCAGCGTGCAGGCCGCGTCTGCCGCCAGCGACCAGATCAACACCAGCTTCAGCGAGCGAAACGCCTGATAGCCGTCCAGAAAAATGGCCATGTTCCGGTCCTCGCCCATATGGGCGGCAAAAAAGCGGTATTGGCCGCAATAGCCATAGCCCTCGCCGCAGTGCACTGCCGCAGCCAGGTATTTTCCCGTATCCTCTGCGGAAACGGCGGCGATGTTTTCCAGATCAGCCAGGATCAGCGTGCCGTCGTCCTGATAGCGCAAGACGAAATAGCGGGTGGAATAGGGGGTCTCCGCCGTAAAGGGACCGCCGGAGCGCGTCTTTCCCTCCGGCGCGTCAGCGGGAGCCTTTCCCGGCGCGTCCGGCTTTTCCGGCGGCGTCTGTCCGCCGTCTGTCTCCGCCCGGTGGGGCGCGGCAGGGATCGTGCCCTCGTTTTCATAGATCAGCGCCAGCGTATCCCGCAGGTCGCGATCGGTGGAAATAAAATTGGCCGTGTTCAAAATGACTGTCAGCAGCAGCATCACCGCCGCCACGGAAAGCGTTGCAATGCGAATAAACCGGTTTCGCAGACGGTCGATCATGCTTCCTCCTCCAAAAGATACCCCAGGCCCCGGTTGGCATGGATGGCTGCCGCAGAACCGATGGCCTTCAGCTTTTTCCGCAGGTTGGAGATGTTGACCCAGACCACATTGATCTCCGCCTCATTATCCCAGCCCCAGATCTTCTCCATGATCTGCTCTGCGGAAAACACCTGTCTGGGCGACCGGAGGAACAGCTCCATGATCTGGAACTCCCTTCCGCTGAGCCGGACAGACCTTCCGCCGCAGGTCAGATCGCCGGTGCCCGGGTCCAGCGTCAGCCCGCCGAAGGAAAGGACCGTAGGCCGGTAGGCCTCGCTGCGCCGCAGGATGGCTCTCACCCGGCTCAAAAGCTCGTCCGGATCAAAGGGCTTGGGCAGATAATCATCCGCCCCGGCGTTGAAACCTGTGATGCGGTCTTCCTTCTGTCCCTTGGCGGTCAGCATCATGATGGGCGTATTGACGCCCTCGCTCCGCAGCTTTTCCAGCACCTGGATCCCGTCCAGCTTGGGCATCATCACATCCAAGATCACCGCGTCATAGGCCCCCGTCGCCGCATATTCATAAGCGTCGAAGCCGTTGTGAACAACATCCACCGAGAAGCGGTTCCGCTCAAAAAAGGCCGCCAGCGCCTCCGCCAGATCCAGCTCGTCCTCTGCGATCAGCAGCTTCATGGTTTTTCACCTGCGCTTCCTTTTGAAATTCTTTATTATCAGTATAACGAACCGGCCGTCCAATTGCAAGCGGCCGCAGCTCCGCAGCAACAGCATAGAAACGCAGCCTAAAGGAAACCTAAAGAAAAAAGCCGGATCTCTTTAAGCTCCCTTTAGGTCGCCGCTTTATGCTAAACACAGCCTAAGGAAAAACCGTCCGGCGGATCTCCCGCCGGAAAACACGATGCAAACAACCAAAGGAGGTCATCTGATATGAAAACCAGACAATGGATATCCCTTCTCTGCGCCGCGGCGCTGGTCCTTTCCCTGGCCGCCTGCAGCAGCGCATCCACCGAGAGCTACGCCGGCCAGACCCTCACGGGCCAGGTGACGGCCATCGACGGCAGCTCCGTCACGCTCCAGCTTGGCGAGCTGGAGGAGCAGGAGACCGATGCAGCCGCCCCAACGCCGCCGCAGGACGGCCAGGCCCCGGCAGATCTGCCGGAGGCTCCGCAGGATGGCTCCGCTCCCGCAGACGCAGCACAGACTCCGCCGGAGAGCGGCTCCGGCAGCGATCTTGGCCAGCCCCCGGCAAAGCCCGACAGCGGCAACGGCAGCAGCGCCGACGGCCAGACCCCGCCCGATGCGCCCAACGGCCAGCCGGGCAGCGGCGAGACGCCGCCTGATCTGCCTGCGGGCGGCAGCAGCTTTGCCGCAGGGGAAGAAAGCGTCACGCTGGACTTTTCCGCCGCGGCGCTCACGGAAAACGGCGAGCAGGTGGACCTTTCCGCCCTTTCGGAGGGTGATGTGGTCACCGCCTCCGTGGGCAGCGGCGACGCCGTGTCCTCCGGAGAGATCGTCAGCCTTGGCGGCCCCGGCGGCACGGGCGATCCCGGCAATATGGGTGCGCCCAACGGCACGAACGGCCCGGGCAATATGGGCGGTCCCGGCGGCGGCTTCGGCGGCAGCAGCACCGTCAACCAGGGCAGCAGCGCAAACACCGTCTCGGAGGACGGCGTCTATTCCAATGAGACCTACACCTCCTCCGGCGACGATGAAAACGCCCTGCGCATCGACGGCGCCGCCGTCACGCTGGAGGGCGTCACGGTAGACAAGTCTGCCGGCGCCACTTCTAACACGGAAAACGGCGACTTTTACGGCGTCAACGCCGCTCTGCTGGCCACCAACGGGGCCACGGTCACCATCCGGAACGCCACGGTGACCTCCTCCGCCCAAAACGGCAACGGCGTCTTCAGCTACGGCAGCGGCACCACCGTCAACATTTCTGATTCTGTCATCACTACCTCGGCAGATAATTCCGGCGGCATCCAGACCACCGGCGGCGGCGCTACCAACGCGGAAAACCTGACGGTGGAGACCTCCGGCAATTCCTCCGCCGC
>DHMK01000063.1:11400-33038 GCA_002405755.1 Clostridiales bacterium UBA4644
TCCGACCGGGGCGGCGGCACGGTAAATGTGGACGGCGGGACCTATACCTCAAACGGCTATAATTCCCCGGCGGTCTATTCCACGGCGGCCATCACCGTGAAAAATGCCATTCTCACCGCCAACAGCTCCGAGGCCCTGGTCATTGAGGGCAAGAACTCCATCACCCTGGAGGACTGCGCCGTCACCGGCAGCATGAGCGACACCCAGGGGGCCAGCTCCGATGAAAATGTCCACAATGTGATGATCTATCAGTCCATGAGCGGCGACGCCGATGTGGGCACCTCCACCTTCTCTATGACCGGCGGCAGCCTGACGGCGAAAAACGGCGATATGTTCTATGTGACCAACACCCACTGCATCCTGACTCTTTCCGGCGTGACGCTCCGCAGCGAAGACGCAGACGGCGCTCTGCTGCGGGTGGCGGGCAACAGCGCCAGCCACGGCTGGGGCACGGCAGGCAGCAACGGCGCACAGGTGGAGTTTACCGCCGACGCTCAGGTCCTGGAGGGCGACATCATCGTAGACAGTATTTCCACGCTGGATCTGACGCTGACAGGCGGCAGCAGCTTTACCGGAACAGTGAACATCACGGAAAATGCTCAGGGCGGCGCTGCCGTCGGCAGCAATGCCGTGGTCACCATCGACAGCGGCTGCACCTGGACTCTCACCGGCGACTGCGTCATCAGCAGTCTGATCAACAGCGGTACCATCAACTTCAACGGCTATACCGTCACGCTGGCCGACGGCACCGTGCTGCGGTAAGTCTGCCCTCTGTCCGCCGTGAAAATCACTTTGCTTTTGCCTGAAGCTATGCTATAATCTGATTTGAGAAGAACATTATAGCATGGGGGAGCTGGCGATATGTCTCAGGTGACGAAACGCGCACTGGAGCAGTCCTTAAAAAATCTTCTTCTGAAAAAGCCGCTCACAAAGATCACCGTGGGCGAGATCGCAGAGGACTGCGGCATCAACCGCATGACCTTTTACTACCATTTCAAGGATATTTACGACCTTGTGGAATGGTCCTGTCTGGAGGATGCCCGGCGGGCGCTGGACGAAAAGAAGACCTGCGAGACCTGGCAGCAGGGATTTTTACAGATCTTCGAGGCCGTCCTGCAAAACAAGCCCTTTATTCTGAACGTTTATCGCTGCGTCCACAGAGAGCAGGTGGAGAAATACCTGCAGCCGCTGGTGGACCGGCTCCTGCTGGATGTGATCAACGAAGCGGTCGGCGAGATGCAGGTCCGGGATGATGACAAGCAGTTCATCGCGCAGGTCTATTCCTATGTCTTCATCGGACTGATGCTGAACTGGATCAAGGACGGTATGCGGGAGGATCCCCGCCTGATCGTAGACCGGCTCTCAAAACTGATCCGCGGCTCCATGAAGGAGGCACTTTCCCGCTTCAGGCTCTGATTTTATCATTTCGGCCCATTTGATCAATTTTTTTACACTCTTCCGCTCCGTGATAAAGTCTTTATCACGGAGCATTTTCTGTTTATTGCAAGCCGGGCGGCCAGCGCTATAATAAGATCAACAGAGAAAAACAAAAGTACAACAGGAGGTTTTGTTATGTATTATTCTGCTGGCACCTACGAATCCTTTGCCCATCCCGAAAAGCCCAAGGATGTGGACAAAAAATCGGCTTATATCATCGGCACCGGTCTGGCCGGATTGACGGCGGCCTTCTATCTGGTCCGCGACGGACAGATGAAGGGCGAGCACATCCATCTGCTGGAAAAGCTGGAGCTGGCCGGCGGCAGCTGCGACGGCCGCAAGGATGTTACCAAGGGCTTCTTCATGCGGGGCGGCCGGGAGATGGACAATCATTTCGAGGTCATGTGGGACACCTTCCGGGATGTTCCCTCCATCGAAACGCCGGGCGTTTCCGTTCTGGATGAATACTACTGGCTCAATAAGCACGACCCCAACTACTCTCTCTGCCGCGCCAGCATCAATCGCGGCGAGGATGCCCACACCGACAGGCAGTTCAAGCTGGACAAGGATTCCGCTCTGGCGCTCTCCAAGCTGTTCCTGACGCCGGAAAAGGATCTGGAGGACAAGAAGATCTCCGATGTGCTGCCGGAATCCTTCTGGAGCACCAATTTCTGGCTCTACTGGCAGACCATGTTCGCCTTCCAGCGCTGGTCCAGCGCACTGGAAATGAAGCGCTATCTCTGCCGCTATGTCCATCACATCGACGGCCTGCCCGATTTCAGCGCCCTGCGCTTCACCAAGTATAACCAGTATGAGAGCATGATCCTTCCGCTGGTAAAATATCTGGAGGCTCACGGCGTGCGCATTGAATACGGCATGGATGTGAAGAATGTCGTCATCGAGACGGAGGGCGACAAGAAAGTTGCCCGGCAGATCGTCTATGTCAAGGACGGCAAGGAGCAGACCATCGACCTGATCGAGGACGATCTGGTGTTCATCACCAACGGCTGCTGCACCGACACCTCCTGCTATGGCGACCAGACCCATGCTCCCGACCTTTCCGGCGTGAAAAACGGCTGCGGCGAATCCTGGGATATGTGGAAAGCCATCGCCGCCCAGGCGGAGCACGGCGAATATGGCAACCCCGATAAATTCTGCTCCGATGTGGACGCCACCAACTGGATGAGCGCCACCGTGGCCACCTCCAATGAGGAGATCATCCGGCACATCATGAGCATCTGCAAGCGGGATCCCCGCGCCGGCAAGGTGACCACCGGCGGCATCGTCACCGTCAAGGACAGCACCGACCACTGGTATCTCTCCTGGACCATCAACCGCCAGCCCCAGTTCAAATCGCAGGACAAGAACACGGTGCTTGTGTGGCTGTATTCGCTGAATACCAACCGGGAAGGCAATTATGTAAAGAAGGCCATGCGGGACTGCACCGGCGAGGAGGTCTGCCGCGAGTGGCTGTACCACATCGGCGTGCCGGAGGATCAGATCGACACCCTGGCCCACGACGCCTGCAACACCACCACCTGCTTCATGCCCTATATCAACGCCTTCTTCCAGCCCCGCAAGGAATCTGACCGGCCCAGGGTCGTACCCGACGGCGCCGTGAACTTCGCCTTCATCGGCCAGTTTGCCGAAACGCCCCGCGACACCATCTTCACCACCGAGTATTCCATGCGCACCGGTATGGAATCGGTCTACACCCTGCTGGACATCGACCGGGGCGTGCCGGAGGTCTGGGGCAGCAAGTACGATGTGCGGGAGCTGCTGCGCGCCTGCTACTACGCCATCGACAAGAAGCCCATCAGCGAAGCGCCCCTCTCCTTCGCGGAGAAGGAGCTGATCAAGATGGCCCTGCGCAAGGTCAAGGGCACGGATCTTGAGCTCCTGCTGAAGGAAAGCGGCCTGATCGAATAAAGCAAATAAAAAAAGCCCGCCCCGGCCGGGCGGAAAGAAAGAGCTGCAGCGTAATGTTACGCTGCAGCCCTTCTGTTTTGTTCTTTTATGCTTTACTGGGGCAGCTCTGCGGCCTTGCAGATGATGGAAGCGTCATACTTCTCGCAAATGCAGACCAGGTAGCCGCCGGTCTGGCCGTCTTCCACGTCAAAGTAAGAGGCCTTGACGCTGTGGTCGTTCCAGCCGGAAGCAAACTTGCCGCCTTCGTTCAGCATATTGTTGGCGCGCAGTCTGCCGTAGTTCAGGTCGGTCAGGGGCAGGACCTTGCCGTTGGGCAGCGTCAGGTTCTCGCCATCCTGGACCACATCGGCCAGTGCAATGGCAAAGCAGGACTTCTCGGGCTTGTTGGTCAGAACGGGGGTCGCGCCGGTGGTGTCAAACTCAAAGGTGGCGCCCAGATATTCCCAAGCCTCGCCTTCCAGACCCAGATCAGCCCAGGCCAGCTTCAGGGAGCCGGTGCGCTCCATACCGTCGCGCTTATAGCGGCCGATCTCCACCATGCCGGCATCCGCCAGAACGCCGATACGGTCGTCACCGGAGGAACCCGGAGTCTCGATGACCAGCGTGTAGGAATCCGTCATATCCAGAGCGCCGGTGAACACGCCCTCAGGATCGGTCTCCTCGGGAGCGATGGCTTCGCCGGGCAGCATCTGCGTGGAGACGACGATGCTCTGGTTGTACTTCTCGCAGTTCAGGAACACATAGTAGCCGGTGGTGTTGTCAAAGAAGTCGGCGTCCACGCTCAGGTCGTTCCAGCCCATGACATACTTGCCGCCTTCATTGATCAGGCTGTTGGGACGCATGATGCCGTTGTTCAGGTAGATGTACTTGAACTCCACGCCGTTGGGCAGGGTAACCGCGTCTTCGCCCAGGGTGATATCGCCCACGGGCACCACATAGCAGCACTTCTCGGGCTTGTTGGTCAGGACGGGCTTTTCGCCGGAAATATCAAAGATAAAGGTCGCGCCCAGATACTCCCAGGCTTCGCCCTCCAGGCCCAGCTCGCTCCAGTCAAACTCCAGCGCGTCGATGCGCTTGCCTGCCCAGCTTGTTGTACTGACCGATCTCCACCTTGCCGGCGGCGTCACGGACGCCGATGCGCTCGTTGCCGGTGGTGCCGGGCGTCTCGATCACGATGTTGTAGTCCTCGGTCTTGTCCAGAATGCCTTCAAAGGTCGTGGAGGTCTCCTCCGCATTCTGATTCTCGTCCTGCTGATCCTCCGCAGGCTGCTGCGGATCGTCTGTGTTGGGGGTCTGTCCGTTATCCGAACCGCAGCCAGCCAGCAGAGCCAGCAGCATCATGGCGGCCAGGATCAAAGACAATGCTTTTTTCATGGTAGTTTCTCCTTTACGAATTATTCTTCGTTTGCATAGATGTGCAAGTTTGGATGATTAGGAGGATGAAATATGAAAAGAATCTTGGCTGTTCTGTTGGCCATGATGATGCTTCTGGGCCTGCTGGCCGGCTGCGGTTCCGACAACAGCACCACCAACAGCGGCGAGAACGGCGCGCCGGCGGAGGATCTCTCCCAGGTCACCACCCGCGCCACGGAAATGCTTGGCTTTACGCTGGCAGACAAGCAGGAGATCCGCTCCGTGTATTCCGGCGAGGTCTCCACGCTGAACTACCTGACCACCACCTCTACCAATGAATTCGGTCTCTGCGCCAGCTTCATCGACAGCCCGGTAGAACTATGACCAGTATGGCGTGATGGTCCCAGGTCTGACTGAATCCTGGGAGATCAGCGAAGACGGCCTGACCTATACCTTCCACATCCGGGACAATGCCACCCGGGTCACCTGGGAAGGCGAATATTATGCCAATGTCACCGCAGACGATTTTGTCGCCAGCCTGGAATATGTTCTGGATCGCGCCAACGGCTCCACCTCTGCCGGCTTTGCCTATCCCGTCATCAAGAATGCAAAGGCCTATTATATGCAGAAGATCACAGACTTCAGCCAGGTGGGCGTTAAGGCTGCGGACGAGCACACGCTGGTCTACACTCTGGAGGAGCCTTGCCCCTACTTCCTGTCGCTGACCAGCTATATGTGCTTCTAGCCTGTGTGCAGCGCCTTCCTGGAGGAGGTCGGCGAGGACTTCGGCACCTATAACGACTGCATCCTTTACTGCGGCGCTTATATCTTCTCCGAGTTTGAGCCGCAGGTCCGCAAGGTCCGCACCAAGAATCCCTCTTACTGGGATATCGAAAACGTTCATATCACCAAGATCACTTCCACCTACAACAAGGAAGCGGCTGTGGTCTCTCCCGACCTGTATCTCCGCGGCGAGATCACCTCGCTGGATGTTCCCAGCTCCCTGCTGCAGGATTGGATGAACGATCCCGATCATATCATCATCAACACCTTCACGCCCCCGGATTTCGTGGCCATGAACGGCTCTGACTTTGTCAACATCGGCGGCATGGCGAAATACACCAACGATGAAAACAACCTGTCCAACCCCGATCTGGCGCTGGAGCTGAAGGAGCAGGCCATTGCCGATCTGACGGCAAAGGGCGTCACCTTCCCCATCAAGATCCTGATGCCCTACAACGGCGGCGCCACCTGGGGCAACCGCTGCCAGGTCATCAAGCAGCAGATGGAGAGCCTGCTGGGCTCTGATTTCATCGAGATCTGCTTCGAGGCTTACAGCTCCTCCTTCCTGGATTCCACCCGCCGCTGCGGCAACTACGCCCTGCAGGAGTGCAACGAGGAGGCCACCTTCGCCGATCCCGACACCTTCACCATGATGTTCGATGAGGACAACAACTTCTCCTTCTTCTATGCCTGCGAGGAAGTGGACGAAAACGGCAACAACCTGTTTGACGTCTACATGGAGAAGCTGAATTACGCCAAGTCCCAGACCACAGATCTCAGCGAGCGCTACAAGGCCTTCGCCGATGCGGAAGCTTATCTGCTGGACAACGCCATCGCCATCCCCTTCGGCCTGGGCGTGCTGGGCGCGGGCTATACCTCCAGCCATACCAATCCCTTCGAGGGCGCCTGGTCTCCGCTGGGCGTTTCCAACGAGCGCTATAAGTACAGCTATGTTTATAACGAGACCATGAACTCCGAGCAGTATTACAAGCTTCAGGAACAGTGGGAAAAGGATAAGATCGCTGCACTGCAGGCTGCTGGCCAGTAATTCAAAACGGCGGCCATTCCGGATAACAATTCGTGGGGGCCGGGATCCTTTCCGGCCCCCGTCCTTTTCTAAATCTGAAGTGAGGCTGAAACACATATGGGAAAATACATTCTTAGCCGGCTCTTGCGGTCGGTGGTCACCCTGGTGGTCATCATCTCTGTCGTCTTCTCCCTGCTTCGTCTGATGCCCGTGGAAGGTTACTTCGGCGCGGGCTACGACAAGCTGGCTCCTGAGGTGGTGGACGCCTATCTGGAAAGCATCGGTCTGAAGGACCCGCTTTACAAGCAGCTGTTTGATTTCTACAAAAACGCTCTGCAAGGCGAGTTTGGCAAGTCCATCAATTATCGTAAGAACGTGGACGTCACCAAGATCATCGCGCCAAAAGTGAAATATTCCGTCTACTTCGGCCTGGCCTCTCTGGGCATCAGCCTGGTGATCGGTCTGCTGCTGGGCGTTTTCATGGCCCGCTATAAGGGCCACGCGCTGGATCGGGTGGGAACGGTCTACATCGTATTGATCAACTCCGTCCCCTCGGCGGTCTATTATCTGTTTATCCAATCCAAGATCTCCTCCTGGCTGTCGCTGCCCATGATCTTCGATCAGGACCGGCCCATCAGCTGGGTCCTGCCGGTGATCTCCATGTCTCTGGGCAGCATCGCCTCCTACGCCATGTGGATGCGCCGGTATATGGTAGACGAGCTGAACAAGGACTACATCCGTCTGGCCCGCGCCAAGGGCATCGGCCCCCGCAAGACCATGCTGAACCATGTGCTGCGCAACGCCTTTATCCCCATGGCGCAGTATCTCCCCTCCTCCATGCTGCTGACGATCTCCGGCTCCATCTATGTGGAGTCTCTGTATTCCATTCCCGGCATGGGCGGTCTGCTGGTAGACGCGATCCAGAAGCAGGATAACCCCCTGGTGCAGATCCTGGTCATCGTCTATTCCGCCATCGGTATTTTCGGTCTGGTGCTGGGCGATATTGCCATGGTCATCGTTGACCCGCGCATCAAGCTCGGCAAAAAGGGAGGCAACCGTTAATGAGTAAGAGAATCGAACAGGTCGCCCGCGGCTTTGAAGATCTGAATCCCGGTCTGTTCCGGCATCATGAGTTCAAAACGTCGGAGGCAGAAGCCATCACCTATTCCAACTATTCTTATTGGCGCAGCACCTGGAAGGCCTTTATCAAGCATAAGATCGCCGTATTTCTGCTCTGCCTGATCGCGGTTTTGCTGCTGTTCACCGTCATCCAGCCCCTGCTGCCCAATCAGAAGGATCCCAATTATATCAACATCAACGCCGAGACCGGCTATCAGGACCTGAACGTCCAGCCCTGCAAGGAATACTGGTTCGGGACCAATTCCATCGGCCAGGATCTGTGGGCCCGGATCTGGTCCGGCACCCGCACCTCCCTGCTCATCGGCATTCTGGTGGGCGTTATCAACTGCGTCATGGGCATCATCGTTGGCGCCATCTGGGGTTATGTGCGCAAGCTGGATTTCATCATCACCGAGATCTATAACATCATCAATAATATCCCCACCACCATCCTGCTGATCCTGCTCACCTATATCATGCGGCCCAGCATCCAGACCATGGTCATGGCCATGTGCTGCACCGGCTGGCTGAGCACCGCCAGATACATCCGCAATCAGGTCATCATCATCCGCGACCGGGAATACAATCTGGCCTCCCGCTGCCTGGGCACCGGGACGAAAAAGATCATCACCAAAAACCTGCTGCCCTACCTGATCTCCGTGATCATGATGCAGCTGGCCCTTTCCATCCCCGGCACCATCGGCTGGGAGGTCTTCCTGACCTATATCGGCCTGGGCCTGCCGCTGGAGACGCCGTCGCTGGGCAATCTGGTCAACGAGGGCCGCGTTTTGATGCAGTCCCCCGCCCTGAGCTATCAGCTGTGGTTCCCCGCTGCAGTATTGTCCATCATCACCATTTCGTTCTATGTGCTCGGCAATGTTTTCGCAGACGCCGCCGATCCCCGGAACCATATGTAAAGGAGGAGGCTGTTGATTATGGAACATACCCCTGAGAAGGAAGTCATCCTCAGCGTAAAGGACCTGGTGGTCAAGTTCAACCTGCGCGGTCAGGTGCTCACGGCCATTCGCGGCATCAGCATGGACCTGTATAAGGGCGAGAGCCTGGCCATCGTGGGCGAATCCGGCTCCGGCAAGTCGGTTTTTACCAAGACCTTCATGGGTCTGCTGGACAAAAACGGCTGGGTGGATTCCGGCTCCATCCTCTACAAGGGCCACGACCTGGCCAAGTATAAGACGGAAAAGGAATGGGATACCATCCGCGGAAGCCAGATCGCCATGGTGTTTCAGGATCCCATGACCTCCCTGAACCCCCTGAAGACCATCGGCAAGCAGATCCAGGAGGCCTTTGAGCTGCACGGACATATGAAGCGCCCGGAGGCCAAGCAGGCCACCATCCGTCTGCTGGCAGACGTGGGCATTCCCGAGCCGGAAAAGCGCTATAAGCAGTATCCCCACGAGTTTTCCGGCGGCATGCGTCAGCGTGTGGTCATCGCCATCGCCATGGCCTGCAATCCCGAGATCCTGATCTGCGACGAGCCCACCACCGCGCTGGATGTGACCATCCAGGCCCAGATTTTGGACCTGCTGCGCAACCTGCAGACAAAATATTCCCTGACGGTCATTTATATCACCCACGATCTGGGCGTGGTGGCCAATGTGGCCGACCGGATCGCCGTTATGTACGCCGGCGATATCGTGGAGATCGGCACCTGCGAGGAGGTCTTCTACGATCCCCTGCATCCCTATACTTGGGCGCTGCTTTCCTCCCTGCCCCAGCTGGGCGTCAAGGGACAGGATCTGTATTCCATCAAGGGCACCCCGCCCAATCTTTATAAAGAGATCAAGGGCGACGCCTTCGCGCCCCGCAACCCCGATGCGCTGGAGGTGGATTTTGAGGTACGGCCGCCCTATTATGCCGTTTCTCCCACCCACAAAGCCCGGACCTGGCTGCTGGATCCCAGAGCGCCGGAGGTAGATCCCCCCGAGATCATCAAGCGTATCCGCGAAGTCAGGAGAGGAGGTGACCTTTAATGGCAAAGGAACTGAATGAGGTTTTAGTGAGCGTCCGCAATATGGAGGTCACCTTCGGCAGCAAGCGGAATAAATTCGTGGCTGTCCACGGCGTTTCCTTCGATATCTACAAGGGCGAGACCTTCGGTCTGGTGGGCGAGTCCGGCTCCGGCAAGACCACCATCGGCCGCGCCATCATCCGGATCAACCCCATGAGCGCCGGCGAAGTCATTTACAAGGGCGAAAAGATCAACGGCAAGATCTCCCGGGAGCTGGACAAAAAGGTCACCCAGCAGATCCAGATGATCTTTCAGGACCCCATGGCCTCTCTGAACGAGCGGGCCAAGGTGGACTATATCGTCTCCGAGGGCCTGATCAACATCCATCCGGACATGAGCAAGGAGGAGCGCTCCCAGAAGGTGGCCCAGGCGCTGCTGGATGTGGGCCTGCTGCCTGAGTTCGCCAGCCGCTTCCCCCATGAGTTTTCCGGCGGCCAGCGGCAGCGCATCGGCATCGCCCGGAGCCTGATCATGGAGCCGGAGTTCATCATCGCCGACGAGCCTATCTCCGCGCTGGATGTGTCCATTCGTGCGCAGGTGCTGAACCTGATGAGCCGCCTGCAGAAGGAGCGCGGCCTGACCTATCTGTTCATCGCCCACGACCTTTCCGTCATGCGCTTTATCTGCGACCGCATCGCCGTCATCCATAAGGGCGTCATCGTGGAGCTTTCCGAGACGGAGAAGCTCTTCGCTCACCCCCTGCATCCCTACACCCGGGCCTTGCTTTCCGCCATCCCCATGCCCGATCCCGAGTCGGAAAAGAAGAAGGTTTTGGAGGTCTACGATCCCTCTCAGCACCACTACGAGACTGACAAGCCCGTCTGGACCGAGATCGAGCCCGGCCACTTCATCATGGCCAACCAGGAGGAGCTGGCAAAATACAAGGCGCAGATCGCAAAATAAAATCATTCGAAAAGACCCCTCTGCGCTTGCAAAGGGGCTTTTCAATACAGGAGTGACGATTATGAAAAAAACCATCACCGCGCTTTTGGCGCTGGCCATGGTCCTCTGCCTGCTTCCGCTGCCTGCGGCGGCGGCGGATGTTACGCTGGAGGGCAATTTTGTCAAGATCACCACGGCAGAGGACTTTTCCGCCGGAGAATGCACCGATCTGGAGCCTTCCTCCGTGGGCGATGGCGCTTTGCAGCTGAAGGCCGGCGCTTCGGAGGGCGTCTATGTCTCCCCCATCTACCAAACCTTCCCCTGGAACGATCTGGTAGCCTCCTGGAACTCCGACACCCCCCGCGGGACCTCCGTTGAGATCTATGGCCGGGCCTATATCCCGGATTATGACGGCTGGTCCAACGGCGGCGAGACCTATGACGGCTGGACAGACTGGATCACCTGGGGCGAATGGAGTCCGTTTATCGAGCGCGGCTGCCCGCAGGATGCCGACAGCCACCCCTCCCGCAGCGGCGATAAAAACGGCTGGGCCTACGCCTATTCCTTTGGCAGCGCAGGCGACAGCTCCCTGAACATCACCGATGGACTTACCGCCACCGCCTTCCAGCTGAAGGCCGTTGTGCGGGCCGACGGCACCCAGACGGCGCAGCCGGTGCTGCGTCTGGTGGCCGCCACCTTCAAGAATACCAACGATCCCGACTGGTGGTCTGCCTGCTCTCTGACGGAGGGCGCCGGCGAGCTCCCGGAGTCCGTCCTGTTGGATACGCCCTCCATCGCGCAGACCATCCGCGATCCGGATTACGGCGGCGTGATCTGCTCCGCCACCAGTATGTCCATGCTGCTGGACGGCCAGGGCGCAGATGTTTTGCCGGAGGAGGTCGCGCTGACCGCCTTTGACTACGGCTACGGCGGCAACGGCAACTGGAGCTTCACCTGCGCCGGCGCCGGCGCCTTCGGCTATGAAAGCTATGTGCACTACGCCAGCTTTGAAGGCGTCCGTCAGGAGCTTGCCGCCGGCCATGCGGTGGCCATGTCCGTGAAATACAGCAACACGCCGGACGGGAAATATCCCTATCTGGAAAACGCCCCCACCAATACCGGCGGCCACCTGATCACCATCGTGGGCTATTACTTCAGCCAGGAGCTGCAGGAATATGTCTATTATTCCAATGACCCCGCCACCGGCTCCGACCTGAAGACCGCCCATCGGGAATATCGGGAATCTCAGCTTTCGGAGGCCTGGTATCGCCGCGCGGCCTATTTCGTCCATGAAAAGGAGGAAGGCGCAGGCGATTATGCCCGGGAATACCATCAGGCAGAGCTCTGGCCCGTGGAGGGTCAGGAGGACGTTTACGCCCTGATCGCCGACGGTCAGGTGGTGCAGCTGCCGGTGGACTTCATGCGGGATCCCCGGGAAAACTTCGGCGCGCACGGTACGCTGGCGCTGATCGTCCCCGGTGAGGAAGCGGAGCTGCCGGAGGGCGTCCGCCGGGTCACGGCCAACCACGACTTCTACTTCAACCTGTTCAACCCCACGGAGGACGGCTATCTGAAGTTTACCGACGGCCTGATCCCTGAGCTGCTGGAGCAGGAAACGCCGCCCACCATCTTCGTGATCTTCAACAGCGGCGCTTCCTATACCGCCACGGCCTCTGCCGATTCACCGGTCTATACGCCGGGCATGGAGCTGCCCCAGCCGGAGACTCCCTCCGCTGACAGCAGCACCGACACCGCCAATTCCTCTGCCGGCAGCAGCCTGATCCTGCCCATCGTCCTTGTGGCCGTGCTGGCTGCGGCGATCGTGGCGGTGGTGCTGGTCCGGAAGAAAAAGCACTGATCCACTCCATGGATCCATACAAGAAATGCCGGGGCCTTGCCCCGGCATTTTTGCGTCTTATATGCTGCTGTAAGGCAAAGGAAGCGCGGTGCGCTCATTCCTTTACGATGCCGAGGATAAACACATTGTAGGTGATCTCATTTTTTCGGTGGATCGTGGTCACCTTCACCTTATCTCCCACGGAAAAGTCGCTGACCATATCCCACCGTGTGTGTTCAAAAAAATAAAAGGTGTGAAGATAACCCGCTTCGGTCTGCAGCGTAAAGCGCCCCTCTTCCTCATTTTTATGGAGGACGACGCCCACATAGGTCTCTCCGTATTTCAGCTGGTCCTCTATCGGAACCTCATGGACACCGACTGCAAAAAGGATGCCTGCCATGATCAGCAGCAGCGCGCCCAGACTTATGAGCCAGACGGTTTTCATTTTCATGCTATCCCTCAATCAATGGTGATGGTCGTGCTTCCAATGGCATCCTCCACATCGGTGTAGGTGTAGGTCACGGTGGGGTTGACGGTGCCAACATAGCAGGGCGTCCTGTAGCGCAGGGTAGTTGAGAATTCATAAGGGCTGTTTCCCACATAGGCATCCGGCTCCGAAACCTCAAGGCAGGCGACCATAGGCACGCCCGCATTGCCCGTCCCATCGAAATTGGTGACCTGCGAAAGCGGGCCGTTTCCCCCGTCCGTTGCCTTGAGCCTGATGGAAAAGGAATAAACGCAGGACTCCGGATCGAGCACACCGTCATAATAATCGTTCAGCTTGTTTGCGTATGTGGTCAGGCAGACGGCAGCCAGATCTCTCGCGTCGTTAAAATAGAGCCGGGCACGCTGTCCGATGCCCGTGACCGGGGAATCGCTGAAGTCGCCATATACTGATTTATAGAGGACAAATTCATCGCGCGACAGGAGCTCGGCTTAGCGCGCCCCTTCGCTTCCCATGGGAAGCACCTCTTTCCCGATCTCAGCGGCTTCCACGGCGCTTCGGCCGAAGCCGGGCCGTCATTGCGGCCCTTTTCTGTTATCAACATAGCATTTTTTGCACAAATTCGCAAGAAGAACCATTGTTTTGCACAAAGATTCTCCGCATTCAACAGAAAATATCATCTATTTTTATATACCATGACCGGGCAAGCGCACCTGCCCGGTCATCGGTCTTTCTGTCTCTTTTTGCGCCGCTCAGCGGGAAAAGTCCTCATCCAGCCGGGCCAGCAGCCCATAGGTCTTTGCATAGGCCTGACAGGCGTCTTCGGGGACGGCATAGTCCGCCGTCACCTGCCGCAGCTCCTGAAACAGGGCGGCGGAGGGGGCCTCTTTCAGCGCCCGGTAAAGGGCCGCCGCCTGATGCAGCTCCGGATGGCTGCCGCCATGCACCCGCTCCACCACGGGCAGGAGCTTATCCAGCTCCCGAAGGATCGTTTCGTCCATCCTTATCGCTCCTTTTCCCCGATCACTTCATAGCCCAGCCCGGTAATAATGCGGATCAGCTCCGCAAGGCTGGTCCTGCTCTCGTCAAACTCCACCTTGGCCTTGCTGGCGTTGTAGAGCACGGCGGCGCTGGTCACGCCGTCTGCCTTTTTCAGCGCCGTTTCGATCTTCTGGGCGCACATGGGGCAGACCAGCTCCTCCATCTGGATGGTTTTCTTCATGACAGTTCCTCCTTTTTGTGTTTCGGTACGATCAGCAGGCGCATGGCGTTGAAGATCACCGCCAAAATGCTTGCCTCGTGGATCAGCATTCCCAAAGACATGGGGACCCGGCCCGCAAGCAGGCCCAGAAGCAGCAGCACCACCGTCCCCACCGCGATGGCGATATTTTCCGTAAGGATCCGAACGGTCCTGCGGCAAAGGCGCAGGGCCTTCACCAGACTGGTCAGATCGGAGCGGATCAGCACCACATCGGAGCTGTCGATGGCGGCGTCTGTGCCGGAGCCCATGGCGATGCCCGTATCCGCCGCGGCCAGGGCCGGGCTGTCGTTGATGCCGTCGCCGGCGAAGGTGACGGTCCGCCCCTGTTGCTGCAGCGTCCGGATCACTGCCAGCTTGTCCTCCGGTAATAGCTCTGCCCGGCAGTCCGGGATGCCCAAAAGCGCCGCCACAGCCTGTGCCGCAGCGGCATTGTCTCCGGTGAGCAGCAGGATCCTGCGGAGCCCCATGGCCTTCAGCTGCCGCAGACTTTCCGCCGCGTCGGGCTTGATCTGGTCGGCAATGCCCAAAAGCAGCCGGACCTCCCCGTCGATGGCGGCCAGCGCAGTAGATGCGCCGCTGCGCTGAAGCATCTCCAGCTCCTGCCGCACCTGCGGCGGCAGGGCGATCCCGTTTCGCTCCATGAGCCTTTCATTGCCCACCAGCACCCGATGGCCGCAGACGGTCGCCTCCACACCGCAGCCCCGGATCGTCTGGGCTTCCTCCGGCCCATAAGCCGGCAGCGACGCCGCGTATTGAACCACCGCCCTTGCCAGCGGATGGGCCGAGGCCCGCTCCGCGCCTGCCGCCAGCGCCAGCGCCTCCTCCGGCCGGTCTGTATAGGCCTTCTGCGCCACGACCGTGGGGACGCCGGCCGTCAGCGTTCCCGTCTTATCAAAAACGACGGTATCCGTTTTGGCAAAGGTATGGATGCTGTCGCCGCCCTTGAGCAGGATGCCCTCCCGAGCGCCCCGTCCGATCCCTGCCACATTGGCAATGGGCGCGCCGATCACCAGCGCCCCGGGGCATGCCAGCACCAGAACGGTGATGGCTGTCTCCACCCGGCCTGTGGCCAGCAGGACCACCGCAGCCATGACCACCACCGCCGGAGTATAATACTTCGCAAAGCGGTCGATCAGGCGCTCCGCCGGGGATTTTGCGTCCTGCGCCTCCTCCACCAGCGCAATGATCCGGGCAAAGGTCGTGTCCTCCCCCACCTTCGTGGCCCGCAGCTGGAGCGTGCCGCTGTCCAGCAGCGTTCCCGCATAGACCGCGTCGCCCTCCTGCTTGCGCCGGGGCAGCGGTTCGCCGGTGATGCCCGCCTCCGCAGCATAGCCCTCGCCCCGGACCACGGTCCCATCCGCGGGGATCTGATCCCCGGCCCGGACCAGCAGCAGATCTCCCGCTTCCACCTGATCCGCGTCGATCTCCTCCGTTTCAAAATCGCCGTTTTGTCCTGTGCAGACGATCCGCCGGGCCGTGGTTGGGGCAAGCTCCGTCAGGGCCTTGATGGCGGAGCGGGTCTTTTTCATGGTCTTCTGCTCCAGAAACGAACCCAGCTGGAACAAAAAGGTCACCATGGCTGATTCGTGATATTCCCCGATGCAGCAGGCGCCGACGGCCGCCACAGACACCAGCAGCTCGATGCTCACCGTCCGAAAGCGCAGCGCCTGCGCCGCCCGGGCCAGAACAGGCAGGCCGGACAGGGCAAAAGCAGCCAAATAGCAGAGCTCTGCGGCAGCCGCAGAGCCGCGGGCGCGGGAAAGGACTGCGGCCAGCACGATCAAAAGCCCCGCCGCCCACAAAAAAGGCAGCGCCAGACGCCGAAGCCATCCCCTCCGTCTCTTCAAGCAGCATCCCCTCCTTTTTCTGTTATTATAACAGAACCGCGCGGCAAATACTATGGCCCGCCGCAGTTTTCCGGCGTTTTTCAAAAAACTGGAAGGCCCGCGGCGTTTGCCGCGGGCCCTGCCCCATCCCTTTTATACTCTTTTTCTGATTTCGCTCAGTGCAGGGTGATGCTGGAAACAATGGCGTTGTCCAGCTCGGCGGTGTAGGAGGCGTTGTCCACGCTGTGCAGGAAGGACACCACATAATCGCCCATGGTCTCGTCGAAGAGATATGCGCTGTAGATCACCCGGGCCACGCCCTTGGAGTTGGTGCCGGTAACGGTGAAGAAGACGCCGGGCGTGCCGTCAAAGTCCACATCACCCACGAAATCCGCCAGCGCCAGATCCGTGTAGGAAGCGCCGAACAGGCCGTCCAGATTGGCGGAAACGAACTCCTCCGTCCAGCTCTCCATGGGGATATCCATGGTCACGGGGCCGGAAACGGTGATGGATGCCTCAGGGCCGGCCACTGCCATAGCGCCGTTGGCCTCCTGGGGCTCGCCAAAGGTATCGGGGACCTCCATGGTCACATCGCCCAGGGTGACGGACTTCATGGTCACCTCGTCAGAGCCTTCCTCGCCTTCTCCGCCGCAGGCGGCCAGAGCCAGCACCATCATTACGGCGCAGAGCAGCGCCAGGATCTTCTTGGTTTTCATGTGATTTTCCTCCATTTGTATCAAAAAAATATTTTTGGCTTTGTTTGGGGCTTAAAGGCCCATGAGCTGCTTTTTCTTGGCGTCAAAGTCCGCCTGGGTGATCACGCCTTCGTCCAGCAGCTGCTTATACTGCTTCAGCTGGCTCACGGCATCCTGGGCCGGCGCTTCCGCCGCGGCGGCAGGCTGCGCTTCCTGCTGCGCGCCCTCGGCAGGCGCATCCGGGAAGGCCACCGTCATCAGACACTGGGCCAGGTTCTCCATGAGCCAATAGCCCTCCTGATAGCGGGTCATATAATCGTTCACATCGGGATAGTCGTTATCGAAGGTGGGGCCGGAGCGGTCGCATTCCAGCAGGCTCCAGTAGGGATGCTCCACATAAATGGACACCTGGAACTTTTTGAAGGGCTCCGGAATGTCGTAGAACCGGGGCGCCGGGCGATGCTCCGGATCCCGACCCATGTTCAGATGATCCTCCATCTGCTTCTGCATGAGGATCTGGTTCAGCTGGGGGGCCATCATGGTCAGCCGCTCGGGCACGACGCTCTCATAGCGCACAAGGCCCTGGGGGCCGCCCTCAAAGATAGGCGCGCCATCCTCCTGGATCACGAAGGACTTGATCTCTCCGCCGCGGAAGACGGTCTTTCCCAAATGCTGATCCATGCAGAAGAGCCGATGGTCAAAGTCAAAGACCAGCTTGGTGTCAAACGCGCCGAAATCCACCTTCTGCGAGATGGTAAACTGATCCTTCAGCGCCTGGTTTTCCTCCCGGAAGGCCCGATACTGGCGGAACTGCTCCATGGTCATATCCGCCTTGTCCTTCTGCACGTCAACAACGCCATGGCAGCTGTCGCAGACATACTGTCCTTCGATCTTCCAGGGAAGCAGGCCCTTGACCTTGCCGCCGCAGATGGCGCAGGGTTCTTTTTTTGTAAACAGACCCATTTGATCTCCTCCGTCCAAAGATGATTGATTTTATTTCTTTTATGCCGGCCGTTCAGGGCAGCGGGCGGAAGCCCATGAGATAGCCGGGGATCCTACAAAGCGGCCGCCGCAGTGCGTTGTTATAGCTCTGACGGATGCTCTGGCAGATGTCTCTGCTGGATTCCAGCGCCCGGCGCGCGGCGGCCTCCCGCTCGCTGCCCCGGACCTGATCCAGCCCGTCCCGATGCAGCTGAAGCTGCTGCCGGGCCGCCATGACGCTTTCCCTCTTTGCCGAAAGAAGACGGTAGACCCAGAGAAACCAGCAGAGGAGCAGCGCGCTGAGGCTCAGCCCCGCGATGACAGATACCGCCGCCACCACCGTTCCCATGGCTCCTTCCCCCTTCCGGCAAAGCCGCTTCAGATGAGCTTAGTATAGCAGGCCCGCGGTAAAAATGGGCCTTTTTCCCTGAAATGTCATTTCAGCGGCTCGAAATGCATTTTTTCATTGAAGGAAGCGCGATCCTGGGTTATAATGATAGCATCACCTCACGGGAAAGGGGGCGGAGCCAATGTTTCGGCTTGCCGTCTGCGACGACGACCGGGAAGAGCTGACCCGTGTATCCGCGCTGCTGAGCCAATATCAGGCCAGCCGCGGCACGATCCTCAGCTTTGATCTTTTCCGCAGCGCCATGGATCTTCTGGAGTCCATGCGCCATACAGCCTATGACGCCGTGCTGCTGGATATTCTGATGCCCGGGCTTTCCGGCATGGAGGCCGCCCGGGAGATCCGCGCTGCGGCGCTGGATCCAAAGATCGTTTTTCTCACCTCCTCCCCGGAATATGCCGTGGAGAGCTATGCGGTGGAGGCCTATTCCTATCTGCTCAAGCCCGCCTCCGCCGACAATCTCTTTCCCGTGCTGGATAAGCTGTTCCACGCCATCCAGAAGCAGGACGCTCTGCTGACCCTGCGCCGGCCCTCCGGCGTGACCCGCCTCCCCTTTTCCTCCATCGTGGCGGTGGAGGTGCGCAACAAGCATCTGATGTTTTATCTGGAAGACGGCAGCGAGCTGGAGATCCCCGGCGCCCTCAGCGAATATGAGGGGGCGCTGCTGTCCCGGCCGGAGTTCATCAAGGTCCACCGGGCCTTCGTAGTCAATATGGACGGCGTCCAGTCGCTGGGCAGCCGGGAGCTGACCACCTTTGACCATCGGACCATCCCCATCTCCCGCCTGCTGCAGAGCCAGGTGCGCACGGCCTATCTGGATTATCTCTTTTCCCGCAAGGAGGAGGAAGCATGACGGCCGCCCTTCAGCTGATCAACTTCGGGCTGGTGCTGTTTTACGGCGCGGCTCTGGCCGTTTTCTTTTCCGGCGGCATCCGCACCCGGCGGGACCGGTGGATGACGGCGGCGCTCTGTCTTGTGCTGCTGGCGGTGCAGGGGCTGTTTTTCCTGCTGCTGGGTCTTCAGCGCACGCGGATGCTCTATCCTCTGCTGACGCATCTTCCCCTGTGGCTCTTCTTGTGGCTGGGGCTGAAGCGCAAGCCCATGCTGGCGCTGGCCAGCGTGCTGACGGCCTATTTCTGCTGCCAGCTGCCCCGCTGGGTCGGATCGCTGGCGCAGGCGATCCTTGGAAGCCCTCTGAGCTATGAGCTGGCCTATGCCGTCTCCATCCTGCTGTTTGGCTATCTTCTCTGCCGCCGGTTCGCATCCCCCGCCTATGCGGCCATGACCTATTCCCCCCGCTCCCTTTTGGTCTTCGGCGGACTGCCGCTGTTTTATTATTTATTTGACTATGCCGCCACGGTCTATTCCAACGCCCTCTATCTGGGGATCCGCGGCATCATCGAGTTTCTTCCGGCGGCTATGGCGCTTTTTTACATTTTATTTATTATCCTCTACCATGGCGAGGTCCAGAAGCGCAGCCAGACCGAGCTGCAGAACTCCATGATGTCCATGGAGCTGGCCTCCGCCGCCCAGCAGGTAGAGGCGCTGGAGCAATCTCAGGCGCAGGCGGCGGTCTACCGTCACGATATGCGCCACCATCTCAACGTCATCAGCAGCTATCTTTCCGCCGGGCAGCTGGAGCAGGCCCAGGAATACATCCGGCAGGTCCATGCGGGCGTCAACGCCATCACGCCCACCCGCTGGTGTGAAAACGAGCTGGTGAATCTGCTGTGCTCCGCCTTTGCGGAGCAGGCCCGGCAGGCGGGGATCCGGCTCACCGTCAACGCCCGCTTGCCCAAAGTCCTTCCCCTCTCCGACATCGAGCTTTGCTCCCTTCTGTCCAACGGCCTGGAAAACGCGCTCCGGGCCGCAGGTCAGATCACCCGGGGCGCTCGCTGGGTAGATCTTTACTGCGATGTCCGCCGGGAAAAGCTGCTCATCGAGATCAAAAACCCCTATTCCGGCACGGTGGAGCTGGAGGACGGGCTTCCCGCCGCACGGCAGGCAGGCCACGGCTTCGGCTGTCGCAGCATGGCTTCCATCGTCCGGCAGAAGGGCGGTCTCTGCGTCTTCCGCGCGGAGGACGGCGTCTTTCTGCTCCAGCTGGCGCTGCCCATGACGCCGGTGCAAAAAACGGCAGAGGCTTCCGGCTGATCCTCGATCCCTGCCGGCTGTCTCTGCCGTTTTTGCGTTCAGTTTGCTTTTTCCGAAAGCTGCGCCAGCTGGTAAAAGGCCACGGCGCTGGCCGCCGCCACATTGAGGGAATCCACCCCATGGGACATGGGGATCCGGACGGTATAATCGCACCGGGCAATGGTCTCTCCCGCCAGACCGTCCCCCTCCGTTCCCATGACGATGGCCAGCCTCGGCTCCGCCATGAGTCCCGGATCCGTCAGCGGGACGGAATCCTCCCGCAGAGCCATGGCCGCCGTTTTGAAGCCCAGCCCATGAAGGGTGTCCGTCCAGCAGACGTCCTCCGGCAGATAGGTCCAGGGCACCAGAAATACATTGCCCATACTCACCCGGGCGGCCCGGCGGTAAAGAGGATCGCTGCCTGCGGCAGTGAGCAGGACGGCGTCGATATTCAGCGCCGCCGCCGAGCGGAAGATGGCGCCGATGTTGGTGGGGTTCATCACATTTTCCAATACAGCCACCCGCCTGGCGTCCCGGCAGATCTCCTCCACCGAAGGCAGCGGCGGCCGCAGCATGGCGCAAAGCATGCCCCGGGTGAGATGGAAGCCGGTGAGTTGCGTGAGCACCGGCAGCTCCGCCGCATAGACGGGGATGTCCTCCGGGCATCGGGCCAAAATGGCCGCGCCCTTCCCCGTCACATGCTTCTTCTCCATCAGAAAGGACACCGGCCTGCAGCCTGCATCCAGCGCCCGGCCGATGACCAGCGGACTCTCTGCCACAAACAGCGCGTTGCTCGGGTCCGCCCGATTCAGCAGCTGATTTTCCGTCAGGCGGGCGTAAACATCCAGCTCCGGCGCGGAAAAATCCGAGATCTCCATGATTTTTGCCATATATCCAGCCCCATTCCTCTTGTTTCTGCTCTGATTATACCCGCGATCCCTTCTTTTTTCAACCGTTTGCGGAAATACCCGCCTCGCAGAAGAAAAGGCTCCTCCATGGGGAGGGGCCTTTTCGTTTTGCCGTATTGCTGGATCCTTATTTAATAGGTGCCAAGATTGGCGGCGCTGTCGCCCTTCACATCGGTGCCGAACTCATAGTCGTTGCCGGGCAGGATGGCGTTCAGCAGGACGCCGGCCAGGGCGGCGATGGCCAGAGAGGTCAGCGTGATCGTGGCGCTGCCCACCTGGAAGGAGATGCCGCCGGAGAAGCCCAGGCCGCAGACGAAGATGACGGCGGCGATGATCAGGTTGCGGGATTTGGTCAGGTCCACCTTGTTTTCCACCACATTGCGCACGCCCACCGCGGAGATCATACCGTAGAGGATGAAGGAGACGCCGCCGATGATGGCCGTGGGGATGGAGTTGACCAGGGCGTCAAACTTGGGGCTGAAGGAGAGGATCACCGCGTAGACCGCCGCCAGACGGATGACCTTGGGGTCATAGACCCGGCTCAGAGCGAGGACGCCGGTGTTTTCGCCGTAGGTGGTGTTGGCGGG
>DHMK01000063.1:33090-33422 GCA_002405755.1 Clostridiales bacterium UBA4644
AACATACCGGCCAGCGCGGTGGCCAGGCCGTCGCCCAGCAGCGTGCGGTGCAGGCCGGGATCGGCGATGTAGTTGCGCTGGCAGGTGGCGGAGATGGCGGAGATGTCGCCGATATGCTCCATCATGGAGGCGATGGCGATGGGGGCCATCACCAGGATGGAGGTGATATCAAACTTGGCGATGACAAACTTCTGCAGGCCCACCAGGCTGGCGGAGCTCACATTGCTGAAGCTGATCAGGGGGACCACATTGCCGGCGGTGTCCACTGCGGTGGCGCCGAAGGCATTGGCGATCAGGGCCACGATATAAGCGCCCACCACGCCCAGCAGGAT
>DHMK01000070.1:0-691 GCA_002405755.1 Clostridiales bacterium UBA4644
GCGCAGTCCCTGCGGCCGGAGCAATATGCCGTGCTTGCCCGGAAGGTGCGGGCCGTTCGGGAGGCGGTGGAGGAATGACCGTTGGCATCGTAGGGCTGGGGCTCATCGGCGGTTCCTTCGCCAAGGCCTACTGTGCCGGGGGACATCGGGTCCTGGGCTATGACGCAGACCGGGCCGTGCTGGACTTTGCCCGGCTTTCCGGCGCCTGCTCCGACGAGCTCACCGGGGAGCGCCTCCCGGAATGTGACCTGATCCTGCTGGCCGTCTGTCCCCAGGCCGCCATCGACTATCTCACCGCCCACGCCCATCAGATCGGCCCCCATCCGGTGGTCATCGACTGCTGCGGCGTCAAGCGGCAGGTCTGCGTCGCCTGCTTTCCCCTGGCCAAGGCCCACGGCTTCACCTATCTGGGGGGCCACCCCATGGCGGGCAACCACAATTCCGGCTTCAAATATGCCTCCGCAACGCTGTTTCAGGGCGCTCCCATGGTGATCGTCCCGGGAGATCTCAACGATATCCGGCTGCTGAGCCGGGTGAAGGAGCTGCTGAGTCCGGCGGGCTTCCGTCAGATCTCCATTACCACGGCGGAGGATCACGACCGGGTCATCGCCTTCACCTCTCAGCTGGCCCATGTGGCGGCCAACGCCTATATCAAGAGTCCCTCCGCCGGCAGCCACAAGGGCTTTTCCGC
>DHMK01000070.1:763-963 GCA_002405755.1 Clostridiales bacterium UBA4644
GATATGACCCGGGTGGCCTGGCTCAACCCGGAGATGTGGGCGGAGCTTTTTCTGGATAACCGGGATTTCCTCGGGCAGGAGCTTTCCCTCTATATTCAATTTCTGCAGCAGTATCAGACCGCGCTGGCGCGGCAGGACAAGGCGGAGCTTATCCGGCTTCTGGATGAGGGCCGCCGCCGGAAGGAGGAGGTGGACGGCCA
>DHMK01000070.1:1057-1343 GCA_002405755.1 Clostridiales bacterium UBA4644
CCCGCCGCTATGAGGTCCTGGTGCAGCGGGGGCTTCTGGCCCGGCTGGGCGCCCTTTCCGCCCAGTGCGTGGAGCCCTGCTCCGCCATGCTGGTTTCGGATGACCGTGTCTTTCCCCTCTATGGCGCGCAGGCGGAGGCTTCCCTGCGGGAAGCGGGCTTTTCGGTGGAGCGCTTCGTCTTTCCCCATGGCGAGCAGCAGAAAAGCCTCGCCACCTACGGCGCGCTACTCAACGCCCTCTGCAGCCGGCGCTTCACCCGCAGCGACCTGATCGTCGCCCTGGGCGG
>DHMK01000070.1:1410-44693 GCA_002405755.1 Clostridiales bacterium UBA4644
GGGCTTTGCCGCCGCCACCTATCTCCGGGGCGTGCGCTTTGTTCAGGTCCCCACTACCCTGCTGGCCATGGTGGATTCCTCCGTGGGCGGCAAGACGGCCATCGATCTGGACGGCGGCAAAAATCAGGCCGGGGCCTTTTATCAGCCCTCGCTGGTGCTGTGCGATCCGGATGCTCTCTCCACCCTGCCGGAGGAGGAATATCGCTGCGGCTGCGCGGAGATCATCAAATATGCCCTGCTGGGCAGCAGGCCGCTGTTTGACCGGCTGCGGAAAACGCCGGTCCGGGACGAGCCTGAGCCGGTCATTGCCCAATGCGTCGCCATGAAGCGGGATATCGTTCAGGCGGACGAATATGACAGGGGCTGCCGCCAGACGCTGAATCTGGGGCATACCGTGGGCCACGCCGTGGAGGCCTGCAGCGGCTTTACGCTGCTTCACGGACAGGCCGTTGCCATTGGCACCGCCGTCCTTCTGCGGGCCGCGGCGCAAAAGGGCTTCTGCTCCGCGGAAACGGCCCGGGAGGGGATCGGGCTGCTGGAGCAGTACGGTCTGCCCACCGAAACAAGCTACCCGCTGGACGCCCTGTATCAGGCGGCTCTTTCCGATAAAAAGCTGGAGGGCGGCCGGCTGCATCTGATCGTGCCCGAGGCCATCGGCCGCTGCCGGATCCTGGAGATCCCCGCGCCGCAGCTGCGGGATTGGATGAAGGCAGGCGGTGTGACATGACGCAGGTGCTTTCTCCTGGTCTGCGCCACGGCCGTGTGACCATTCCCTCCTCCAAATCCCAGGCCCACCGGCTGCTGATCTGCGCCGCGCTGGGACAAGGTCCGGCGGAGCTGACCATTCACGGATTTTCCAATGATATCCGTGCCACCATCGCCTGTCTGCAGGCGCTGGGGGCGGATATCCGCCCCGTTTCGGCGCACACGCTGCGGATCGTTCCCATTTCCGCGCCGCCGGAGAGTCCCTGTACCCTGCCCTGCGGCGAAAGCGGCTCCACCCTGCGCTTTCTCCTGCCGGTGGCGGGAGCGCTGGGAGCAAAGGCCGTCTTTTCCATGGAGGGGCGGCTGCCCCAGCGGCCGCTGGAGCCTTTGGCCGGGCTGCTTCAGGCCCACGGCATGATCCTGCGGCAGCAGGGCGGGCTGCTTTCTGCCGAAGGACAGCTCACGCCCGGCGCGTTTTCCCTGCCGGGCAATGTTTCCTCCCAATATGTTTCCGGCCTGCTGATGGCCCTGCCGCTGCTTTCCGGCGAGAGCGCCGTGGAGGTCACAGGGCCGGTGGAATCCGCCGCCTACATCTCCATGACGGAGGATGCTCTGGCCCGGGGCGGCGTCCTCTTTTCCCGGCAGGACTGGCGCTATCGCGTTCCCGGCGGCCAGCGGCCCCGCTATCCTGCATCGCTCTGCGCCGAGGGGGACTATTCCAACGCCGCCTTCTTCCTCTGCATGGGGGCCTTTTCCCCGGAGGGGGTCACGGTGGACGGGCTTGACCCTGTCTCCCGGCAGGGCGACCGTGCCATTCTGCGGCAGCTGACGGCCATGGGGGCGGAGGTCTCCGTCTCCGGCGGCAGCGTCACCGTCCGCCGGGGCACGCTGCAGGGCCGCACCATCGATGCTGCGCCCATCCCGGATCTGATCCCGGTGCTCAGCGTGGTGGCCGCCGTCTGTCAGGGGGAGACCAGCATCGTCCACGCAGGCCGGCTCCGCCTGAAGGAATCGGACCGGCTGCGCAGCACCGCCGCTCTGCTCACCGCCCTGGGCGGGCAGGTGGAAGAGCTGCCGGAGGGGCTGAAGATCCACGGCGTTCCCGCGCTGCGGGGCGGTACGGTGGATTGCTGCGGCGACCACCGCATTGCCATGTCTGCTGCCGCCGCCGCCTGCGTCTGCCGGGAGCCGGTAACGGTCTGCGGCAGCGAATGCGTCAGCAAATCCTACCCTGACTTTTGGGCGCACTATGCCGCCCTGAAAGGAGCCAGCCTATGAGCAGCACCTACGGCGAAAATCTGCGGCTGACCATCTTCGGCCAATCCCACTCTCCTGCCATCGGCATGACGCTGGAGGGCTTCCCCGCCGGCTTTGTGGTCGATCTGGAGGCGCTGCAGCGCTTTCTCCGCCGCCGGGCCCCGGGGCAGAGCGAGCTTTCCACGCCCCGGAAGGAGGCCGACCAGCCGGAGCTTCTTTCCGGTCTGTATGGAGGGCGCACCTGCGGCGCGCCCATTGCCGCCATCCTCCGCAATACCAACACCCGGCCCGATGATTATGCCGGCCTGCAAAACACGCCCCGGCCGGGCCATGCAGACTACACCGCTCAGGTGAAATACTTCGGCTTTCAGGATCCCACCGGCGGCGGACACTTTTCCGGCCGGCTCACCGCGCCCCTCTGCGTGGCCGGCGGGCTTTGCCTGCAGTATCTCCGGCAGCAGGGCGTGGAGATCCTTTCCCGCATCGTCTCCATCGGCGGCATATCCGACGAGGGCGCGCTTTTGTCCTCCACGGCGGACAAGCCCTTCCCCACCGTCTCCGACGCCCGAGGCGAGGAGATGCGCCGGGCCATCCTGCAGGCCAAAGCGGAAGGCGATTCCCTGGGCGGCGTTGTGGAATGTGCCGTACTTGGCCTGCCCGCCGGGCTGGGCGACCCCATGTTCGGCGGCATGGAAAACCGGCTTGCCGCCATCCTGTTCGGCATTCCCGCCGTCAAGGGCGTGGAATTCGGCAGCGGCTTTGAAAGCGCCGCCCTGCGGGGCAGCGAAAATAACGACGCCTTTTGTCTGGAAGATGGCGCCGTCCGGACCCGGACCAATCATTGCGGCGGCATTCTGGGCGGCATCACCGACGGCATGCCCCTGACCTTCCGGGTCGCCTTCAAGCCCACGCCCTCCATCGCCCGGCCCCAGCAGACAGTGGATCTGGCGGCCGGCGCGGAGACCGGGCTGCAGGTCGCCGGAAGGCACGATCCCTGCATCGTGCCCCGGGCTGTGCCCTGCGTGGAGGCCGCTGCCGCCGTGGCCCTTCTGGACGCCTGGCTTGGACGCAAAAAAGAATTGAGGTAAGAAACATGGATCTGAAGGATTACAGAAACGAGATCGACAGCATCGACAGCCAGCTCATCCGCCTGTTCTCCCAGCGGATGGAGACGGCCGCCGGCATTGCGCAATATAAAAAGGACCACGGCCTGCCCGTGTTGGATCAGAGCCGGGAGCAGCAGAAGCTGCTCGCCGTGGCAGAGGCCGCACCGGAGGCCATCCGGGACTATGCCCTCTCCCTCTATTCTCTGATCTTTGAGCTGAGCCGCAGCTATCAGACCCGGCTTTTGGGCTATGCCACGCCGCTGACCCGCCAGATCGGCGAGGCCATCCAGTCCACTCCCGCCCTCTTCCCGGAGCACGCCACCGTGGCCTGTCAGGGCGTGGAGGGGGCTTATTCCCAGCTGGCCTGCGGCAAGCTGTTCCGTCTGCCCCAGGTATTGTATTTTTCCAGCTTCGAGGCCGTATTTTCCGCCATCGAAAAGGGGCTGTGCCGCTATGGCGTGGTGCCGCTGGAAAACAGCACCGCCGGCTCCGTCAACGCGGTCTACGATCTGATGATGCGCCACGATTTCCGCATCGTCCGCAGCGTCCGCCTGAAGGTGGACCACAATCTGCTGGCCCCCGCAGGGACAAAGCTCTCCGACATCCGGGAGATCTATTCCCACGAGCAGGCCATCCAGCAGTGCAGCGAGTTTTTGCAGAAGCTGCCCGGCGTTCGGGTGATCCCCTGTGAAAACACAGCCGTCGCCGCCAAGCTGGCGGCGCAGTCCGGCCGGAAGGATATCGCGGCCCTGTCCTCCCGGGCCTGCATGAAGCTTTACGGTCTGGAATGTCTGGCCGCTTCCGTTCAGGACCGGGACAACAACTTCACCCGCTTCATCTGCATCTCCAAAAATCTGGAGATCTATCCCGGCGCAGACCGCACCAGCATCATGGCCGTCCTGCCCCACGAGCCCGGCTCCCTCTACAAGCTGCTCTCCCGGTTTTATGCGCTGGGCATCAACCTGAACAAGCTGGAGAGCCGCCCCATGCCCGACCGGGATTTTGAGTTCCGCTTCTATTTCGATCTGGAGACCTCGGTCTATTCGCCCCAGTTCCTGCAGCTCATGGGCGAGCTTTCCGCCACCTGCGAGGAGTTTTCCTACCTGGGCAGCTACAGCGAGGTGGTCTGATGCTCCGCTGCGGTCTGCTGGGGGAAAAGCTGGGCCACAGCTATTCTCCCATACTCCACGGTCTTCTGGGCGACCCTGCCTACCGGCTATTTGAATGTCCCCGGGAGCAGCTGGAGGATTTTCTGCAAAACGGCCCCTGGGACGGGCTGAATGTGACCATCCCCTATAAAAAGCTCGCAGCCGCCCGGTGCGATGCCCTCTCGCCGGAGGCCCGGCTGCTGGGCAGCATAAACACGCTGATCCGCCGGCCGGACGGCACGCTTTACGGCGACAATACCGATTATTTTGGCTTCCGCCGCATGGCGCTGCAGAGCGGCATCCCCATCCGGGGCAAAAAGGCCCTTGTACTGGGCAGCGGCGGGGCTTCTGTGACGGTGTGCGCCGTATTGCGGGAGCTGGGCGCAGCCAGCGTCACCGTGATCTCCCGCAGCGGCCCGGACAACTATCAAAATCTGGACCGCCACCCGGACGCGCAGCTGCTGGTGAACACTACGCCGGTGGGAATGTATCCCGCCTGCCCCGCATCGCCGGTGGAACTTCGGGCATTTCCCGCCTGCCAGGGCATTTTGGACATTGTCTACAACCCCGCCCGCACCGGTCTTGTGCTGCAGGCGGAGGCGCTGGGCATCCCCAGCTGCAGCGGTCTGCCCATGCTGGCGGCGCAGGCCAAGCGCAGCCGGGAGCTTTTTACCGGCCAGCCCATTCCGGAGCACGAGATCGACCGGGCCGTGGCGCTGCTGCGGCAGCGGCTGGAAAATATCATTCTCATTGGTATGCCCGGCTGCGGCAAGAGCACGGTGGCTGCGGCGCTGGGTGAAAGGCTGGGCCGTCCTGTTTTAGACGCGGATCAGGTCATCGCGGAGCAGGCCGGAATGTCCATTCCGGAGATCTTTGCCCGGCAGGGTGAGGCCGGCTTCCGCGCGCTGGAGACCCGGGTTTTGGCAGATCTGGGAAAGCGCTCCGGCATTCTGCTCGCCACCGGCGGCGGCTGTGTCACCCGGGAGGAAAATTATCCCCTGCTCCATCAAAACGGGACGATCTTCTGGCTGCAGCGGTCGCTGGATGCGCTGCCGACCCAGGGCCGCCCCGTCTCTCGATCGACGCCGCTGGACGCCCTGTATGCCCGGCGGGAACCCCTTTACCGCCGGTTTGCCGACCGTATCATCGACAACAACGGTACGCTGGCGGAAACGCTGAAGCAAATGGAGGAACAAGCATGAAGCTGCTGGTGATCAACGGGCCCAATCTGAATCTGCTGGGCCTGCGGGAGCCGGAGATCTACGGAAAGCGCACCTATCAGGATCTGCTTTCCCTGCTCCGGCAAACCGGCAAGGATGAGGGCGTGGAGGTGGAATGCTTCCAGTCCAATCACGAGGGCGCCATCGTAGACGCCATCCAACAGGCCTATGGCGTTTTTGACGGCATCGTCATCAATCCCGCCGCCTATACTCACACCAGCATCGCCATTCTGGACGCGCTGAAGGCCGTGGCTCTTCCGGCGGTGGAGGTGCATATCTCCGCCGTCAGCAGCCGGGAGCCCTTCCGGCAGATCTCCTATGCGGGCATGGCCTGCATCCGCACCTATCAGGGCCTGGGCTTCGACGGCTATGTGCAGGCCATCCGTTTCTTAAAGCAGACATTGGAGGTGAACGTATGATCCCGCAGAAAATGGTGGATTGGGGCTCCCAAGGGAGCATCATCCGGGAGATCGCCGCTTATGGCGACCGGCGCGCCCAGGAGGTGGGCGCGGAAAATGTGTTTAACTTTACCATCGGCAGTCCCAGCGTTCCGGCGCCGGCCTGCGTGGCGGAGAGCATCCGCCGTCTGCTGGAGACCGTGCCTGCCGCGGAGCTGCATGGCTATACGCCGGCCCCGGGGCTGGCATTCGTCCGGCAAAAGCTTGCAGACAGGCTGAAGTCCGCCTTTGGCGTAAGCTACGGGCCGCAGGATCTTTATCTGACCTCCGGCTCCTCCTCCGCCCTGGCGATCCTCTGCTACGCTTTGCTTTCCCCAGGCGATGAGATCCTGACGCTGACGCCCTATTTCACGGAATACCGGCTCTACGCCCAGGCGGCGGGAGCGACGCTGGTGGAGATCCCCTCCCATCCGGACACCTTCCAGATGGAGCTTTCCGCCGTGGAGCGGGCCATCACGCCCAAAACAGCGGCCATGCTGCTGAACTCCCCCAACAATCCCTCCGGCGTGATCCTTTCCCGGGAGAGCCTGGACCAGCTGGCGGCCCTCCTTTCGAAAAAGGCCCGGCAGCTTGGCCACCCCATCTATGTGATCGCTGACGAACCCTACCGGGAGCTTTCTTACGGCGGGGCCGAAGTCCCCTTCCTGCCCGCCATCTATCCCAACGCCATCTATTGCTATTCCTTCAGCAAATCCCTCTCTCTGCCCGGGGAGCGCATCGGCTATCTGGCGCTGCATCCCGGAACCACGGACTATGGCCGGGTCCGCGCCGCGGTCTACGGCGCGGGAAGGGCGCTGGGCTATATCAATGTGTCCTCCCTGTTTCAGCGGGTGGCGGCAGACTGTGCCGGTCAGACCGCCGACCTTTCCGTCTATGCGGAAAACCGGGATCTCATCTATGCCGCGCTGACCGATATGGGCTTTTCCTGCGTCCGGCCGGACGGCGCGTTCTATCTGTTTTTGAAAACGCCCGGCGGCGATTCCCGCTTCTTCTGCCAAAAGGCCATGGAGCGGGACATCCTGCTGATCCCCGGCGATGAGTTCGGCTGCCCCGGCTATGCCCGGCTGGCCTATTGCGTCTCGCCGGAAACGCTGCAGCGGTCGCTGCCCGCCTTCCGGGTGCTGGCAAAGGACTTCGGCCTGTGAGCCTGCGATGAAAAAAGCCTGTGAGCTTTTGCTCACAGGCTTTTTCTTGCGTTCGTTTTATTTTTCGTCCTTGATCAGCTCCTTGGCAGAGACGGCCAGGCCGGCAATGCTCTGAAGCTCGGAGGGAATGATGATCTTGGTGGCCTGACCGTTGGCTGCGGCCTGGAAGGCCTCCAGCGCCTTCATGCGCAGGACGGCTTCGGTGGGGGCGGCTTCGTTCAGCAGCTTGAGAGAATCGGCCAGCGCGGTCTGGACCTTCATCAGAGCCTCCGCCTGACCCTCGGCCTCCTTGATCTTCTGCTGCTTGACTGCCTCGGCCCGGAGAATGGCAGATTCCTTTTCGCCCTCGGCGATCAGAATGGCGGATTTCTTCTCGCCCTCGGCCTTCAGAATGGATTCCCGGCGCTCCCGCTCGGCCTTCATCTGGCGCTCCATGGCGTTCTGGATCTCCTTAGGCGGGATGATGTTTTTCAGCTCCACACGGGTGACCTTGATGCCCCAGGGATCGGTGGCTTCATCCAGAATTGCCCGCATCTTGCTGTTGATGATATCGCGGGAGGTGAGGGTCTGGTCCAGCTCCAGCTCGCCAATGATATTGCGCAGGGTGGTGGCCGTCAGGTTCTCGATGGCGGACATGGGCTGCACCACGCCATAGGTATAGAGCTTGGGGTCGGAAACGAAGAAATAGACCACCGTATCGATCTGCATGGTGACATTGTCCTTGGTGATCACGGGCTGGGGCGCAAAATCGGCGATGCGCTCCTTCAGCGTGACCTTATTGGCCACCCGCTCCAGCAGGGGGATCTTGAAGTGGACGCCGGTCTGCCAGGTCTGCTGGTAAGCGCCAAGGCGCTCCACCACGAAGGCGCTGGCCTGGGGCACGACCACCACGTTGGACAGGATCAGCAGGACGACGATAATGATCAGGATCACGGGGAGCAGCGATGCGATTGCGATCAGCATGGGGGTTCCTCCTTTTTGTTGCAGATGGGCGGGCGCTCAGGTGCGCTCCACCATAGCCTTGACGCCATCGATGTATTTCACTGTGACCTCGGCGTTCTTGGGGATCACAGCGCCGTCGATGCTGCGGGCCGTCCAGAAAGTGCTGCCCGCGCGGATCTGCCCGGAGGGCTTTTCGTTGTTGATCTCCTCCGTGACGATGACGGTCTCGCCCAGGATCCGGTCGGCATTGGTGGGCTGGCGCTCCCGGTTGAAGCGGTTTTTCAGCAGCTTTTTCGCCGCAAGCAGCGCCGCCAGCGAAACCGCCAGAAAGACCACCGCCTGCAGCCAGACGCCGCCGCCCAAAAGCGCCGCAGCCATGGCCGCCAGCGCGCCCACGGAAAACCAGATGGAATTGAGCCCCAGCGTCACCGCTTCCAGGATCCCGAACAGGATGGCTGCCGCCAGCCAGACGGCATATGCGGGAATGTTCATAGAAAAGCGCCCTCCTTTGCCTTTTATTATTTTTATCTTATCATATTTCTCAGAAAAAAGCACGAATTTTTTTCTGAATTCTTCTGAATTTTTGGCAGAAGCACAAGAAAGCGGGCAAAACGCAAGCCGCCGCGGAGCTTCCGCGGCGGCTTTTGGAAAATTGCCAGGTAAATTATTTCGCCAGCTGATCAAAGCGCATCAGCATGGTGGCCACCTGGGCCCGGGCCGCGCTGCCCTGGGGAGCCAGACGGTTGCCGTCCATACCGTTGAGCAGGCCGATGGAAACGGCCCAGCGCATGGCGTCCAGCGCGTAGGCGCTGATCTGATCCGCATCGACGAAGACGCTCAGATCGGCGGCGGCCTCCGCCTTCACCAGGCCCTTAGTCTGGGCGTAGCGATAGAGCATGGTGGCCAGCTGCTCGCGGGTGATGATACCGTTGGGATTCGTGCCGTCGGAGACGCCGTTTTCCATCGCCCACTGACGGGCCACGGCATACCATTCGCCGCTGACGACGGTGGTGTCCACGCCGCTGAGCCGGGCCAGAATGGTCCAGATCGTGGCGCGGGAGGAATCCATATTGGGCTCAAAGCCGTTGGGCGTGCCGTTCATCAGGCCCCGCTCCGTCACATAGCGGACGGCGGAATAGAACCAATCCTGGGGCAGCACATCGGGATAGCCCGCATAGGTGCTCTCCTGGGCGAAGGTCGCCTGAACGGTGACCCTGGAATTGGGCATCTCGAAGCTGAACCTGCCGTTTGCCAGCTCCTTCAGGGGCAGAGACTCGCCGTCCTTATCCAGGACCTCCAGCTCCTCCAGCCGATAGCCCTCGTCGGGCTTGACGGTGATGGTCACCGTGGTGCCCTTGGTGGCCCGGGAGACAGAGGAGGTGAGCTTGCCGCCCTCGGTTTCCTCCAGCTTGACGGAATTGCCGGCGGGGACGGGGTTCACACTGGGCCGGCTGCTGACGGTCAGCGTGCCGGTCAAAACATTCAGGTCATATTTTTCCGTATCGGCCGTGGGTTCGGTCTTAAAGCCGATGGTATAGGTCCCGGCGGTCTTCATGGGATCCACGCCGGCGGGGACAGCCTTCAGCTCCAGCTCGGGCACGGTGGTCAGCATGTCGCCATTGACCAGACCGGTGACGGTATAGGTCAGCGCGGGCTGCTGTCCGCCCACATAGGCGGTCAGATCGTCGGCCTTGACGGTCAGGCTGCGCTTTGCGACGGTGACGTCGACGGTGATATTCGCAGTACCGTAATCTTCGGTCTCCACTGCGGTGATCTGGATCCTCGCGGCGCCGGACTTTTTCAGGGTCACATTGCCGTTTGCGTCCACGGCGATCACATTATCGCCCTCGGTGACCGCATAGGTCAGCTGCGCATTGTCCAGCGCGGCGGCGTTGAGCTTGACGCCCGCATCGCCGTAGGTGACATTGAGGCCGCTGGCCGTGATCACCTGCGTCTCCTTCGCCTGCACGGTGACGGTGACAGTGACGGTGAAATCGTTGTAGTTGGTGCTGCTCACGGTGAGGGTGACCTGGGCGTCCTTGCCGACCTTGTTGGAATCATTTGCCAGCTGGAGCCAGAGCTTGCCGTCTTGCTGCATGATATACATCGCACCGCTATGGATCTCGGTAAGCACCGCATTGGTGTTCTCGGTGATGGCCACCGCGGCGCTCCAGCCCTCGGGCAGATACTGGGAGAGATCGACAGACAGCTGGTTGCCGTATTTGCCCTCGGCGGAGACATTCTCAGAATCGTGGTCAGCCTTGGTGATCTCGACCTTGAAGTTATCGCCCTCAGCCACAAGCGTATTTCCGGTTTCAGGCGCTGCCCACTTGTAGTTGGTGTTGTTCAGGGTCACCTTGAAGCTGACCGGCTGCTGGCCCACATTATTGTTGGTGATACGAATGTCGGAGACGGTAAAGTCATTTCCTGCCGTCAGCGTATCGGGCATGGTGACGCCGTCCTGTGCTGCGACCAGCGTCAGCGCAGTCAGCGCAGCGGAGTAATTCTCCTTTTCATAAGCGCGAGACTGGAAGGTGGCTGCATCGATCTTTACCGGCAGCGCCCAGATGCTCCAATTCACGCTGGGCGCACCCGCCGCCGCTGTAAAGTCGCTGGTATAATTGCCCTTACCGATGATCTTCAGCAGGTACAAGCCGGCGTTGGTGTACTTGTCGCCCTCGGCCGTGTAGTCCGTGCCCTTGACCAGCGTTTTATCGCCGTCCGTGACGGTGTACTGCACGGTCTGCTGCTGGCCGTTGTAGGTGTATTCGTCTTCGACCAGCTCGATCCAGCCCACCTCGATCTCCTTGGGCTTGATCTCGAAATCCTTGGAGCCGGTGTAGATATGGGTCGCGTCTTCGCAGGTGGCGGTGACGGTATACTTACCGGCGTTGGTGGGCGCAGTGGTGGTGGAAGCATAGGTCGTGCCGTCCCGGCCCGCATAGGTATAGGTGATCTCGCCGGCGTCCTTGGGCTTATTGCTGACACTGGGGTTGACCGCAGTACCGTAGGTGATATCGCCCTGCACCACGGTCAGGGGATCGCCCGGCTGCTTATCGGTAATGGTGATTTCCTTTGCAGCGGAGCACTGCTGATCGTAGCTGCCATTGTTATAATATGCCATGAGGTAATACTTGGTGCCCACCGTAGCGTCCTTCGTGACGGTGATGGTATTACCGAAAAGCGTCACAGGGCCTTGCGTGACTTCGCCCTCGTACTGATCCTCGTCTTCATCATATTTGGAATAAAGCTTCAAGGACAGATTGCTGCGATCGACATTCTGCAGCGGCAGGCCGTACTGATCCACGATATCGCCGATGGTGTACTCGGCGGTATTCGGCGTATCGCCCGTGGGCCGGGCGATGCTCGCCTGGCCGGTGATTTCGGCGCTGTCCCTGCTGGTCTGCGCATCAGCAAGCTTCAGGTGCACCGTGACTGTGACCTCCGCATTGCCGCTCTTCAGGCTGACCCTGATTCCCTTAGTAGAATCTCCGCGCTCATTATCAAAATGATCGACGGCATCCTTGGTGATATACAGCTTGCCATCCTTCAAAACGATACCGGTGGGAAGCGTGCCGTCCGGCTGCACTTCGGCGTCGGTCATCCTTTGGCCGTACTGGTCGCGGACAATGACTTCCACGCTTGCGGGCACCTGCGCCCCCTCTTCATGCGGAACCGCCTCTCTATCAGTGCTGCCGCCATCGGACCAGCCGAAGCTTGTCGCCTCCGACGGCTGGCGGGTGAGGGTAATGGTCTTGGTGTCGCTTTTGCCGCCGCAGGTGGCCTTGATGGTGAAGGTAAACTGCAGCTTTCCATCTTTTTCGGTGAAAGCTTTTCCGGCAGCGGCGGAGGTGACCTTTACAATACTACCAGAAATCGTGATATCATTGTTCAGGTTGTCTTCCACCAGCGTCCAACTGATCGTGTCGTGATCCTTGATCTCCACGCCGTACTGGTCGTAGACTGTGGCCGAGTAACCTTCGTATTTTTCGCCTTCGTTATCGCTTTTCGTGGGCACTTCCAGCGTGTCTTTGCCGGTGATTTCAAGGCGCGTGACCGTGGCGGGCTGGCGGGTGAGGGTGAGAAGGGTGCCGCCAGATACGCCTTCGCAGGTGGCCTTGACCCAGATCGTTCTCAGCAATGTACCCGCTTTGGCAGAATCTTCGGATTCTACGAAGTCATTTTCGGCGGCCACCTTGGTGACGGTGACAACGCCATTTTCAATAGTAACGCCTGCCTGAGAAAAAGCATCACTTTCTCTTTCATTTTTGAGTTCCCAATTGATCGCGTCGTGCTCCGTCATCACATCGCCGTACTGATCGTAGACCGTGGCGGTGTAGGTGGCCTTTTGCTCACCCGTCTCGGGCACGGCCAGCGTGGAGTCTTCGGGGCCGCCGGAGATCACGACGGAGGAGGGGACGCGGGCAGAAAGGGAAACGGTAATCGGATAAGTTCCGACTCTCTTACCGCCCGAACTCTGATTTGCCTGAATATAAACAGTATAGTTCGTATTGCCGTTCTGAACCGTGCTCAGCGCATTGCTTTTCACGGTAAGCAGGCCCGTACTGTAATTCATGCTGATGCCAGAGGTGGATGTGCTCCCGGCATTTGCGCTTTCAACATACCAGTAGCAGGAAGAACCCAACGCTGTTTTCGTGATATCTTCCCCAAACTGATCATAAACCACCGCGTCAAACTGAGCCGTCACATCGGCAGCGCCGGTTCCGGGAACCTGCAGGTTCGCGCTGCTGCCCTCGCGCAGGCTGATATCTGCGCTGGTGGGAATGGAATCGGCCCGGCGATAGAGGATCTTCGCAGTCTTGCTTGTCTCCGCTTCCGGCATCTTTGCGGTGATCACCGAAAGGGTCACGCCCTTCGGGCTGCCGCCTTTTTCGGGGATCGTGACTTTAACAACTTTATTTTCCTTGCCCGTTTCGTCAAGCTGCGCACCGACAGCTTCGTTACGGTCATGTTTTATGCTCCACTGGACCTGATCCGTGATGTCCGTACCCTTTTTGGAATAAGCCTTGACAAAATAGGTATAGCTGGTCTCGCTGTCAAGCGTGACTTCATCCGCTCTCTTTTCAACGGTATATTTTTCCGTTTCACTCGTGCTGTAGGCAAGGACGGTGCCGGTGGCATTGGTCACTTCCACATAGTCCAGCTCAGGGGCAACGCCGTTGATGGTGACTGTTCCGCCCTTTGTCACAGGAACAATTGTAGAATCTCCATTGACTTCCGCTTTGGTGCAAACAAGCGTTAAAGGAAGCTGCTGCGATTCCAGATCGGCTTTTGCCTTAAAAGTCAAAGTCCAGATTGTTCCCGTCTCCGTCACGAGTACGGGATTGCCTGATGCAGCTGCTGTTGCAGCAATGCCCACGCAAAGTTCTTCTTTATTGTTATTCTCATTTGCATCCTGCTCATCTTTTTCCGCAGCAATTTGAAAGCTTAGACTTGCTCCGGCCTGCATCAGTCTCATTCCTGCCGACATTCCCGCACTTCCAAGCATTCCATTTTGAAACTCCAGAACTTCAGAGTCATAATACACATAAAGGGTCAAGGCACTCCAGCCTTCTCCCTCTTTTAACCCAGACACATTGACATCAACGGTCACTTCTTGGCCTTCCGTCTGTGTCACCGTTGCTGTTGCATCGGAGAGAGAAACCGTGAAGGCTTCTTCGGCGCTTGCAGGCAAAACTACAAGGCTTAATGTCATTGCCAGTGCCAACACAAAAGCAAGCATTCTTTTCACTTTCATCATCGGTCACGCCCCTTTTTAGAATACATTTTTGCCGACGGCCTTTTGCAGGATCAGCAGCGCATCGTTGGCAGATACATATTTGTCCTTGTCTGCATTTGCAGCTGCACGCATCGCATCGGTAACGGGCACATCCACATTATCGATTTTCAGTGTCGTTTTGTTTACCGCGATCTGCAAGGTATACAAGGCGTCATTTGCAGTCCATTTCCCGTCTCCATCCACATCCCCCAGGATATACCCGGCATCATAGGTGAAGCTGGCGGCGGGTTTTTCCTTCGAAAACTCCTTATCCGCGCCCACCAGATAAACATAATAGGTTCCGCTGGTCATGGTCATGGGATAGGCCGCTTCGCTGCCGGTAAAGGCGATCTTGCCATCCTCGCCGGCTGCCGCCTGATTGATGTAAACGATGTTCTGCTCCGTGGGAACATTCTGGTCGCGCAGCACCAGCAGCAGATACTGATTGTCCTTCGTTCCGGTGGCGTTCACATCGAACTTTGCGGCGTTTTCATACTTGCCGTTTGCATCGGCTGTGATCGCATCTCCCTCCGCCGTTTTGGGCGTCAGCGTTGCGCCGGTCTGGCCAGTAATGCTGACCGTGCTGTCTGCCGCCAGGGCGCTCACGCAAAGAAGCGCCGTCAGCGCCGCCGCCAGCAAAAGAGTCCGCAGCAATTTTTTCATGTTTCTCCTCCTCTGATCTATTTTTATTTTATACTTTTTCTGCGTAACGGACAAAGATCGCCGCGATCTCCGCCCGGCTGGCCGTTCCCGTGGGGTTCAGCTTGCCGCCGCTGCCCTGGATGACGCTGTGATAAATCGCCCAGTCCATGGCGCTTTTCGCCCAGGAGGCCACCGCGCCGCTGTCGGAAAACTGATCGGCATAAATGGCGGAAAACATGGTCTCCATGCCGCTCTGCCCGCCGCTGTAGCGGAAGAGGATGGTGACGGCCTCCTGCCGGGTGATCTGATCCTCCGGCTTAAAGCGGCCGCCGTCGCCGGTGACATAGCCCTTTTCCGCCACCCAATCCAGCCCCGCCCGATACCAGATCTCCGCGGGGACATCGGTAAAATCGGCCTTTGCGCCTGCGGCGGGCTGGCCCGCCAGACGCCAGAGCATGGTGACGAATTCCGCCCGGGTCAGCTTGCGCTCCGGGGCAAATTTGCCCTCGCCCACGCCGTTGATCAGACCCAGCCGGGCCGCCTTTTGAATGGCCTCATAGCCCCAGAAGCTCTGGGGAACGTCGGTAAACAGCGGCTCCGCCGGGAGGGGCTGCTCCTGACCGGGCTGCTCCTGACCGGGCTGCTCCGGCTGGGCGGGGTCCTTTCCGGGGGTCTGGCCGGTCTCGCCGCCGGGGACGGGCTGTTCCGGCTGGCCGGGCTCGTCCTCCGCCGGGGCGGAGGTGGTGATATTGGTTTGGATGGGCGCGCCGTCCGCGCCGCTGAAGATGGCGTTTTGCAGGGTGAAATCCGTCTCGCCCGCCTTCAGCACCTGAAAGGTGAAGACGCCCACCGAGCCGTCGCCGGTGGCGGGGGTCACAGTGGCTGCCGCCACGATGGCGCCGGCCTCCGCGCTGGGGTTGGCGGCGGAGAAGGTGTTCCGCAGGAGTTCGCCCACGGAAGCGCTTTCGCAGCGGACCACCGACGGGTCAAAAGCAAGGGTGTACTGTGCCGCGCACAGGCCGGGATTGCCGGAGATCGTCACCGTGACGGTAAAGGTCTCGCCAACGGCGGGCAGGGTCTCCGGCGCGCTGATGATCAGGCTGGTCTCCGCGGCTGCCGCCGGCAGGCTCAGCACTGCGGCCAGCAGCGCCGCCAGCAGCGCGCATAGGATCCGGTTTCGTTTCCGCATTTTCTTCCTCCCTTTGCTGCAATGCTTGCAAATTTGCCGCTTTTACAAGAGTAAAAGCGGCAAAAGGCCATGGCCTTTTGCTGTTTGCATCTATTTTTACGCATTCACTTTACCACATTTCAAATTAAAAAACAATATGCTGAGTGATAAGTGTGTTCATTTTTTTCAAAAAAAGATGAGGGGGAGGAGGGAATGTCCCCCTCATCCCCTTTGGCCGTCTCACAGCCGCGGGTTTCCCATCCGTTCATTTGCGCGCCGCAGCCGCAGAACACAAGGGAAGGAAGGAGCCCGGATCTACTGCAAACAGCTTCACTGTGCGGACGCCGTCCGCCGCAGCAAAGGTCAACCGGTTCGTCTCACCGGCCTTCAGCGCCGCAGTCTGCGCGGAAAGCAGTTTTCCGAAAGCGTCATACTGCGCACACAGCGCCAGCGCTGAAATGCCTTCTTTGCACTGGACATTGGCCGTGATCTGCTCGCCCGCTTTTACATTCTGAATGGTCGCAGGCGGCGCTTCGCCGATCATGATCTCCGCATTCTGCGCCGAAATGGCCACTTTGCCATCAGTTTCGTTAAATGCGCTTTCAACCGTGATCGCGATCGTCTGCAAGCCGCTGACTGCGGAATCCGAAACATGGAACACAAGCTCGACCAGTTCGCCGTTTTGGACCATGTTGCCGGCGCTGGCCCAAAGAATGATATATGGATTTTTCGTCAGCTGCGGGCTGGTCGTCGGCGCGCTGTCAAACAGACCTTTATCGGATACGGAACGAAGTGTGAGAACCGAATCATCGTATGCGATCTTGAGCTTCAAAGAGCTCATTCCCGGGTTTTCCTCGATCCGAAGGAGCACATGGACCTCCTCGCCCGCAGCCGCATCGACACGCTGTGCCGAAATGACCGCGCTTGTGTTTCCCGCCGCCGCAGTCAGCGCCTGCAGCAGCAGAAAGACCGTCATCAGCAGAGCCGCCGCCCGCTTTCCGAAATGCGTGTGATTCATAGCAGGTCCTCCTCTCCTCACTGTGCGAGGGAAACATCCCATCCTGCAAGATATTGCAGCAGCCTTGTGGCATCCCGCAGGTCGATCTCTCCGTCGCCATTTACATCGGCGGCATCCTTTTCCACGGTCACATCCCAATCCGCAAAATACTGCAGAAGGCGGGTCGCATCCCGCAGATCGATCTCTCCGTCGCCGTTTGCATCGCCCGGCGCAAACTTCCGAACATTCACGGAAATATCCTTCGCAGCCACCGGCACGACCTCTTCATTTTCGTTAAACACCTGTTCCGCCGTAAGTGTGATGCGCTTTGTCCCAACCTCGGCCGTTTCGGAAACGCGGAACACCAGCTCCACCAGCCCGCCGTTTTCTGTCGTATTTCCGTCGCTTGCCCAAACCATGGTGTAAGGGTTCACCGTGATATTCTTGCTGGCTGTGGGCGCTCTGCCAAAAATGCCCTGATCCGTCGCAGACACCAAAGTAAAGACGCCGGGATCATACGCGATCTTCAGCCGCAGAGAGTTTATGCCCGGATTATTGCTCAGCTTCAGCATGATCCGGACCTCCCGGCCTGCGGAAGCCGCGATCTCCTCCGCCGAGATGAGCACGGCGTTTTCGGGGATATCTTCTCCGGGCTCCGAGGGCTCCGGCTCCTGCGTAGATTTCAGCCGGTAGCCGTTCCATGTGCCGGCGGAGGCGTCATAGGCGCTGCTGTCCGTCCAGCCGGTGGTGCCGGGGTTGTAATAGATGGTGAAGCCGGAAGCGCAGTTATTGAATGCAGCAGCACCGCAGGAAGAAGGAGCGTTGCCTTCAAAATAGACAGCGTTCAGGCTTTTGCAGTTAGCAAAGGATTCATAGGCGATGGACGTTACGCTTGCGGGGATGTGGACCTCTTTCAACGCTTCGCATTCATAAAAGCTCTGGAAGCCGATGGAGGTCACTTTCGCAGAAATGTCGACTCTCGTCAGGCTGGCGCAGCTGCTGAATGCTCCAGAATAAATCGAGGTCACGCTGCCCGGCATTGCGTAGCTTGTATCCGCTTTCCCGGCAGGATAACAGTACAGCTTCGTTTGGTCTTTGCTGAACAACACGCCGTCCACACTGGTGTATTCGCTATTTCCGCTGGAGACGGAGATCTGCCGCAGGCTCTTGCACTCCGCAAAAGTGTAAGCTGCGATACTGTCTACATTCTTCGGGATCGTGATCTCCTGCAGGCTTGTGCAGCGGTCAAACGCGCTGCTTCCGATCTCTTCCATGATATCGGAAAAGACGATCTGCCGCAGGCTGCTGCAGTCTGCAAAGGCTTCGTCGCCGACGGTTGCCACTTCAGACCCGAAGGTCACGGTTTTGATCTTATCCCGCAAATCATACCAGGGCGCCCGGTTGTTTGCGCTGTAGTCCTTCATCCGCCACGAGCCTGAGATGTTCAGCGTTCCGTCAGGATCCAGCGTCCAGATCAGCTGGTCAACATCGTCTTTCCCGCATTCTCCCAGGCCGAGCATTTTCTTCAGCGGATAACCGTTCCATTTTCCGGAAGAATCGGCGTTCCAGCCGTCTGCGTCCGCTTTGCAATAAATGGTCAAGGCTGCTGGGCATTCATAAAACACTTTTGACGCAAAGGAAGCAGGCGCGTCGCCTTCAAAGTACATCTTTTCTAAAGCTGTATTTGCAAAGGCGAACTGTTCTACGCAGGACACGCCGGCCGGCAGCAAAATGGTGCTAAATTTGCAGTGCCTGAACGCCTGATACCCTATCGTCTTGACTGCAGACCCCATGTGGATTTCATCTAATTGTGCGTGATAAAAGGCATTATCCTCAATCTCGGTCACCGTGTCCGGGATACGGAAATAGCTCTTTGACCCCTCTGCAGTTCCTTCCTGATCATTCTTGCCCCACGGATAGGTGTGCAGCAGCGTTTTATTTTTATTATACAAAACTCCATTTTCGCTTGTATAGTACTGATTTCCAGCATCTACAAGGATCGCCTTCATATGCTGGGAGGTGAAGGCTCCCCCTCCAATATTGCTTACTTTTCGGGGCACGGTAATACCAGAAAGCCCGGTACCCCAAAATGCATACTCCCCGATAAATGTTACATTTTCAGGAATCGTGATTTCACTAAGGTAAGTGCAAAAGCCGAATGCCCACTCCCGGATCGCCGTCAGCGAGTCCGGCAAAGTCACACTTTCGATGAAATGGTAATCAGCAATACAAAATGCATTAGCTCCCACATCCGCAACCCCGGAGCCAACGGTCACTGTTTTGATCTCGTTTCTTACACTATACCACGGGGTTTTAGAAGCGCTGTCATAGTCCTTCATATACCCCGTTCCGGAGATAGTCAGCTCGCCGGTGTCCCGGTTCAGCTTCCAGGTCAGGTTGTCGCCATCGGCGCCGCAGGTGCCGGAATACTTGGTGCATTCCTCACAGGTATCCACATAAGCAGTATCGCCGGTGTACTGATAATCGCCGCAGGAGCAGCGCTTATAGCACCGATGGGGATGCGCCGCCTCATGCTCCTCGATGGTATAGGCATGAACATGACCGCCGACGCTGAAGTAATTGCTGTGTACCGTGATGGTTTTCGTCTCGGGAGAGGCCAGCGTGGTGCCGTCGGTGGCGTAATAGTTGCGGCACTTCGCGCTGACCAGATAATTGTATCCGCCGGCCTCCAGCTCGTTGAAGCAAAGGGCCTCGTCGATCTTGCTGTTGAGCAGCGAAAAGGCCGAGGTGGTGTTGACGGAGCAGGTGTAGCGCACCGTCCCGTTTTTCAGGATGCTGCCGGTAACGGTCTGCAGGCCGGTATACCGGGTGGAGACCGTCCCCTTGATCCAGAAGCGGCTTCCCAGGCTCAGCTCCTCCGGATAATCCGCGCCCGTGATCGTGGCGTCCCACAAAAGCTCCTTGACCCGCACCTCGCCGGCAAATACATAGCCTTCCTTTCCGGAATCCGGATCGGTCACGCCATACCAGTAATTGCCCGCGGTATTGCAGTAAAGCCCGGTAGCCGTCAGCCTTTTGCCCACCGGCCAGGTGCAGATCCGCTCGGAAGAAGAATCGGTCAGGTCGCTGCAGGGGAGCGAATGCATGGGCGTCTGCTTCGTCACCTCCAGCGTTGCGTAGGAGGGGTATTCGTCACGAACAACGCCGGCAGACTTGCTAAAATAGACGACACCATCCAGCGTGTACCCATTTCTGGCGTAAAAAGAATCCACCCAGGAAATGCTCTGTGCGATCACCGAGCCCTCGCCGTAAGAATTGAACGCAAAGCTCTCTGAATAATACACAGTCCCATCAATAATGGCGTGAATAAACAAGCAGTGACCCAGCGGATTACCTTGATACCCCTTTTCAAACCCGATCAGGATATTGTAAGCGTTGCCATTCGCGGTGATCGCATTCAACGCAGAGGTGATAGAATAGCTCGATGCGGGATAGCAGGTTACTTTATAGCCGCCTGTCGTTTCAGACAGTCCCGTATAAGCGTCATAATGCCCGTTTCCATTGGGCGCGACAAGAGTCGTGTTGATCCCAAGAATCTGCAGCTGCTGACCGACATAAGCACCGCACCAACCATCAAAGGAATTTCCGCTGTTGCGGGAACGCGCCTTTTGATAAGTGTCCGTAATCTGTGCTTTGACCTCGCTGACGCTGAGCGCCGCAAAGGATGGCGTCGCAAAATACGGCAATGCTGCCAGTACCACTACGATCGCCAAAGCGATGCTGAGTAATTTTTTTCTCATTTTGTTCTCTCCTTTTTCTATTGTTTTCCCGCGCTTTTTCTGAAATATAGCGCAAAAATATCCCTGCGGGCAGAGCTTTGTTTTCTCCCGCAGGGACATTATGGCATATTTGGTTGGCTTTGTGTGGCCCTCGGCGAAATCGGACGAAAATCAGGCGAAAATGGCAGCCAAGGCTTCAGCTTGCCGCCAAAAGCGACAGGACCGCAGTAAAAACGCCCGCCTCCCGATGCGTCTGAAAATCTCCGCTGTATTGCTCCGCGATGCTCCGGAGAATGGAAAAGCCCCGTCCGTGGCCCTGGCGCGGCGGCTCCGCTTCCGGCGCGCAGGGATTGACCGTCTTGATCACCAGATAATCCCCCTGCATCCGTGCGTTAAGCCGGATCGTCGGCGCGTCCACGGCCGCGCCCTCCGCGCCCCGGATGGCATTGTCCATCAGATTATTGAAAATGGAGCTGTAATGCATCAGCTTGACCGGCAGATCCGCCGGAATCTCCAGCTCGCATTGCAGCCCGATCCCCTTTTGCCGGCAGACGCCCGCCTTTTCCGTTAAAACGGCGTTAACGACCGGGATCGCGCAGAAAGGCTCCTCCCGGGTGGCCGCCACGGAACGGCTCAGATCCTGCAGCAGCTTTTCCGCGTCGTCCCGGTCGCCGCTGCGGATCAGCGCACCGATGGCCATGAGCTGGTTGTTGAAATCGTGCCGGATACGGGCCAGCTCCTCCCGGCGCTGCCGGGCATATTCATACTGCGCCTGCTCCAGCGCCATCTGATGCTGCGTATCCTGCAGCTGCTCTCGCAGAGTGATCTTTTCTTCATAGGAAACAATTTCGATGAGCAGCCCCACCTGCGCTCCCAGGCCCAAAAGGATCGCCAGAAGAAAGAACGCGTTCACCGTCCCATAGATGGAACAGTAAAGCAGCGCGCCCTGGCTCAGGGGAAAGATCAGAAACAGCAGATAAAAGGGGCGGAACCTCCGCATAGAGACCGCGCGCCCCACCAACAGATATCCGGAGCAGACGAGGACATACACGCTCCAGGTGACAGCCATATATAGCGCGATCTGCTGCGTTGTATAGAGCTGGGTCACATCTCCAAAGACGGGCCGGCAAAGAAAATAGGCAAAGGCGTCCATCAAAAACTGCGTGGCGTAGAAAAAGATGCCCAGCCCCATGGACTTTCACGCCGGCGCACGAAACAGCCGGGTCGGCATCCACAGGCAGCAGATAAGCGTGCAGATGATCCCCGCCGCCTGTCCCGCGCCGGAGACCGGGCCGAAGATCTGTTTTGTGATGGGCGCAAGCATGATCGGAATGGCCGTCAACGGCACATACCACCAGGGCTTTTTCCGCGGGAGCATCTGCCCCATAAAGCTGTATTGCAGCAGCAGACCGACATACGGCGAAAGAATATAAAGCATCCGGTTCATTCTTTTTTCCTCCACTTCTTATCTCATCAGACCGACTGGCCGATCAGCGCAAAGAAGGCTGCCCGGGCCGCATCCCTGCGGGACCGGCTTACCGGGATCTGTGTCCCGTCCTTCAGAAGAATATCCGTTGCGCGGAATTGGCGGATCTCATACAAATTGACTGCGAAGCTCTTGTGGCATCGGGCAAAGCTCTGCGGCAGCTGCGGCATGAGCTCCTCCAGCTTCTGATAGGTGATAACGGTCTCGCTTTTTGTATGGACCAAAACCGTATGGTTCCTGCTTTCCAGATACAGGATCTCCCGCAGGGAAACAGACACCAGCGACCCATTGACCCGCAGCTTCGCCACGCCCTCCTCCATTCCGGAGCGGAGGAGCTTCCGCAGGTTGGCTTCCAGCAGTGCCGGATCCACCGGCTTGGTAAGAAAGCCGCACAAATTGCTCTTTCTCAAAAAAACCTGCTGGACAAAGCGGTCCGTAAAGCCGGTAACGTAGATGATCTTCGTCTCCGGACAGCGCGCATAAAGCTCCGCTGCCGCGTCGATCCCGGTTTGGGCAGCTTCAAAATCAATATCCATCAGTACGGCATCATAGGGGCCGCTCTCCTGTACGGACTGAAAAAGCGTTTCCGCGCAGGAAAAGCATCGGCTCTCCCGCACCAGCGGTATAAGCTCCAACTGATGCTGCAGCTCCTGCAGACAGTCAGAATGATCATCACAAATTGCAATTCGCACCTTTCCACGCTCCATCCATTTTATCTTGCAACAGTCAACTTTTGCTGCTTTCATAAAAGTGAAAGCAGCAAAAGGCCATGGCCTTTTGCGTTCTATCTGTTTTCCGTTTTTCCCATTTTTGCTATTCGCACTTATTTATTCGCTGTATTTTACCACATTCTGGCACAGAAAACAATATGCAGCCTACCAATATGTTCAGCAATCTTTCCTCCGGCGACCCCCTCGATTTTTCTGGAAATTCCGGGAAAAGCGTGGTATACTGATAAAATACAGGAAACAAAGCGCGAAAAAGGATGAAAAAATATGTTTGTAGATGTTGCGAAGATCAGGATCAAGGCGGGCCGCGGCGGCGACGGCCACATCGGCTTCCACCGGGAAAAATATGTGGCGGCCGGCGGGCCCGACGGCGGCGACGGCGGCCGGGGCGGCAATATCGTCTTTGTCACCGACCCCCATATGGCCACGCTGCTGGACTTCCGTTATAAGCGGAAATATACCGCGGAGGACGGCCAGCCCGGCGGCACCAAGCGCTGCTTCGGCAAGGACGGTGCGGACACCGTCATCAAGGTCCCGCTGGGGACGCTGATCCGGGACGGCGACACCGGCGCGCTGCTCCACGATATGTCCGACGACAAGCCCTTTATCGCCGCCCGGGGCGGCAAGGGCGGCTGGGGCAACGCCCATTTTGCAACGCCCACCCGGCAGGCCCCCCGCTTTGCCAAGCCCGGGCAGGAGGGCGACGAGCGGTTTCTGGTGCTGGAGCTGAAGCTCATCGCGGACGTGGGGCTCATCGGCTTTCCCAACGTGGGCAAGAGCACGCTGCTCTCCATGATCTCCGCCGCACGCCCCAAGATCGCCAACTATCATTTCACCACGCTGCAGCCCAATCTGGGCGTGGTGTTCGTGGCGGAGGGCTCCTCCTTCGTCTGCGCCGACATTCCCGGCATCATCGAGGGCGCTTCCGAGGGCGCGGGGCTGGGACACGATTTTCTGCGGCACATCGAGCGCTGCCGCCTGCTGGTGCATCTGGTAGACGCTTCCGGCAGCGAGGGCCGGGATCCTGTGGAGGATCTGGAGACCATCCGGCGGGAACTGCAGCAATACAGCCCCATCCTGGCCCAGCGACCTCAGATCATCGCCGCCAACAAATGCGACCTGCTGCCGGAGGGCAGCGAAAATCTGGCCCGTCTGCGAAAGCGGGCAGAGGAGCTGGGCTGCCCGCTGTACGAGATCTCCGCCGCCGCCAATCAGGGCGTGCGGGAGCTGGTCTTTGCCGTTTGGAACAAGCTGCAGCAGTTGCCGCCGGTGGAGGTCTTCCAGCCGGAGCTTTCCCTGGACGAGCCCGTCCGGGAGCATGGCCCCCGAGACATCCAGATCCGCCGGGGCGACGACGCGGTCTTTTATGTCAGCGGCGCCTGGGTGGAAAAGATCGTGGGCTCCGTAAACTTTGACGAATATGAATCCCGGATGTATTTTGAGCGCACGCTGCGCAAGGCCGGCGTGTTTGACATGCTGGAGCAGCGGGGCATCCGGGAGGGCGACACGGTGGATGTGCTGGGCCTGCGGTTCGAATATGTCTACTGAGCCCGCGGCCCGGGATCGTTTTCTGAATGCTCTGCGGAGGGGTGGTCTTTGATATGAAGCGAGGTCCCGCGCTTTTCCGGCTTGCGGCAGCGCTGCTGCTTTTGCTTTGCTGCGGCTGCAGCCAGCGCTACACGGAGGCGGATCTGCTGCAGCTGCGGCAGAAGGCCTATGAGGAGGGCTATCAGTCCGGCTATTCCGACGGTGCCGCCGAGACCTCCGGCCAGCCGGAGGAGGACTATCAGCAGGGCTTTGACGCCGGTGCGGCGGAGGGCTACCGTCAGGGCGTTCAGGAGACCCGGGACGCCCTGCTCTCCGGCGTGGCGGAAAGCTATGAGACCGGCTACTCCACCGGCTATTCCGCCGGCTATGAAAAGCAGGAGGCTGAAGCGGCCCAGGCTCGGGCGGACTATCTGGCGGCGCTGGAGGCCCGCGTCCCGGAGACGCCGCCGGCACAGGAGCCGGAGAATGTCCCGGAGGAGACTTCTGCGGAGGCTCCGGAAACGCCGCTCCCGGCAGAGCCGGAGGAAACGCAGCCCACAGAGCCGGAGGAGACCGCCGCGGAGGTCTACATCACCGTCAGCGGCAAGAAATATCATCGCGGCTCCTGCGCATTTTTGAAAAAGAGCAAGATCGGCATCACGCTGCAGGACGCAAAAAGCAAAGGCTATACCCCCTGCTCCAAGTGTAAGCCGCCGCAGTAAGAAAGGATCGTTTGGATGGTGTTTATCCGAGATAACCGCCCGGTGCGGAGATCTGTCTGACAGCAGACCGTATCGGGCAGCGCAGACTTTTTCGCTGTCAGGCCCCGCACCGGGTTTCCTTTTGCCCGAACGCCATTTGGATCAAAAGGAGTTCTTTTATGAAAAACACAAACAGAACGGCAGAGGAGTGGAAGCGTCTGTGGCTGGAGGAAGAGCAGCAGGCGCACATCAAGGGCTGGGATTTTTCCCACATCGACGGGCGCTATACCGAGCAGGACGATCTGCCCTGGAGCTATGAGGCTCTGGCGCGGCAGGCGCTGACGCCGGAAAAGCGCATTCTGGATATCGACACCGGCGGCGGCGAGTTTTTGCTGTCACTGGACCATCCTTATGCCAACACCGCCGCCACCGAGGGTTATCCGCCTAACATCGCCCTGTGCCAAAGGACGCTGACGCCTCTGGGCATTGATTTCCGTCCCGCGGACGGCAAGGGGCCGCTGCCCTTTCCGGCGGAGCAGTTTGACCTTGTGCTGGACCGCCACGGCGACCTGGCCCCGGCGGAGATCTTTCGGGTGCTCAAGCCCGGCGGGCGCTTTTTGACCCAGCAGGTGGGCGCGGAAAACGACCGGGAGCTGGTGCAGCTCCTGCTGCCCGGACAGACGGCGCTGCCCTTTCCGGAGCAGTATCTCGCCAAGACGGAGCAGCGCTTTGCCGCCCAGGGCTTTACCGTCCTGCGGGGCGAGGAGGTTTTTCGCCCAATCCGGTTTTACGATGTGGGCGCGCTGGTGTGGTTTGCCCGGATCATTTGCTGGGAATTCCCCGGCTTCAGCGTGGAGACGTGCTTTGACCGGCTGCTGCTGGCGCAGCGGCAATTGGAGGCCAGTGGCGTTTTGGAGGGCCGGATCCATCGCTTCCTGCTGATCGCGGAAAAGCCCTGCGGCGGCCGGAAAAAAGCGTCTTATGGCGTTTGATTTCAAGAAAGAGCATAAAGCGTTTATATGCCGAAGAGCAAGCCTGAGATCGCGACTGTTCCGAGGGCAACTATATCGCCGCTCGCGGCAATTAGCCGGTGTTTTACCGTGTGCAAGGCAATGACGTCTGTATGGACCGCGTTCGCTATGGCCGCGATTACATGAGCCGCCTGTTCAGAGGCTCGCCGCGCGGGAAACGACCGAATAAAATTAAAAGCCGGCAAGCTTCCGCAGAAACTTGCCGGCTTTTGGTCCGAGTGGCGGGATTTGAACCCACGGCCTCTTGGTCCCGAACCACGAGTATTTCCTCCCGCCCCGCATTATCCCATCCCTTCTCGTATTGCGGAAAACCCTGCAGTTTCAAGGCTTCACAGGCTTACCGCCAGTGAAAACCGCAAAAAACGCGCAGCCGCAAGCACCACGCAAATTACCGATTTTCTGAAAAAGTGTTAGACAGCTGTTAGAAATCGCATCTATGGATTCCAGATACCGCTTGTTGTTCCGGCAGGCGGTATTCTTGTTTTATGCAGTGTTACTCTCAAGTACTCCTTGACTCCCAGCTTGTTTGCTGGTATAATCTGGAACAGTACAACAGAAAGGAGGTGATTTCCCGTGCCGTCAATCCACAAGCGCATCAACCTGACTGTCCCGGACAATATCTACCAGCGAATCCAAACATACAAGCAGCAGCAAGGCTGCAGCAATGATGCTGGAGCCTGTCTTCAGATGATTGTCCAGTATCTAAACAGTCTGGATGAAGGCGAAAAGATGTTCCAACTCATTCAAGGTTCCAGCATAGAAACGCTGCAGGCCTTTCTGCAGACCGGGGCAGCAGAGATAAAGCGTGTTGCCCAGCTAAAGAGCGCAATTCCGGAAGCTGACAAAGCTGCGGATCTGTGATCCGAAGCTTTGCAGCTTCAGCGAGCGCCCGTCCGGCTGCGTCAAGGCAGCGAGCTTCCTTTCGCGCTGCAGGCGGCACCGTGCTATTTCAATGAGAAAGCAAAAGGCTTAGTATTACCCTTTTGCAAACCGCGTGTTTTGTGTAATTTCAGAAAGGAGCCTGATTCAGCAAAACATTTATCAGCCTACGGCAAAAAGTCGAAAGTATCAATTGACCTTCAACAACCCCCAGCAGCACGGGTTTTCTCATGAGGTCATCCGCACCACCCTGCAGACCTTTTCCGGTCTTCAATACTGGTGTATGTGTGATGAGGTCGGCGAACAGGGCACGCCGCATACCCATCTCTACCTGTTTTCTCCAAACGCCATTCTTTTTGATACGCTGCAGCAGCGCTTTCATGGCGCGCATATCGAACCGGCCAAGGGAAGCCATCAGGAAAACCGGGATTATATCCGGAAAGAAGGAAAATGGCTTCAGGACGCCAAGCACGAAACCAACCTGACGGAATCCTTTGAGGAAAGCGGCCCGCTCCCTCCGGAGCGCAATTGCCGCCAGACCGTCAGCGAAGAGATTTTTACCATGCTTCAGGAAGACGCCACCGATGCAGATATCCTGCGCCGATTCCCCGGCGCAATGAACCGGCTTTCGGATATAAACGCCGCCCGGCAGGTTCTTCGGGAGGAGCAGTATCGAAATCGCTTCCGGCAGCTGAAATGCACTTACCTTTGGGGCAAAACCGGCGTTGGAAAAACCCGAAGCATTCTGGAAAAACACGGATATCCCAATGTTTATCGGGTGAGCAGCTACGCCCATCCCTTCGATGGCTACCGCGGACAGCCCGTCATTCTGTTTGATGAGTTCCGCAGCAGCCTTCCGCTGGGGGAAATGCTGCAGCATCTGGATGGCTATCCGCATATGCTGCCCTGCCGTTATGCAGACAGAGTTGCCTGCTATGATACGGTCTATGTTGTCAGCAACATCCCCATCGAACAACAATACCCTCTGATCCAGACCAGCGAACCCGAAAGCTACAAGGCCTTTCTGCGCCGTTTTCAGTCTGTCCTTGAATTATCCGGCGATCTTGCCGGATGCCCGTTTTAAGGGGGTGCGGTCATGTTTCAGGACTATCCGGACATTCTGTCCCCCATACAGGCCGCACAGGCGCTTCAGATCGGCAAAAACAGCCTTTACCGTCTGCTGCGGGAAAAGCAGCTGGGCTGCAAGCGCATCGGGCGAAAGATCATCATTCCAAAACCGTGCCTGATGGATTATATCCGTTCGGCCCGGTATACCGTTGTCAATCCATAGATGCAGACAATCCAAGCTGTCACGAAAGGAGTATACCATGACAGGCAGTCTGCAGATTAAAAACGATAAATACTATCTTGTTTTGAACCTTACCCAGCAGGGAAAGCGCCGTCAGAGGTGGATTTCCACCGGGCTTCCCGTAAAGGGCAACAAACGCAGGGCGGCACAGCTGCTCCAGGAGACCCTGCAGCAATACCAGCAGCAGAGCGGGATCCTCCCCAGCAGCATCCGGTTTTCCGACTATATCCGCCACTGGCTGGAACAGGTGCGCCGAAGGGTGGATGAAGTCACCTATCAGGGGTATGAAACGCTGGCAAAGTGCCATATCCTTCCCTATTTTGACCGGAGCGGTCTTCTGCTGCAGCAGATCGCCCGTGCCGACCTGCAGGCCTATCTGGATGAAAAGGCATCCGATGGACGGAAGGACGGCAAGGGCGGCTTGTCACCGAAAAGCATTCGCCTACATAAGAACATCCTGTATCAAACGCTGAATGAAGCCGTCAAAAACGGCCTGATCACCAGCAATCCCTGTCAGCTTCTGGACTTGCCCTCCGTTCCCCGCTATGAGGCCAGCTTTTACACCCACGAACAGCTGAAGGCGCTGCTGCAGGCTGCGAAAGGGGATCCGCTGTATCCGCTGATTCAGATCGCCATTCTTTACGGTCTCCGCCGCAGCGAGCTTCTGGGCCTGAAGTGGGACAGCATTGATTTTGTGCAGAAGACCCTGACCGTCCGGCATACGGTTTCCAAGGTGACAAAGGCCGTAGCCAAGGACAAGACCAAGACCGCCAGCAGCTACCGCAGCTTTCCCCTGACGGAGGAAGCGGCCTTGATCTTTCGGCAGCTCAAAGCAGAGGAAAACCGGAACCGGCGCTTGATGGGAGCCGCCTATCAGGAGAATGACTATCTGTTCAAATGGCCGGATGGCAGGCCCTTCCCGCCGGACTATGTTTCCCACCATTTTTCCCGGCTGCTGAAGAATCATGATCTGCCCCACATTCGCTTTCATGAACTTCGGCACAGCTGCGCAAGTCTCCTGCTGAACAGCGGCTTCACGCTGAAGGATGTGCAGGAATGGATGGGCCACAGCGATATTTCCGTAACGGCCAATATTTACGGTCATTTGGATATCGCACGGAAGCAGACTCTTGCCGCATCCCTGACCGGCCTGCTGCAGTCCGGCGACGATGACCGGCGTTAGAAAAGTGTTAGATGCAGCAGCTCTTTCTGCTCCGCAGAAAAAAAGAAAAAGCACTGGAAACGATGTGTTTCCAATGCTTTTCGCTGGTCCGAGTGGCGGGATTTGAACCCACGGCCTCTTGGTCCCGAACCAAGCGCGCTACCAGCTGCGCTACACCCGGATCGAATGCTTTTCTATTATAGCCGAAGGGCGGTGCTTTGTCAACAAAAATCCGCTTTTCTGGCGTAAAAATGCGGCTCTGCCAAAGGGCAGGGCCGCCGATCTGTATTCTGTGTGCGCTTCTTTCAAAGGCCTAGGCGAGGGCTTTATGCCTTCACGGCCGCCGCAAATTCCCGGCGGCAGGCCTCCCGCAGGGCGCCGTTCTGAATGATCTCCGCGCCCATGCCCGCCAGGATACGGACCGCCTTATGCAGCATGGGATAAGCCGGCGCGTCCGCCAGCTCCAGCGCCTCCTGGGTGTGCGCCCGGAAGATCTTGCCGCAGCATGGATCCAGCTCCATGAACTGCGTGGGGCAGACATAGCTCACATTGCCCACATCCGTGGAACCCCGGAACTGCGCCTGCGCCTGCTCCGGCGTCAGGCTCTCCAGTCCCTCCTGCTTCAGCAGCTCCGCCGCCAGCGCCTGCAGCGACGGAACGGGCACCAGGTCGTCCATGGGAAGCTCCGGCTGGCGGATCTCCAGCACGGCTCCGGTCATCAGCGCCGCGCCCCGGGCCACATTTTCCAGCCGCTCCAGCACGGCCTGAAGCTCGTCCTTGCGGCCCGTCCGGGCATAAAACAGGCAGGAGGCCCGCTCCGGGATGCTGTTGGCGGCCTGACCGCCCTCCTGAATGATCCCATGGACCCGCACATCGGGCTTCAGCTGCTGCCGCAGCGCGTCTACCCCGTTGAAAAACAGCCGCACCGCGTCCAGCGCGTTGATGCCCTCCCAGGGCTGGCTGGAGGCATGGGCCGCCTTGCCGGTGTAGATCAGCTGGCGAGTCCCCAGGGCCAACGACCAGGGGTAGACTGTGTGGAACGCCCCCAGGTGGGCCTGCAGGGCGCAGTCCACCCCGTTAAAAACGCCGGCGTTGGCCAAAAGGGCCTTGGAGCTGAAGGTCTCCTCCGCAGGAGAACCCACCAGCAGGATCTGCGCCTCCAGCCCCTCCGCCTCACAGAAGCGGGCCAGCGTCACCGCCGCCCCCGCTGTGGTGGCTGCGATCCAGTTGTGGCCGCAGGCATGGCCGGGATCCTTGTTTTCCGGACCGTAGCCGGCCAGCGCGTCATATTCCGCCAGAAAGGCGACGCAGGGGCCGCTGCCGCCCCAACGGGCGAGAAAGGCCGTTTCCAGTCCGCAGACGCCCTTCTCCACGGAAAAGCCCTGCTGCTCCATATATCGCTCCAGAAAGGCGGCCGACTGGTATTCCCGCAGACCCAGCTCCGCATGGGTAAAGATATAATGACTGATCTGCTCCAGCTCCGGCCCCAGCTGCTGCTCCAGCCGGGCCAGGCGTTCCTTTTGCTGCTGTGTCATAACGCGCCTCCTTGGCAATGATTTGCTTTATTATAGCAAAGCGGAAAAGGAAACGCAACAGAAATCTTTTGCCGCCGCTCTCCGAAAGAATTTCTTAAGGTGCGCCGTTTCTCTTGACAGTTTTCAGGGCGGTGCTATAATTGCAGTAATACAGTTCATACAGTCATCCTGCCTTTGCGAAGGGAGGTCTCAGGCATGATCGTCCTCAACACGAGAGATCCAAAGCCCATTTACGAGCAGATCACAGACAATTTCCGCCGGCTGATCGCCAGCGGCGGCATCGCGCCAGGGGAACGGCTGCCCTCTGTGCGGGAGCTGGCCACCCGGCTCACCATCAATCCAAACACCATCCAGCGGGCCTATCGGCAGCTGGAGCAGGAGGGCTATATCGTCTCGCTGCCCGGCAAGGGCTGCTTTGCCGCAGAGGGCAGCGCCCCCCGGCAGGACAGGCTCCGCATGCTCTGGCTGCAGCTGGAGACCGCAGCGGCCGAGCTGCGTCTGTCCGGCGTTTCCCAGCAGGAGCTGATCTCCCATCTGACAGAAAGGAGCCCCGCCGATGATCCAGATCCAAAGCCTGACCAAGCGCTTTGACGGCGCCGATGCCCTGCGGGAGCTGAGCATGCAGATCCCCCTGGGCTCCGTCTGCGGCCTTGTGGGGCCAAACGGCGCGGGAAAGTCCACCCTGCTCCGGTGTATGTCCGCCGTGTATCGGCCAGACGGCGGACAGGTCCTGCTGCAGGGCCAGCCCGTCTGGGAGAATCCCGCCGTCAAGAGGCGCATGGCCTACCTGCCCGATGAGCTTTACTATTTTGTTTCCTCCAGCCTGCTGGATCTGACCCGGTTTTACCGGGGCTTTTATCCCCGCTTCAACGGGGAGCTGTTTCGCCGTCTGGGCCAGGTCTTCCCCATCGATCCGGATCAGCCCATCCGCAGGCTTTCCAAGGGAATGCAGAAGCAGGCCTTCTTCTGGCTGGCGCTGAGCCTTCGGCCGGAGGTCCTGCTGCTGGACGAGCCGGTGGACGGGCTGGACCCTGTGATGCGCCGCCAGCTCTGGAGCCTGATCCTCAGCCAGGTGGAGCAGCATGGGACCACCGTCGTGATCTCCTCCCACAACCTGCGGGAGCTGGAGGACGTGTGCGACCGGGTCGGCATTTTAGACCGGGGACGGCTGCTGCTGGAACGCTCGCTGAACGAGCTGCAGGCAGACTTCATCAAGCTGCAGCTGGTCTTTCGGGACGGCGCGCCGGCGGAGCTTCCGCCCGAGCTGCCGGTGCTGCATCACAGCGTTACCGGAAAGATCCACACCTACATCCTTCGCGCCGGGCAGGAGCAGGCCGCCCAGGCCGTTCAGGCCCTGGTTCCCATTTTTTACGATATCCTGCCGCTGACGCTGGAGGAGATCTTTATTTACGAGCTGGGAGGTGCGGCGCATGACGTCCGGGAAATTCTGCTGTAAGCCCTGCTGGCCGGTGATCCGCAAGGATCTGACCCGTTTCTGGCCCGTCTGGGCCAGCTATCTGGCGCTCTGGGCGCTGCTGCTGCCCGTCCGGCTGATCCATACGCTGAGCCAGCCCGGCGATCTGGCGGACATGGCCCGGCAGGCGGAAAGCGCCCGCCGCATGGTGCTTTCCCTGGGGCAGACCGCCGGTCTGCTGATCTCCTGCGCCTATGGGCTCATCTGCGCCATGGCGGTCTGGAGCTATCTTTCCGCAGCTCGCAGCGCCAGCCTGTACCATGCCCTTCCCGTCACCCGGGAGAGCCTGTTTCTTTCCCATTGGCTGGCGGGGCTGAGCTTCACGCTGCTGCCCAACTGTCTGATTGCTCTGCTCTCCTTCCTTTGTTCGGCGGCGGCCGGCGCGCCCGGGCTGGGGCAGGCGATCCTCCTCTGGCTGGGAGCTTGCTGCCTGCAGCAGCTTCTCTTCTTCTCCATGGGCGCCTTTGCCGCTATGCTCACGGGCAATCTGCCTGCGCTGGCAGTGCTTTATGGGCTTATGAACTTTGGCGTCTCCCTCTGCGAGCTGCTCACCGGGCAGATCGCCGTGCTGTTTCTCCGGGGCGTCACCTCTCTGCCGCGAAAGCTGACCTTTCTTTCGCCGCCGGTGCAGCTGCTGCTGGACGACCAAGGTGCTTGGGACCCCGGCGCTTCCCTTGGGAGCCTGCGGCATTCACCGCTTCTGGCCTATGGAGCCGCGGCGCTGGCGCTGAGCCTGCTGGCGCTTTTGCTTTACCGGCGTCGGCCCACGGAATGTGCCGGCGATGTGATCGCGGTGCCGGCGCTGCGGCCGGTGATCCAGGGGATCTTTACCCTGGGCTGCTGCCTGGTGCTGGGCTGGTTTTTCTGGCTTTTGCTGTTTCAGCAGGCGGAGCATTGGGCCTTTTTGCTGATCAGTCTGCTGCTGGGCGGAGCAGTGGGCTATTTTGCCGCCGCCATGCTGCTGAAAAAGAGCTTCCGGGTGTTTTATAAAAAGCAATGGCTGGGGCTTGGGGTCTTTGCGCTGGTCCTGTGTCTGGCCGTGGCCGGGCTGGTCAACGATCTGTTCGGCGTGGTGCGCCGGGTGCCCCAGGTGGACGAGATCCAAAAGGCCGAGCTTTCCTCCGGCTCCTACGCGGCGGAGCTCACCCAGCCCCGGCAGCTGGAGGCGCTGACGGCGCTGCATCAGACCCTTCTGGCGCTGCCGGAGGCAGAGCCGGATGCGGAGGGACAGGAGACCGCCTGGGTCCAGCTGGATTATACTCTGCAGGACGGTACGCTGCTCAGCCGCAGCTATCTGCTGGGCTATTCCCCCCAGGAGCTGCAGGATCCGTCCTCCGCCATTTCCCGGCTGGGAGCGCTGCTGCAGGATCCGAAAAGCACCGCCGCCGCGCTGGTGCCGGAGGATACCACGCTCTATGCGCTGGAATTTTCCGTCTATGCGCCCTCGTCGGTGGTCTTTTTCAACCCGGAGACCGACCAGTCCGTGGAAGACGGCTGGCTCTATCTGGAGGATCCGGCGAAGCTGGCGCTGCTGATCCCGGCGCTGCGGCAGGATATGCTGCAGCACGGGCTGGCCAGCTGGCGGCCGGACTGGACGGAGAAGGACGCCTACATGACCGTTTATCTCTGCGGGACCGAAACGGGAACGGAGCTGCTGACGGCCTACGAGCCGTCGGAGCTTACAGAGACGCTGGCCGCGCTGCGGCAGCTTGGATATTTGAAGGAAGAGGGTGTGAGCCATGACTGAACAAAGCCCGGCCCGCCGCCGCAGGACCCCAAAAAAGAGTCGGGCCGTTCTGCTGCTGGCGGCCACGCTGCTGGTGTTTCTGGCGGCGGGAGTGCTTGTGCTGAAGCTGCGGGGCGCACTGCCCGGCAGCGAGGAGGGCTTCCAGGTGCCGGAGCAGATCGTCGTCTGTCTGGACGCGGGCCACGGCGATACCGATGCCGGCGCCGTCAACGAAGACCGGCTGGAAAAGGACGATAATCTCCGCATGGCGCTGGCCGTGCGGGACAAGCTGGAGGCCGCCGGCTCGGAGCGGCTGACCGTTTTGATGACCCGGGCGGATGATACCTTTCTGGAGCTGCAGCAGCGGGTGGACATCGCAAACGAAGGCGGCGCGACGGTGTTCGTCTCCCTCCACCGCAACAGCGGCGGCGGAAAGGGTGTGGAGGTCTGGACCTCCAGCCTGAAGGAAAAGGCGGAGTGCCGTCTGGCGCAGTATATCATGGACGGGCTGGAGCAGGCCGGCGTGCAGAAGGTCCGGGGCGTGAAGCATGGGACCGCCGGCGATCCGGCTGTCAGCTACACCGTAGTGGGCCGCACGGAGATGCCCGCCTGTCTGGTGGAGCTGGGCTTTATCGACAACGATGAGGACAACGCCCTGCTGGACAGCCATTGGGACGCCTATGCCCAGGCCATTGCCGACGGGATCCTGAAGATGGTGGAGCTGAAATGACCTCCGTTCTGGCCTATCTGCAGGATATGGGCGGCTATATGCTGCTGGCGCTGCCCGTCTGGCTGACGGTACGGACGCTTTTTCTGCTGGGACGGCGCGAAAAGCCCCAGTGGGGGCGGGAGCTGGGGATGGCAGCCTTTGCGCTGTATTGCGTTGGGCTGTTTTCCCAGACGCTGCTGCCCGCCGGGCTGGTCTGGCCCGCGCCCAGGGCGGCGCTGGAGACGGCGCTGCGCCGGTGGCACACCGGCCAGGGCATCAATCTGCTTCCGCTGGAGACCGTCCGCCGCTTCTGGCGCTATGGCAGCCGGCAGCAGCTGCTGGTGAATCTGGCGGGCAATGTAGCGGTATTCGTGCCCCTGGGGCTGCTGCCGCCCGTCCTGTGGAGGGGGCTGCGGCGGCTCTGGAAAACGGCGCTGCTCTGCTGCGCCTGCTCCTGCCTGATCGAGTTTTTCCAGCTGTTCATCGGCCGCAGCGTGGATGTGGACGATGTGATCCTCAACACGCTGGGCGGCGTTTTTGGCTATGTGCTCTTTGCCCTGCTCCGAGCGCTTTTCGGGCGGAAGGCCCGCTCCTGACGGTTACTGATAGAAATAAAAAGCTTCCCTCCGTTTTCACGCAGAGGGAAGCTTTTCTTATGTCTGCTTTGGCTCAGGCCGCCTGAGGCGCGTCCTCCATCTCCAGCAGCAGCCGCTGGGCCTTGCGGAAGGCCAGCGCAAAGAAGGTCAGATGGGCCGCGAAGGTCAGCAGCCAGGAGATGGGATAGGAGATATAAACGCTCTCCAGCGTATGCTCCGCCCGGAATACCGTCTGGATCCAGATGATGCGCATGACGCAGGAGCCCAAAAGGGCAACGGTGGTGGGCAGCCAGGATTTTCCAAGTCCGCGCAGGCCGCCGCAGGCCACCTCCATCAGTCCGCAGAGGAAATAGGGCGCGCAGAGGAAGCGCATGCGGGTCTTGCCCACGGCGATGATCTGCTCCCGCAGGCCTTCGCTGTCGGAGGCATAAATGCCCAGCAGGGTATGTCCGCAGAAATAAGCCGTCAGCCCCAGCACCAGCCCCACCACGCTCACAAGCACCAAGCAGATGGCCATGATGCGGCGGATGCGGCTGGGCTTGCCTGCGCCCAGGTTCTGGCTGACAAAGGTGATGGTGGCCTGATAAACGGCGTTCATGGCCACATAGACGAAGCCCTCCACATTGGCCGCGGCGGAGTTGCCCGCCATGACGGTGGAGCCGAAGGAGTTCACCGAGGACTGGATGATCACATTGGACAGGGAAAACAGCGTCCCCTGCAGGCCCGCCGGCAGACCGATGCGGACCATCTCCAGCAGCTTGTCCTTATAAAGACGGATCTCCCGCAGCACCAGACGGCAGCAGTCCAACCGCCGGGTCAGACAGATCACCACCAGCACAAAGGAGATCAGCTGGGAGGTGATGGTGGCCAGAGCCACGCCCGCCACATCCATCTTGAACACGATCACCGTCACCAGATTGAGCGCCACATTGACCAGACCGGCGGCGGAAAGGATATACAGCGGGCGCTTGGTATCGCCCACAGCCCGCAGCACCGCCGCGCCGAAATTGTAGCCGATATTGAAGGGCATGCCGCAGAAATAGATCTTCAGATAGAGCGAGGCCAGCGGCAGCACATCCTCCGGCGAATCCATCAGCCGCAAAAGCGGCGTGGAAAAAATCAGGCCGATGACGCCCGCCGCCAGGCCGATGAGCAGGCTGGCGCCCATGGCGCAGTGAACCGCCTCGGAGACGGCCTTTTCGTTGCGCGCGCCGTAATACCGGGCCACCAGCACATTGCAGCCCACGGAAACGCCGATGAACAGATTTATGAGCAGATTGACCAGCGCGCCGGTGGAGCCTACCGCCGCCAGCGAGGCTGCGCCGGAAAACTTGCCCACCACGATCACATCCGCCGCGTTATACAAAAGCTGCAGCATGCCGGAAAGCATCAGCGGCACCGCAAAACGGATGATCTTGCCCGTCAGCGGCCCGTTTACCATATCCATGTTCGTTTGCTTTGCCATAACTCTCCTCCCGGGAAGGGCCCGGTCTTATTCCTCCTCCGGCTCCGGCTGGGGCAGCCTGCTCACCAGCGTCCACTCCACCCGGTGGTTCCGGATCTCCTGTACCTTGATGTGCATTCCCAGGGCCTCCACCTCCGGATGGGAGCCGTCCTGCGGGATGACGGAGAGCCGGCTGAACACCAGCCCGCCCAGCGTCTCATATTCGTCGTCGTCCTCCTCGGGCAGGGGCAGCTCCAGCGCCTCCGCCACGTCCTCCAGCTCCGCAGAGCCGGCGATGCGCCAGAGATTTTCACCAACCTTGGAGATCTCCTGCTCCTCCTCGGAATCGAACTCGTCGTAGATCTCGCCCACCAGCTGCTCCAGCAGATCCTCCATGGTCACCAGGCCGGAGGTCCCGCCGTATTCATCCACCACGATGGCCATATGGACCTTTTTCTGCTGCATATCCCGGAAAAGCACATCGGCCTTGACGGACTCCGGCACGAAATGGACCTGGCGCAGCAGCTCCCGCACGGGCCGGGGCTCCGCCTGCTGGGCGTTGAGCAGATAATCCCGGGTGTTCAGGATGCCGATGATATCGTCCATATCCTCCCCGCACATGGGAAAACGGGAAAGGCCGCTCTCCCGGATGGTCTTCAGGATCTCCTCCGCCGTATCCTCCAGCCAGAGGACGGTCATGTCCGTACGGTGGACCATGATCTCCTCCGCAGTGATGTCGTCGAACTCGAAGATGTTTTCGATCAGCTCTTTTTCGCCGCTCTGGATGGCGCCGCTCTCCTCGCCGTTTTCCACCATCAGGCGGATCTCATCCTCGCTGACCTCCTCCAGCTGCGCCTTGGGATTGACGCCGAACAGCCGCAGCGCCAGCCCCGCCAGCCAAAGCAGGGCGGCGGCGATGGGATGCAGCAGGCGGGAGAGCAGCAGCGCGAAGCCGAAGGTGCCTCTGGCGGCCTTTTCCGGCCGATGCCAGGCGTAGCGCTCCGGCGCAAAATCACACAGGGCGATGGCCAGCAGCACCAGCACGATCCAGCTGGCTGCCGCAGCCACAGAGCGCCAGACGCCCTCCGGCGGCAGCTGGGAAAGCTTCTGCACCAGCTGCCTGGTCAGCGGATTGGAGACAGCAAAAAAACCGAATCCCACTGTGCCCACGCGCAAGGCGGCACAGAAGTCATCCGGCTCCTGAACGACAGGCAGCAGCCTGGCTGCCTTTTTATCGCCGTCTTCCGAAGCACGGGCCAGCTTGCTCTCGCTGCATTCGCGGACAGCGCTGCCGGCCAGGGAACAGAATACGGTCAGAAAAACAAAGATACACTCGACGAAGATCCATCGTCCAACCGGGTCTGACAAGGTGATTCCCCCTTAAAAATATAAAATATGCATCGCCCACGCAGGGCATATTGCAAGCTTATCACATCCTGGGGCGGTTTGCAATGCCTTCCGCAGGAAAATCAGCAGCAAAATCCGCCCCTGCAGAAAAATCCGCAGCAGAGATTGGCCAGGCAGAGACTGGCGCAGTAGCGGCTCATGCCGCCCATATCGGTATAGCCGCCGGCCTGGCGATAGGCGCTGCCGCCCCGCTCCAGCCGGTCCAGACAGGTCTCATATTCCGCGTTGCCGGGATCCATGGCGCAGGCTCTCCGGGCGTGCTCCAGTCCTGCCACCCGGTTGCCCAGGCCGCAGTTGGCCAGCGCGCTGTAATAATACCAGCGGGCCGTCCGCTCCGGAATGTTGGACAGCACATACAGCGCCTCCTGATAATGCCGGGCGGCGATATAATTTCGGGCGGCCCGGAGCTGATCGGTGTCCTCCGGATCCGGCTGGGCCTGGCCCGTCTGGTGGAAGCCGGTAAAGGGATCCCAGGTATAGGTCTGCCAGCCGCCGAAATCGTCATAGCCGCCGTAACCGCCCTGGCCGCCGTAGCTGCCATAGCCGGCGCTCTGCCCGGCGGAGCCGTAGCCCGCAGGGCCGGTATCGCCGTTTTTGATGGCGTCGTAGGCGGCGTTGATCTCCTTCATTTTCTGCTCGGCGTTTTTGTCGCCGGGGTTCACATCGGGGTGATATTTTTTTGCCAGCTCCCGATAGGCTTTTTTGATCTCCTCATCGGTGGCGTTTCGGCTGACGCCCAAAACGGCATAGGGGTCGTTCATCAGGCAGCCTCCTTTTCTTCGGCCGGGGCCGGTCATTGCTGCCGGGGCTGGGACTGCTTCCCGGCTTTTTCCTGCTGCTCCTGCCGGAGCCTGGCCTGGTGATAGCGGCTCCACATCCCATGATACAGGATGTTTTTCAGGATTCCAGCATCCCGGACCAGCGGCAGCCGTTCAAAGGCTCCGGCACACTGGCCCGCCAGCATCAGCAGCATGGGCTCGTATTCCGCCAGGGGCCTGGGCTCCTTCCAGAGGGCCAGAAGCGGATTGTAGCGATGCTTCCGCAGATCCTTTTCCAGATCCACGCAGGCATCCTGCAGATAGACGAACTCGCCCAGGGCAAAGGCCATCTGCTCCACGGTCTCCGTCCAATGATCGTCCCGCCAGTGGAACACCTCCGCCATCAGACGGCCGCAGCAGGCAGCAGCCCGGTCGGGCACATCGTCGTTTTCCCGCTCCAGCCGGGCCAGCTCTGCCAGCTCCCGCTCCATGCCCCGGCACTGTCGGGGCCAGCGGTTTTTCACCTGGGCATAAGCGTCCCGCAGCTGACGGGCAAGCTGCTTTTTGAAAAGATCGCCCTCGTCCTGCCAGTCGTCCCGCAGCTTGTGGTAGACCAGCGCCACATTCATATCCGCAGCGTAATCTGTAATTTCGCAGCGCCACCAGCTCTGCTTTTTCAGCGGGTGGGGCGGGCAACGGTCCTCCCCGCAGGTCTCCTCCGGCTCATAGAGGGAGGCCAGCAGCAGGATCAGAAAGGTCATATCATAATGCAGGGCCAGCCGGCTCAGCTGACCGTGCCGTTCTTTCAGCGAACGGCAAAGACCGCAGTAACAGGCCCGGTAGCGGGCGAGTTTCTCCGGAGAAAGGCCCTCCTTTTGGGCTTCGACATATCCAAACATCGCTCAGCTCTTACGAATGAAGCTCTCGCCGCATTTGGGACAGGTGATGCGCACCTTGCCCTTGCCCTTGGGCACGCGGGTGGTGACGCCGCAGCCGGGACATTTATAAAAACGGTAATATTTCTTCTGGCGCAGCCGCTGCCGCCAGCCGGTGAGCTTGCCGGTGAGCCGGTAACGCAGGGTCAGATAAGCGCTGTTTTCCGCCCGACGGCGGTCTGCCCTGCGGGAAAACATCCGGCAGTAGTTCCAGGTAAGGCTGGACAGCGTCAGCAGCCAGAAAACGATCCCCGCAAGGCCGTTGCGGATCAGGCAGGAGAGGATCAGCGTGACCATGGCAAAGCCCGTTAAAAACCGGCTCAGCTCATCCACGCCATAGCGCCCTGCAAAAAATCTCTGCAGCCAACCCTTCATAGATCGTTCCTCCTGTCATGCGGATCCCGGACGCCGGACAGCCGTCCGGCCATTTTTGTAACATTGCTATTCTACGGCCTTTTTTCTCCACTGTCAAAATATCCGTTCCTGTTTTTACATATTATTTACGATTTTCTTAAGAATTGGACGCAGATCCGGATAAAAAAACGGCAGGCCCCCGAAAAAAGGGCCTGCCGAAGCAGTATTTTGGCTTATTCCAGCGTCATTTCCCGATAGGCGCTGCGGATGATCTGGACGCAGTGATCCAGACCCAGCTTGCCGCTGTTCAGGCAGAGATCGTAGTTGGAGGCGTCTTCCCAGGCCTGATCGCAGTAATGCTGGCAGTACCGGGCCCGCTGCCGGTCGATCTCCTTGACGGTTCGCTGGATGCCCTCGGGCTTATCGCCGTATTCCTCCACGGCCCGCTTGCAGCGCTCCTCCAGCCCGGCGCAGATATAGACCCGCAGCACATTGTAGTTTTTCTCCAGCACCCAGTCCGCGCAGCGGCCCACGATGACGCAGGGCCCCTTGTCTGCCAGATCCCGGATGGCCTTGGCCTCCGCCAGATACACCTGATCGGAGAGGGACAGCATATTGGGATTGAAGGCGCCGCTGGAGGCGGTGGTGAAATTGGTGACGATGGAGAACAGCAGGCTCTGGGTGAGCTGCTGCTCCTGTCCACGGATGAAGTCTACCGCCAGGCCGCTTTCCTTGGCCGCCAGGTCGATCACTTCTTTATCATAAAAAGGAATGGCAAGCTCATCCGACAGCTTGCGGCCGATCTGGCGTCCGCCGCTGCCATACTGACGACTGATGGTGATGATGCACTTTTTCATAAAAAGTCCTCCTCTCCGCGCTTTTGCGCCGGCCCTTCTGCCCTTGCTTTGCGCTCTGTTTTATTTTACCGCGTTCCGGCGGAATTGTCAATATCTCTCAACCGCGCCTGGCGGTATTTTCCGCAGCCGGGCCGCATAGGCTTTTTCGGGAGGGTGATGGGCTTGAAGCAACAAAATCGCCTGCCAGGCCGGCTCATATCTGCGCTCGCGCTGCTTTTTCTTCTGCTGCTTTTGCTGCGGCCTGCCGTCCGTCAGGCCTTCGCCCCGGAAGAGGGCGTCACGCTGAACATCCTCATGTATCACAGCATCGTCGCCTCGGAGGCCAACGCCGGTCTCTATGCGGTGACGCTGGCGCAGCTGGAGCAGGATCTGGCGGGACTGAAGGCCCGCGGCTATCATTTTGTCAGCCCGCGCATGGTGCTGGACTATACAGACGAGGGCGCTCCCCTGCCGGAAAAGCCGGTGCTGCTGACCTTTGACGACGGCTACCGCAGCGGTCTGACCCTGCTGCCGCCGCTTTTGGAGCGCTACGGCGCTTATGCGGTGGTGGCGCCGGTGGGGAGCTATTGCGACGCCGCCTCCCGGCAGGCGGACGACAGCTCGCCCCACGGCAGCATGCGCTGGGAGGACATGGCCCAGATCGCCCGGGAGCTGCCGCAGATCACGCTGGCAAACCATTCCTACGCCCTCCATTCCACCCGGCCCCGGCTGGGCTGCGGAAGACTGCCCGGCGAGCGCCGGGAGCGCTGGCAGCAGATCTTTCTGGAGGATACGGAAAAAATGCAGCGGGCCATGGAGGATAGCTGCGGCAGCGCGCCCTATATCTACGCCTATCCCTACGGCAATGTTCCGGAGGGGGCCGACGGGCTATTGCGGCAGCAGGGCTTTTCCATGACCTTCAGCTGCTATGAGCGGCCCTGCCTGCTGCGGCAGGGCGACCGGGACGGCTTGTTTTCCATGGGGCGCTTCAACCGGGACGGCCGGCTGCAGAGCGCGGATTTTCTGGATCGATGGGAGGAAAAGCAATGATCATTCATGTGGTAAAGCCCGGCGAGACCATCGTCTCCATTGCCGCGCAATACGGCGTTTTGCCCGATCTGCTCTCGCTGGCCAACGGCGTGGGCGGACAGAGCCTTGTGCCGGGGCAGACGCTGGTGGTGCGCTATCCCGCAGGGATCCTCACCGTCCAGCCGGGCGACACGCTCTATTCCATCGCCCTGCGGGAGGGCGTCTCCGTTTTGCAGCTTTGGCGGTGCAATCCGTGGCTCTGGGGCACGGAGCGGCTCTACCCCGGGCAGACGCTGGTCACCGGCTATCAGCAGGAGCAGCAGAGCGCGCTGCTGGTCACCGGCTATGCCTATCCCTACATCCGGGAGGATCTGCTGCGGCAGACGCTGCCCTATCTTTCCGCCTGCATCCCCTTTACCTATGGCTTTACGCCGGAGGGCCGCCTGCTGCCCCTGGGCGACGGCGCGCTGCTGGCGCTGACCCGGCAATACGGCGCGGAAGGCTGGATGCATCTTTCCACGCTGACGGAGGAGGGCGGCTTTTCCTCCGCGCTGGCAGAGACGCTCCTGCAAAGCGACGCCGCCCGGGCCCGGCTGACGGAGGAGATCGCGGCGAACATGGCGGCGCAGGGCTACACCGGGCTGGATGTGGACTTTGAATATCTCCCCGGACAAAACGCTGCGGCCTATGCCGATCTCATCCGGCAGCTGCGGGAGGCGCTTTCGCCCATGGGCGCTCCGGTGACGGTGGCGCTTGCGCCCAAGACCTCCGCCGGACAGAGCGGCCTGCTCTACGAGGGCCACGATTACGCTGCGCTGGGCGCGGCGGCGGACTACTGCCTGCTGATGACCTATGAATGGGGCTATGCCTACAGCGAGCCTATGGCCGTCTCCCCGATCCCGAAGATCCGGCAGGTGCTGGACTACGCCGTCTCCGCCATCCCGGCGGAAAAGCTGCTGCTGGGCATTTCCAGCTATGGCTACGACTGGCCCCTGCCCTATGAGCAGGGCAAGACCCGGGCCAGGAGCATCGGCTGTCAGCAGGCCATCACCATCGCCCGGGAGCACGGAGCGGACATTCTCTTTGACGAGACGGCCCAGGCCCCCTGCTTCCGCTATACGGCGGAGGGGCAGGCCCACGAGGTCTGGTTTGAAGACGCCCGCTCCATCCGGGCCAAGCTGGGGCTGGCGGCGCAATATGGGCTGGCGGGGGCCGGCTACTGGAACCTGATGCGCCCCTTCCCGCAAAACTGGCAGGTGCTGGATGCGCTCTGCCGCATCCGCCGGTAAAAACGGCAAAAAGAAAGAGACGCACAGGGCGTCTCTTTTTGAGACTGTCGAAAAACCGCTT
>DHMK01000070.1:44850-54974 GCA_002405755.1 Clostridiales bacterium UBA4644
TTCCGCAGACTTTTTCGACAAACTGGGAAAGAGACGCACAGGGCGTCTCTTTTTCTTTTATTGTGCAGCGGCCCTATAAGCCGGGTTCTGTGGTCGGCAGCCATCTATCTTGGGCGGACATTGCTGTCCGTCTCTTTGCCACCCGTCTGGAGATTGGCCGAGCAAGCCGTAGCCCCCAAGTCGGTGTTGCTTCGGATAGAGTTTACAGGATGCCCCGGTCACCCGGGACACCGGTGGGCTCTTACCCCACCTTTCCACCTTTTCCCCGCCGGAGGCGGGGTAGTTTATTTCTGTTGCACTTGTCCGGCGGTCGCCCGCGGCCGATGTTATCGGTTATCCTGCTCTGTGAAGCCCGGACTTTCCTCACGGAGTCGCCCCCGCGCGGCTGCCCGGGCCGCTGCTGTTTCATTATATCGGCGGCGGAGAGAAATGTCAACGCCGCCTTTGTGCAAAAGCCGTTTCTGAACCGGATTTTTAAGGAAGAATTCAGGAAAAAGGGATAGCGTTTTCTTTTTCCTCATGCTATAATAAGCTTGAATCCATAGCAAGTCAAAATTGAAGCTCAAAATAAAAAATTAGGGAGGTTTTCAAGCATGAAATTGTTTGGAAAGAAAACACTGGCACTGCTTCTGGCGCTGACCATGATGCTGTCCCTGTGCTCGTTCACCGCGTTTGCGGAGAATGAAACCCCGGGCAGCTCCGAAAGCGGCCAAGGCAGCGAATCCGGCGGCACCGGCGGCGGCACGACCCCTGCAGAGAGAACGCTGACGAAGGTTGAACTGAAAAGCGGCGAGACCGCGCCTGTCGTTGGCTTTGGCACGACGGAAGCGGAAGTGAAAGCTGCGCTGGCCGCGCTGAAGTTCACTTATACTTATTCCAGCGGCGACCCCGAAGAAAATACCATCAGCAGCTGGAGCTGCAGCACCACTTACGATGGCACCAAACCCGCTGAATATACCTTTACCGGCGATGTGGGTCTGAGCAACAACCCCACTGTCGAAGTGACTGTGGAAGCCGTTAAGAGCGTTGAACTGGCCGCGCCCTCCTCCGTGGAAAACGATCCGGCTCTGAATCGTGACTCCGCAGTTGACAAGCTGCCCAAAAACTTTACCGCACGCTTTGAACACGCAGCTGCAAAGACGCTGACCGTGACCGATTATTACACCTGGAGCCTGACTGACCCCGCTTCTTATGGCTCCAACGCTCTGGTTCCCGGCGAATACACCTACACCGCAACTTCAAAGAACACTGATTCTAGCTCCGACCTTACGGCTCAGACCGTGAAGCTCAAGGTCACTTCCAAGACCGTCAGCAATACTTCCGCGAAGCTCTTCTGTGATGAAGACGGCCTGCTGGACGATGTGAGCACGAATGTGGGCAAGGTGGATCTGAGAAGCCTGATTCTCGACAAGCTCCCGGCAAAGGATGCTTCCGGCAATGCCCTAACTTACAACAAGATCTCCTTCAACAACTACAGTATGAGCGTCGGCTCCATGGACGGCGAGACCTGGCGCGTGGACCGCTGGCGCGACAGCGATGACGACAAAGTGACCTTCTCCGTGCAGTATTCCGTGACCTGCTCCAGCACCGGCTATGCTGGTCTGACTTATACCGGCACCGTGAGCCTGACCGCCGTCCGCTTCACCGGCTATATCGGTGCAAAGGTCACCAACACCTCCGGCACCGACGAGTTCTTCAGGAACGATGTGGTCGATGAGATCGAGCGCTATCTGAACGATCTGCGCCTGAGCAGCAGCAGCTATTATATTGTCTTTGACGATATCGGCAGCGATGGCGGCACCCTCTACCTGTCCTCCGACAAGGACGATGTGGCCGAAGAGGACGAGGTCTACAGCCGCTCTGACCTGCGGGATATGTACTACGAGTCCAACTACGACGGCGAAACCTTTGCGCTGGACTATTCCGTCTACGACGATGAGGACGCCGATCGATATGATCGGATCTTCAGCGGCTCTATCGAGATCGAGAATCCTCAGATCCTGAATCTGAAGGTCTCCATCACCAAGGACGATGTTTACAACTTCAGCTCTCAGGAGCTGCAGGACGCCCTGTCCGAGCTGGACTCCGACTGGACGCTGGACCATATCAAGCTGAACCGCATCTCCGCCAACAGCGGCAAGCTCTGCTACGATTACGACGACAGCAAGACCCTCTCCAAGAACGAGCAAGCCAAGCAAGTCGACTACTATGTGGATCCCTCCAGCCGGCAGAAGTCCATCGACCTGATCACCTACGTTCCCAAGGAGAAGAGCTCCAGCCGCAGCTATACCGCGGAGTTCGGCTTTGAGGCGCACTACACCTACACTGACAAGCGCGGCAAGGAGAGGAAAGGCGAGGTAGACGGCATGATCGTCATCACCGTTCAGGAGCCTGCCGACATCACCATCTCCGCTTCTGCCAACGGCTATGCCACGCTGGACGCCAGCCTGTTTGAGGATTACTGCGAGGATCACGTCCGTTCCTCTCATAAGAACTACGAGATCTGCTATGTGGAGTTTGACGGCGCGCCCAACAGCACCGCTTACGGCTATCTCTATGAGAATTACAAGAGCGGCATCTACAACGGCGCCAAGATCAAGTCTCCCAACGGCAAGAAGTTTGCCCTGACGGATATCAGCGCCAAGGATAAGAACGCTTACGATCTGGAAAGCGTCTCCTACGTTCCCGGCACCCGCAACTGCACCGGCGGCACCTTCACCGTCTACGGCGTCAGGCCCGGCACCACCATCAAGTCCAGCACCAACTTCACCAAGCTCTGCGAGGGCACCATCGACTTCGTCATCGACGGCGGCTCCGTCTCCGGCAACACCAAGAAGGTGGACCTGCAGGCTTCCCAGACCTACAGCAGCTTCTACTACGACCTGATCAACGGCAACGTTGCCTCCGTTCAGTTCGTCAGCGTTACCGGCGGCAAGCTGGTCTACCGCGACGTTTCCAGCCAGACCCCCATCACTCCCGGCACGGACATCTATTATCTGAGCAGCACCGGCTATCTGGCCGGCCGCAAGATGCTGAGCAACGTGGTCTTCCTCCCCGGCTATGGCCAGACCTCTGCCACCATCACGCTGAAGGCCTTTGACGCCAAGGGCAAGAGCGCCAACGCGCAGTATATCTTCACCATCAAGCCCGTGACCTCCAGCAGCTTCTCCGATATGTCCGGCTACAGCAGCTACGCCGGCTCCGTCGGCCTGATGACCAACCTGGGCATCATCAACGGCGTGGGCAACAACAAGTTCAATCCCACCGGCACCGTCACCCGCGGCGAATGGATCACCATGCTGTATCGCGCGGCCGGTTCTCCCGCCGTCTACAGCAGCGCCAAGTTCACCGATGTTCCCAGCTGGTGCAAGGACGCCGTCCAGTGGGCCGTTCAGAACGGCATCACCGACGGTATCGGCAACAACAAGTTTGGCCCTGACATGACGCTGGACCGGATGCAGATCGTCACCTTCATGTATCGCTTTGCCAAGCTGCAGGGCATGAAGGTTTCCTCCACCCTGTATCTGAGCGCCTACACCGACGGCAATACCGTGGATACCTGGGCGCAGCCCGCCATGAAGTGGGCGCTGCAGAATGGCTATCTGGATCCCATCGGCGGCAAGATCCAGCCCAAGGGCACCATGACCCGCGTTATGGTGGCTGACTGCCTGGCCCGTCTGCTGACCAAATAACAACACAGCGCGTTTGCGCAATTTTTCTCCTTTTCCGTGCCGGGCCTTCGGGCCCGGCGCGGTCCTTATCACCGTTTGACAATGGCAAGCGATGGTAAGATCAAATCAGAACGAACAGGACGCTGCTTTTATGGTTTTTTCCAGCTTTCATTTTCTGTTTTTCTTTCTCCCCGCCCTGCTGCTCTGCTATTTTCTGATCCCTCAAAAGCTGCGGGCCGGAAGAAATCTCCTTCTGCTGGCCTTCAGCCTGTTTTTTTATGCCTACGGAGGCCTGCGGTTTTTGCCGCTGATGCTGGTCTCCATCGGCATCAACTATCTTTTCGGTCTGCTTTGCGCCCCGGGACGGCGGGGACGCAGGCTTTTTCTCTGGTTGGGGACGGCCTGCGACCTGGCGCTGCTGGGCTGGTTCAAATATGCCGGCTTTGCCGCCCGAAACCTGCAGCTGCTGGGGGCTGAGCTGACCATTCCCGAGGTGGTCCTGCCCATCGGCATCTCCTTCTTCACCTTTCAGGGGATGAGCTATGTGTTTGATGTTTACCGCGGAGAGGCAGCCCCGGAGAAAAATCCCCTTTGGGTGGCCCTTTATGTCTCCCTCTTTCCCCAGCTGGTGGCGGGGCCTATCGTCCGCTACACCACCGTGGCCGGCGAGCTCCGCGCACGGCGGGAGACGCTGGATGCGTTTACCCAGGGCGCGGTGCGCTTTCTTTTCGGCCTGAGCAAAAAGCTCCTTCTGGCCAACGGCGTGGGCGAGCTGGCCGATGCCGTCTACAGCAGCGATCCGACAGGACTGACGGTGTCGCTGGCGTGGCTGGGCTCCGTGGCCTACACGCTGCAGATCTACTTTGACTTTTCCGCCTACAGCGATATGGCCATCGGTCTGGGGCGTATTTTCGGGTTTCATTTTCTGGAAAACTTTGATTATCCCTATATTTCCCGCTCTATCACCGAGTTTTGGCGGCGATGGCACATTTCCCTCTCCACCTGGTTCCGGGATTATGTCTATATCCCCCTGGGCGGCAACCGCCGGGGCCCCTGGCGTCAGCTGCTGAACCTTTTGATCGTCTGGAGCCTGACGGGTCTCTGGCACGGCGCGGAATGGACCTTTGTCCTCTGGGGCCTTTATTACTTCCTGCTGCTGGCAGGAGAACGCTTCCTCTGGGGAAAGGCCGTGGCCCGGCTGGGGCCGCTGCGGCATCTTTACGCGCTGTTTTTCGTCAACGCAGGCTGGGTGCTCTTCCGGGCGGAAAGCATCTCCAAGGCGGGCAGCGTGCTTCGGGCCATGCTGGGCGGCGCGCCCCTTTCCGACGGACGCACCACCTATTACCTGCTGGAATACGGCTGGGTGCTGGCGCTGGCCGTGCTGGCGGCGCTGCCCTGGAAGCGCTGGCTGGAGCGCTGGCTGCAGGCCCGGCAGCAAAGGCCTCTGCCCCGGATCCTTTTGATCTGGTGGCCCAGGCTGGCGGCGCTGGGGCTTTTGGTCCTGAGCTATATGCAGCTTTTGACCTCCACCTTCAATCCATTCATCTATTTCCGCTTCTGAGAAAGGAGGACGCATCATGAAAAAAACCGCAGATCTGGTCTTTACCGTCCTCTTTCTGCTGTTTTTGGTGGCCGTGGCCGCCATTACGCTGAAGCAGAGTGACAGCACCTACAGCTATTTTGAAAACCGCAGTCTGGCCAAAGCGCCGGAATATTCCCGGGAAAGCCTGCTGGACGGAAGTCTTTTTTCCGCCTGGGAGCGCTTTTCCACGGACCGGGCCGCCGGCCGCGGCACCATGATCCGCATCAGCACGCTGCTGCGGATGGAGCTTCTGAAGCTGCCCCAGGTGAACGAGGTGGTGATCACGGAGGACCGGCTGCTGCATTTTTATCCCTATGGCAGCTGGGACGACGCCGACCCCGTCCTGCAAAGCGCCGAGACCGCTCAGTCGCTGGCGGAGCTGCAGGCCCATGTGGAGGAAAACGGCGGACGCTTTTACTTCGTGGGGCTCCCCAATCAGCTGAGCTATTTCCAGGAGTGTTATCCGGACTATCTGGATCGGGCGGAGGACTATCTCCCTGCGCTGCACCAGGCGTTTTCCGCCGCGCTGGCCCGGGAGGGCGTCCATTATATCGATCTGGTCTCTGCCTTTGAGGCGGCGGGCAGGCCGGCGGAGTATTATACCGAGACGGATCATCACTACAGCCTGAAGGGCGCCATGTTTTCCTACCGGGCCATTGTGGAACGGCTGCAGGCAGACGGGCTGGCGATCCCGCTGCTGGAGGAGGAGGACTGGGAATACACCACCCTGCCCAATCCCTTCTTAGGCTCCCGCAACCGCAAGCTCTATGCCCTCTGGGAGACCCACGACCGGCTCACCTATGCCGTCCCCCGGGAAGAGATCCCCTTCACCCGCATGGACAATGGCCAGGAGGTGGAGCCGACCGTCCTGCGGCTGCCGGAAAACGACACCGCGCCGGTGGAATATCTGGTCTATATGGGCGGCGACAAGGGCGAGACCATTTTGCGCACAGACCGGCCGGAGCTTCCCAAGGTCCTGATCTTCGGCGATTCCTTTACCAACGCGCTGGAAACCCTGCTCTATCCCTCCTTCGATGAGATGCGCTCGCTGGACCTGCGGCATTACAACGCCAAGACCCTTTGGGAATATATCGAAGAATATCAGCCGGATATCGTTCTGGACATCCGGGACGACAGCTCCTGGGGCGACCCCACCAGCCCCAACAGCATTTTCCGATAAGCCCTCGGGCGGTCATGGAGCCTTGCCATGGCCGCCCTTTTCAAATTGTTCATAGTTTGATGCTTGATTCCCGCATTTTATGGTGATACACTATTTTATATGAGAATATTTTCTGTCTCTGAAAAAAAGAATGCTGACCGCGCCCTTCGCGCGGTGCAAGCGGGAGTTCTGCGGGCCTTTGGCTCCCTGTTCTCCCGCCCTGTTTTTCTTCTGACAGTCCATTTTTCAGGAAAGGAGATCCTTCATGCTCAAACGGCTTGCCGCCTGCGTAAGGGAATTCAAAAAGCCCACGGTCCTTACGCTGATCTTTATCGTGGGCGAATCCATCATCGAGACCCTGATCCCCTTCATCACCTCCAATCTGGTGAATGAGATCAAGGGGGGCGTGGTGCTCTCCCAGCTGCTCCGCTCCGGCGGGCTTTTGCTGCTGCTGGCCATGCTTTCGCTGGGCTGCGGCGGCGCGGCGGGCGCCTTCTGTGCAAAGGCGTCGGCAGGCTTTGCCCGCAATCTGCGGCACGATGTTTTCAGCCGCATCCAGCACTATTCCTTTGAAAATATCGACCGCTTTCCCTCCGCCTCCCTGGTGACCCGCATGACAACGGACATCAGCAACATCCAGCAGTCCTATATGATGCTCATCCGCACGGCCATCCGGGCGCCGCTGCTGCTGATCTTTTCCACCACCATGGCCTTTATCATGGGAGGAAAGCTGGCGCTGACCTTTGTGGTGGTCATTCCCGTTTTAGGCTGCGGCCTGCTGCTCATCGGTAAAAAGGCGCTGCCCACCTTCCGGCGCATCTTCCGCAAATATGACCGGCTGAATGAATCCATCGAGGAAAATGTCCGGGGGATGCGGGTAGTCAAGGGCTTTGCCCGGGAGGACTATGAAAAGCAGAAATTCGATGCCGCCAACGACACCATCCGCAAGGACTTTACCCTGGCGGAGCGCATCGTGGCCCTCAACGAGCCGCTGATGCAGGTCTGTATGTATTTCAACATGATCTTTATCCTGTGCGTTGGCTCCAAGCTCATCATCACCAGCCGGGGGCAGACGCTGGATGTTGGCCAGATCTCCGCCATGCTCACCTACGGCACCCAGGTGCTCATGAGCCTGATGATGATCTCCATGATCTATGTGATGCTGACCATGTCTGCCGAATCTGCCAAGCGCGTCTGCGAGGTGCTCCAGGAGGAGCCTTCCCTGGCCGACCCGGCGCAGCCTGTTCTGCAGGTCAGAGACGGCTCTGTGGACTTTGACCATGTGAGCTTCAAATATTCCGCCCAGGCCAAGCGCTTTGCTCTGGAGGATATCGATTTGCATATCCGTTCCGGCATGACCGTCGGCATTCTGGGCGGCACCGGCTCCTCCAAATCCACGCTGGTGCAGCTGATCCCCCGGCTGTACGACGTCAGTGAAGGCACCCTGAAGGTGGGCGGCATCGACGTCCGGAAGTACGATCTTGAGGTGCTCCGGGACAACGTAGCCATGGTGCTGCAAAAGAACGAGCTCTTCTCCGGCTCCATCAAGGAAAACCTCCGCTGGGGCAATCCCAACGCCACCGACGAGGAGATGGTTCATGCCTGCCGTCTGGCCTGCGCCGACGAATTCATTCGGGGCTTCCCCGACGGCTACGACACCCATATTGAGCAGGGCGGCGCAAACGTCTCCGGCGGCCAGAAGCAGCGGCTCTGCATCGCCCGCGCCCTGCTGAAAAAGCCGAAGATCCTGATCTTGGACGATTCCACCTCCGCCGTGGACACCCGCACCGACGCGCTGATCCGGGCGGGCCTTCAATCCTACATTCCGGAGACCACCAAGATCATCATCGCCCAGCGGATCGCCTCCGTGCAAGATTCCGATCTGATCCTGGTGCTGGACAACGGCCGCATCGCCGATGCCGGCACCCACGCGCAGCTCATGGTCTCCAGCGCCATCTATCGCGAGACCTACAACCAGCAGACGAAGGGAGGCAGCGACCATGAATAAATCCCGTTCCATGCCCGCAAGGCCCATGGCCGCCCCCGGCGGAAAGGGCCGTCCCGCGCCCCGGAAGGGCGTTTTCGGCCGGCTTTTGAAGCTGCTGTTCCGCTCCTTCCCCGTGCTGCTGCCGGTGGCCGCCTTCTGCATTTTGTTCAACGCGGTGGCCGCCGCCGTCCCCGCTATCTTCCAACAGAAGGTCATCGCCGTCATCGAACAATGGTTCACCTCCGGCGACTGGCCCTCCGCCAAGGCGCAGATCGTGCCGCTGCTCACCGTTCTGGGCGGGCTTTACGTTCTGGCGGCGCTTTCCAGCGTCAGCTACAGCCAGCTGATGGCACGCATCACCCAGGGCTTTCTTTACAAGATCCGCCGGACCATGTTCAACGGCATGCAGGATCTGCCCATCCGCTATTTTGATACCCATCGCCACGGGGATATCATGAGCTATTACACCAACGACACCGACACCCTGCGGCAGCTGGTCTCTCAGGCGCTGCCCTCTCTGCTGCGGTCCGGCGTGGTCATCACCTGCGTGTTCTGCATCATGCTCTATTACAGCCTTTGGATGACCCTTCTGGTGCTGCTGGGCGTGGCGCTCATGACCATCGTTTCCAAAAAGGTGGGCGGCGGCTCCGCCAAATACTTTATCCGGCAGCAGAAATCCATGGGGCAGGCCGAGGGCTTCATTCAGGAGATAATGAACGGCCAGAAGGTGGTCAAGGTCTTCTGCCATGAGTCCGCCTGCCAGGCGGATTTTGACCGGATCAACAACGAGCTTTATGAGGACAGCCGCCGGGCGAACGCCTACGCCAACATTCTTGGCCCCATCATCAACAATCTGGGCAACATCCTCTATGTGCTCATTGCAGTGGTGGGCGGCGTTTTGCTGCTCTCCGGCGTCCCCAATGTGAGCATCTCCCGCATGGCCTTTGACATCAGTATGTTCATCCCCTTCCTGAACATGACCAAGCAGTTCACTGGCAATGTGAACCAGTTTGCCCAGCAGATCAACGCCATCGTCATGGGTCTGGCCGGCGCGGGCCGCATCTTCGACCTGATGGACGAGCAGCCGGAGGAGGATCAGGGCAAGGTGACGCTGGTCAATGCGGTGGTGGCTCCGGACGGCTCCATCACGGAATCTGCCCGTCACACCGGCCACTGGGCCTGGAAGCAGCCTCAGCCCGATGGCAGCTTTACCTATACGCTGCTGCAGGGCGACGTGCGCCTGCAGGATGTGGACTTTGGCTACGAGGAAGGCAAGCCCGTGCTGCACGATGTGACCGTCTATGCGGAGCCGGGCCAGAAGGTCGCCTTTGTGGGCGCCACCGGCGCAGGCAAGACCACCATCACCAACCTGATCAATCGCTTTTATGACATTGCCGACGGCAAGATCCGCTACGATGGCATCAACATCAACCACATCCGCAAGGCGGATCTGCGGCGGTCGCTGGGGCTGGTGCTGCAGGAGACCAACCTGTTCACCGGCACCGTCATGGACAATATCCGCTACGGCAAGCTGGACGCCACCGATGAGGAATGCATCGCCGCCGCCCGTCTGGCCGGCGCAGATGACTTTATCACCCGGCTCCCCGGCGGCTATCAGACTCAGCTGGACAACAACGGCGCAAATCTTTCCCAGGGCCAGCGGCAGCTCATCGCCATCGCCCGGGCCGCCGTGGCCGATCCGCCGGTGATGATCCTGGACGAGGC
>DHMK01000070.1:55101-56888 GCA_002405755.1 Clostridiales bacterium UBA4644
GTGTTCGTCATCGCCCACCGGCTTTCCACCGTCATGAACTCCGATGTGATCATGGTGCTGGACCATGGACGCATTATCGAGCGGGGCAGCCACGAAAAGCTCATCGCCGAAAAGGGCACCTATTATCAGCTCTACACCGGCGCTTTTGAGCTGGATTGAGCCAAAAACAGCAAGCAAAAGCCTCCGCACGGTTCGCCGTGCGGAGGCTTTTTATATGTATGCGTTATATGCCTTCAGGCGGCCTTACCATTCATCGTTTCCGCCCAGGAAGGCCAGGACGATGCGCTCCCCGCCAAACAGGATCAAATACAGCGCCGCCAGATAGGCCACGCTCCGCAGTGTCAGGAAGGACAGAGCCGGGCTCAGCAGCATCAAAAAGCCCAGAAACAGCCCGAGAATGTTCAGCGTCAGCGTAAAGCCATAGTAAAACCGACCGCACAGCAGACGGGTCAGGCCGGCATTGGTCAGGCCGGAGATGCAGTGGGCCAAAAACCAGATGGGAAACAGCACCGTCAGCGCCCATTTGCCCACATCCGGATTGGCCAGCAGCATCACGCCGCACATGACGCTGAGAATGCCCGTGATCAGCGACAGCACCGGCCGCAGGCCCGTAAAGCGGGCCAGACGCATATAGACCAGAATATCCTCCACGCCCAGCACCACCGCGATCAGCCCATAGATCACCACTGCGCCGGTCAAAATGCGCTCTGGCCGGAGCAGAGTAAACACGCCCAAAAGCAGCAGCAGGACGCCCACGATCAGCTCGCCCCAGCGGATCCCGTTTCTTTTTCTCATGCCTGCGCGCCTTCCTTTCCCTTGAGGATCGCCATAAACTCGCTGCCGGTGATGGTCTCCTTCTCATAAAGATAGGCCGCCAGCGCGTCCAGCTTGTCCCGATGCTCCGAGAGCAGGCGGCGGGCCTTTTCATGCTGGGTCCGGACGGTCTCCACCACCTTCCGGTCGATCTCCCTCTGGGTCTCGGCGGAGCAGGCCAGCTGCGTGTCGCCGCCCAGATATTGATTGGTCACGGTCTCCATGGCCACCATGTCAAACTCCTCCGTCATGCCGTAGCGGGTGATCATGGCGCGGGCGATCTTGGTGGCCTGCTCGATATCGTTGGAGGCGCCGGTGGTGACCTGTCCGAAGACAAGCTCCTCCGCCGCCCGGCCGCCGGTGAGGGTGGCGATCTTATTTTCCAGTTCCTCCCGGGTCATGAGCACCTTATCGTTCTGCTCTACCTGCATGGTGTAGCCCAGCGCGCCGGAGGTGCGGGGGATGATGGTGATCTTCTGCACCGGGGCGGAATCCACCTGCAGCGCCGCCACCAGCGCATGGCCGATCTCGTGATAGGCCACCACATGCTTTTCCGCATCGGTCATGATGGCGTTTTTCTTCTGATAGCCGGCGATGACCACCTCGATGCTCTCCTCCAGATCCGCCTGCTCCACCACGGTCCGGCCGCTGCGCACGGCCCGCAGCGCCGCCTCGTTGATGATATTGGCCAGCTCCGCGCCGGAGGTGCCTGCCGCCATCCGCGCGATGGTGTGGAAATCCACATCCGCCGCAGTCTTGATCTTCTTGGCATGGACCTTCAGGATGGCCTCCCGGCCCGCCAGATCGGGCAGCTCTACCGGCACCCGGCGGTCAAATCGGCCGGGACGGGTCAGCGCGGGATCCAGCGACTCGGGCCGGTTGGTGGCCGCAAGGATGATGACGCCATTGTTGCTGTCAAAGCCGTCCATCTCCGTGAGCAGCTGGTTCAGCGTCTGCTCCCGCTCGTCGTTGCC
>DHMK01000035.1:0-15018 GCA_002405755.1 Clostridiales bacterium UBA4644
ATCAACCCCGAGTTCACCGTGGAGCAGGTCAAGGCTGCCACGGCCGCTCCTTTGGCTGTCGCCGGCAACCTGAAGAACATGCTCGACTGATCCCCAAAAACAAAACAGAAAAGCAGATCGGAAATCTTCCGATCTGCTTTTTTCTTTGATCCGCGATGAAACAGAGGGGTATTTGCATAAAAAATCAGGGCTCCCGATTGGGAACCCTGATCCATGTGGAGCGGGCTACGAGGCTCGAACTCGCTACCTCCACCTTGGCAAGGTGGCGCTCTACCAGATGAGCTAAGTCCGCGTTCCTGACTGCCTTTTTATTATAGACGAATGGCGGCGGAAAGTCAAGAGAAAGTTTTCGGATTTTCAAAATGCCCAAAGAATGGAAATCAGGTAAACAGCAGCACCGCGCCCACCGCCGCCGCGCACCAGCCTGCGTTCTGCAGCCGCCGCACCTGATAGGACTTCCGGCTGCAATAGAGCCTGCCGCCGGCGGGGGAGAGCGCCAAAAGCGCGCCTGCCGCCAGAAAAACGATACCGATCAGCTTGCGTACCATCTCATTCGCTCCTTTCCGGATGACGGCTTTAGTTTATCATATTCTCAGATATGGGTCAAGAAAAAAGCAGGAGCCTGCCGCAAGGCTGCAGCAGGCTCCCATCGCTGACGGAAGAAGAACGCCGGGCGGAGTCCCGCGCCGGGGGCCGCCTCCGTGAGGCACAGCGGTCAGCGTCCGAAGAACACTTACGCACCCAGGATGATGCCGACGATGGTACCGCAATAGTTACCGATCACATAGCCCAGCACGCCGACCAGCATGGCGGGGCCGACCAGCGCGGTCCAGCCCTGAGAAATGGCCATACCGGCAGCGGTAGTGGGGCCGCCGATGTTGGCGTTGGAAGCGATGATGGCATCCTCCAGAGAGGTCTTGCAGAGCTTGGCGCCCACAAAGCAGAACAGCATATTGACGACCACCATGATGAAGCACAGCACCAGGAACAGGGGGGACTTGGTGATAACCGTCATGATGTTGGCGGGGACGCCGATAACGAACAGGAACAGGTAGATCAGATAAGTGCCGATCTCCTGAGCGCCGTTCATCTTCTCCACCTTCTCACTGAAGAAGGTAGCGACAATGACGGAGATCGTGGTGATCCACACATACTGAGAGCCGAAGAATTTGCCTACGAAATCCTGGAAAACAGAGGGGTTCGCCACGGCCACCAGGCCGGAGAAGAAATTGGCGATGATGTTGGAGACCCAAACCACGGTGACGGCATAGGAGATGTTGGTGGCAATGTCCTTCAGAGAGATATCCTTGCGGGTCCAGAAGGCGGCAGCCTGGGTCTTGTGCTCATCGGCATTGGCCTCAACGGCGTCAATGTAGGGATGAGGATAACGGGAGCGGAAGAACTTCATGCCGGCGATAAAGATCAGCACGAAGAAGTAAGCGGCCATCAGCAGGTTATCCGCAACGGTGGCGGCAGCGGCGATATCTGTGCCCTTCAAACCGGAGTTATCAGCCATGGCGGCAAAGTTGACGCCGCCGCCGATGTAGGAGCCGGTCATCATGGAAGCAACGCCGGCCAGATGCGCGACCTCGCCGCCGGTGCTGACATAAGCGCCTTTCAGAGTGGTGAAGGCCAGCAGAGCGCCGACGACCGTGCCGGCAGCACCCAGGAGGAAGACGATGAGCATCTTACCGGTGAGCTTACCGATCTTCTTCAGGTTGCACTGCAGCAGCAACAGGGGGATGCCCATGGGAACGACGACGCCCCAGACGATATCGTCATACAGGACGCAGCTGATGGGGATGATACCCAAGTTGGCGGAGACCATGGCAATGATCAGAGCAATGATCGCGCCGGAGACCTTGGAAGCCCATTTATACTTCTGCTCCAGCCAGATGGAAAACGCCACGGCCAGGCACATGACGCCCAGCAGGCCCCAAGTATTATCCGGGGAGATCAGCGTATGGCCAAACCATTTTTCGAACAATGTCATACTTGTTCCTCCTTTTTCTATTCGACACAGCTTCCCTGCGAAGAATGTCCCTCCGCTGCGGCCTGCCTCGGACCGGGGGAAGCGATCGGTCTGTCTCTATTATATTTATGGCCATTTTGTAAATCAAGCGGGTGGTAAAAAAACGGTAAATTTTTGGAAACTTCCTGCGGCAGAAGAAAAAAACTTTGATGTTTTTTCCGGGATACAGAGGGCTTTTTGCGCAAAAAACAGGGCAAAGTGCCCTGTTTTTTATGTATTTTCAAAAAGTTTCGGAATAATCAAAGCTCCAGCTCCAGTTCTACGGGGCAATGATCCGAGCCGTAAACATCCTGCAGGATCCGGGCGGCGGTGATGCGCTCCCGCAGCCGGTCGGAGACCAGGAAATAGTCGATGCGCCAGCCCGCATTGTTTTCCCGGGCGTGGAACCGGTAGCTCCACCAGCTGTAGGCCCCCGTCTGCTCCGGATAAAGCAGCCGGAAGGTATCGGTAAAGCCGCTGGCCAGCAGCCGGGAAAACTTTTCCCGCTCCTCGTCGGAAAAGCCCGCATTGCCCCGATTGGGGCCGGGGTTTTTCAGATCGATCTCCTGATGGGCCACGTTCATGTCGCCGCAGACGATCACCGGCTTTTTCCGGTCCAGCGCCTGCAGATAGTCCCGGAAGGCGTCGTCCCACTGCATCCGGTAATCGATGCGCCGCAGGCCATCCTGGGCGTTTGGGGTATAGACCGTCACCAGATAAAACGCCGGGAACTCGCAGGTGATAACCCGGCCCTCCGTGTCGTGCTCCGAGAGGCCCAGTCCGTAAGACACCGTCAGCGGCTCCATCCGGGTGAAAATAGCCGTCCCGGAATAGCCCTTGCGCTCCGCGCTGTTCCAATACTGCCGGTAGCCCGGCGTTTCCAGCTGGATCTGATGGGGCTGCAGCTTGGTTTCCTGCAGACAGACCGCGTCTGCCCCGATGATGCGGAAAAATTCCAGAAAGCCCTTGCCCACGCAGGCCCGCAGGCCATTCACATTCCAGGAGATCAGTTTCATAGCATATGCACCTCACAAAAGCATCATACCATGTTTCGTCCCGCCGCGCAAGGACCAAAGCCGCCGCCGCGCCATAGAATGATAGCAGCAAAGAATGGAGGGCTGTTACATGCTGATCGTAATGAAATTCGGAGGCTCGTCCCTGGCCTCCGCTTCCCATATCCGCCATGCGGCGGAGCTGATCCTGAACGCCCGGCAGGAGGGACACCGGACGGTGGTTGTGGTTTCCGCCCAGGGCGACACCACCGACGACCTGCTCTGTCGGGCCCGGGAGCTTTCGTCCAGCCCGGATCCCCGGGAGGAAGACGTTTTGCTCAGCTGCGGCGAGCAGATGTCCATGGCGCTGCTGGCCATGTATCTGCGGGAGCTGGGCTGTCCGGCGGTGTCCCTCTGCGGCTGGCAGGCGGGCATCCTGACAGACGGCCGGCACGGCGATGCCCGCATCCAGGTCATCGATCCGGGCCGGGTCAGAAGAGAGCTGGCGGCGGAAAATGTTGTGGTGGTGGCGGGCTTCCAGGGCGTTGATGAGGGCGGCGATATCACCACCATCGGCCGGGGCGGCTCCGACACCACCGCCGTTGCGCTGGCGGCGGCGCTGCAGGCGGATGTGTGCCGGATCTACACGGATGTGAAGGGCGTTTATTCCGCCGATCCCCGGCTGGTGGAGACGGCCATGATCCACCGGGAGATTTCCTATGAGGAAATGCTGGAGATGGCGTCGCTGGGGGCGCAGGTGCTCCACAGCCGGGCGGTGGAGCTGGCCCAGGAGAAGCAGGTGCAGGTGGAGGTGCGCTCCACCTTTGATCCCGGCGAGGGCGGGACCTTTGTCTGCAGCGAGAGCCGCACCGGCGCACGGGTCCGGGGCGTGGCCTGCGATGAAGCCGTGGCGATGGTGACGGTAAACGGACTGGATACAGGCCTGGCCACCGGGACGCTCTTTTCCGCGCTGGCGGAGAGCGGCGTGAGCATCGATGTGATCATCCGTTCGCCGGGCAGCGGGCTCCGGCAGGGGACGGTGAGCTTCTCCGTCCGGGAAAGCGACGGGGAAAAGGCGCTGGCCGTGGTGAAAAGCTGCCGCCGGTCGCTGGATTTCCGCAGCTGCACGGTGGAATCCGGCATGGCCAAGGTCTCCGTGGTAGGAGCCGGCATGGCCGACGGCTGCGGCGTCGCGGCAAAAATGCTCCGCGCCCTGCAGGATGGGGCCATCGAGCCCCGGTATATCACCACCGGGGAGATCCGCATCTCCGTCATCCTCCCCCGGGAACAGGCGAAGCAGGCGGTGCAGCTGGTGCATCGGGCCTTTTTTGAGGAATGACAGAAAGACGCGCGCGGAAACGCGCTGCTTGGCGAAGGGCGGAAAGACCCTTCGCCTTTTTGCAAAAAAAATTGCCTTTTCCGATGCTCTATGCTATAATCTACTGTGAATTTTCATATCATTCGGAGGCGTTATGAGCCAAAAGGATCGCGTGATTTCTCACGAAGCGCTGCTGCAGCAGCAGGACTATGCCAGCCGGGTGCGCCGGCTTTATCATACGAAAATGGCCCGCCAGCCCCTGGCCTGCGCCGTCACCTTCGGCTGCCAGCAGAACGAGGCGGATACGGAGCTGATCCGCGGCATGCTCACGGACATGGGCTTCGGCCTGACCGACGACGAGACCAGGGCGGATCTGCTGATCTTCAATACCTGCGCCATCCGGGAGCACGCGGAGATGCGGGTCTTCGGCAATGTGGGGCAGACCTCCCACTATAAGCGGGCCAACCCGGATGTGATCATCTGCGTCTGCGGCTGTATGCCCCAGCAGCCCCAGGTGGCGGAGAAGATCAAAAACAGCTATCCCTATGTGGATATCGTCTTCGGGACCCACGCGCTCTATAAATTTCCCCAGCTGCTTTATCAGCGGCTCACGGGAAAAAAGCGGGTCTTTGACATTTCCGGCGATCAGGAGGGCCTGATCTGGGAGGAAATGCCCGCCGTGCGCCGGGAGGGGCCGGGGGCCTGGCTCTCCATCATGTATGGCTGCAACAATTTCTGCTCCTACTGCATCGTGCCCTATGTGCGGGGAAGAGAGCGGTCCCGCGCGCCGGAAAAGGTGGTGGCAGAGCTGCGGGAGCTGGCGGCGCAGGGTTATCGCGACATTACGCTGCTGGGACAAAATGTGAACTCCTACGGTCTGGATCAGGAGGGCTTTCCGGATTTTGCGGGCCTGCTGGAGCGCTGCAACGCCGTTCCCGGCGATTTTCGCATCCGCTTCATGACCTCCCATCCCAAGGACGCCTCCCACCGGCTCTTTGACACCATGGCCGCCTGCGAAAAGGTCTGCCACAGTATCCATCTGCCGGTGCAGTGCGGCAGCGACCGGGTGCTGCAGGCCATGAACCGCCGCTACGACCGGGAAAGCTATCTGGAGCTGGTGCGCTATGCCCGCTCCGTCATGCCTGATCTGACCATCACCTCCGACATCATCGTGGGCTTCCCCGGGGAGACGGAGGCGGAGTTTGAGGAGACGCTCTCTCTGCTGGAGGAGGTGCGCTTCGATTCGCTCTTTACCTTTATTTATTCCCGCCGGGAGGGCACGCGGGCCGCTTCGCTGCCCGACCCCGTTTCCCGGGAGGAAAAGCAGCGCTGGTTTGACCGGCTGCTGGAGGTGCAGAACCGCATCTCCCGGGAGAAAAACGCCGAATATGTGGGGCGGACGGTGCAGGTCCTGCTGGACGGACGCAGCGAAGACCACAACTATGATCTGACGGGCCGCACGGAGGGCTTCAAGCTGGTGCATCTCCACGGCGATCCGGCCCGAATCGGCGAATATGCCATGGCGGAGATCGAACGGAGCTCCACCTGGGCGCTGTTTGGAAGGGTGAAATAAGCAGATGGCAGAGAAAAAGCCAAAAGGGAAGAAGACCGACGGCCTGACGCCCATGATGCAGCAGTATTCCGAGATCAAGAAGGAAAATCAGGACTGCATCCTCATGTACCGTCTGGGCGATTTCTACGAGATGTTTTTTGACGACGCCAAGACGGCCTCCCGGGAGCTGGACCTGACCCTCACAGGCCGGGACTGCGGTCAGGAGGAACGGGCCCCCATGTGCGGCGTGCCCTTCCACAGCGCCGAGAGCTATATCGGACGGCTGGTGGCCAAGGGCTATAAGGTTGCCATCTGCGAGCAGATGGAGGATCCGGCGCTGGCAAAGGGGCTGGTAAAGCGGGAGATCATCCGAAAGATCACGCCGGGCACCGTGCTGGAGAGCTCCATGCTGGATGAGAGCCGCAACAACTATATCGGCGCCGTCTATCAGGACAGCCGGGGCGCGGGCCTTTGCTTCTGCGACGTTTCCACCGGCGAGGTCTTTGCCTCCCAGCTGCCGGAAGGCGGCGTCTCCCAGGAGATCTGCAACGAGCTGGCGCGATTTTCGCCCCGGGAGCTGCTGCTTTCCGACGGAGCCTACAGCAACGCAGCGGTGCTTTCCTTTGCCAGAGAGCGGCTGGGCGCTTATGCGGAGCGGGCGGGAGAATGGCGCTTCCAGCCGGAAAACGCCCTGGAGGCGGCAAAAAAGCAGTTTCCCGGCCAGACGCTGCCGGAGGAGCAGACCCTGCTGCTGCAGGCGGTGGGCGGGCTGCTCTCCTATCTGCATGAGACTCAGAAAAGCGACCTGGCCTATCTCCGCTCCCTGCAGGTCTACCGACAGAGCCAGTATATGGAGCTGGACTATACCGCCCGGCGCAATCTGGAGCTGACGGCCTCCCTCCACGGGGGCGAAAAGAAGGGGAGCCTGCTTTGGGTGCTGGACAAGACCCGCACTGCCATGGGGGCCCGCCTGCTGCGGCAGTGGCTGGAGAAGCCGCTGGTCTCCGTGGCCCAGATCCGGCGGCGGCAGCAGGCCGTGGGCGCACTGACGGAGGATCTGATGACCCGCGATGCGCTGGAGCGGCAGCTTTCCGGCGTCAACGATATGGAGCGCATTGCCAGCCGCATCGTCTACGGCACGGCCAACGGCAGGGATCTGCGGGCGCTGCATCAGGTGTGCTGCCGGCTGCCCGCCCTGCGGGAGAGCCTGAGCGTCTTTTCCCAGCCGCTGCTGCAGGAGCTTTGCAGCGGGCTGGATACGCTGGAGGATATCGGCGCGCTCATCGACCGGGCCATCGTGGAGGAGCCGCCCTTTTCCCTGCGGGAGGGCGGCGTCATCCGGGAGGGCTTCGACCCGGAGGCGGATCAGCTGCGGCAGCTTTTGGGCGGCGGGACAGACCGCCTTGCGGAGATCGAGACCCGGGAACGGGAGCGGACCGGCATCCCCAAGCTGAAGGTCAGCTACAATAAGGTCTTCGGCTTTTACATCGAGGTGAGCAAGTCCTATACCGGTCAGGCGCCGGCGGATTATATCCGCAAGCAGACCCTCACCAACTGTGAGCGCTACATCACGCCGGAGCTGAAGGCGCTGGAGGGAGAGGTCCTCTCCGCCAGCGACCGGCTGACGGCGCTGGAATATCAGCTGTTTACCGGAGTGCGGGAGAAGATCGCCGCCCAGATCGGCCGGATCCAGGCCGCGGCCCAGGCGGTGGCTGCCGCCGATGTGCTGTGCGCGCTGGCCAAGGCGGCGCTGCAGAACCATTATGTGATGCCCGAGGTGGACGACAGCGACCGCATCGAGATCCGGGAGGGCCGCCATCCGGTGGTGGAGCGGGTCCTGGAGGATGCGCTGTTTGTCCCAAACGATACGCTGCTGAACTGCGGCACAGACCGGGTCTATGTGATCACCGGCCCCAACATGGCGGGCAAATCCACCTTCATGCGGCAGACGGCCCTGATCGTTCTGATGGCCCAGTGCGGCAGCTTCGTGCCGGCGGCCTCCGCCAGCATCGGCGTCTGCGACCGGATCTTTACCCGGGTCGGCGCTTCCGATGATCTGTTTGCCGGCCGCTCCACCTTTATGGTGGAGATGAACGAGGTGGCGGACATTTTGAAGCACGCCACCTCCCGGAGCCTGCTGATCCTGGACGAGATCGGCCGGGGCACCTCCACCTTCGACGGTATGGCCATTGCCCGGGCGGTGCTGGAATATGTGGCCGATCGGAAAAAGCTGGGGGCGCGGACGCTGTTTGCCACCCATTACCATGAGCTCTGCGAGCTGGAGGGCCAGCTGGAGGGCGTGAAAAACTATAATATCGTGGTCAAAAAGCGGGGCGACGATATCATTTTTATCAAGAAGATCGTCCGGGGCGGGGCCAACGACAGCTACGGCATCGAAGTGGCCAAGCTGGCGGGCCTGCCGGAGGAGGTCATCCGCCGGGCCAAGGCGGTGCTGCGGGAGATCGAGAGCCGCCAGCCTGCCCGGGAGCCGGTCTGCGCGCCGCCGGAGGAGGAGCAGTCCCAGCTGAGCCTGGACGCCGCCGCGCGGCAGGAGATCCTCCGCCGTCTGCGGGAGGCCGCGCCGGACACCATGAGCCCCATCGAGGCGCTCACGCTGCTGTATCAGCTGCACCGGCAGGCGGTGGAGGCGGAATGACCGCCTGTGCAGCAGACAAAGACCAAAGGAAAGGAAGATGCACCATGCCGCAGATCTATCAGATGCCGCCGGAGCTTGCCAACCGCATTGCGGCAGGCGAGGTGGTGGAGCGGCCCGGCTCCGTGGTAAAGGAGCTGGTGGAAAACGCCGTGGACGCTGGAGCAAAGCATATCACCGTGGAGCTGCGCTCCGGCGGGGTGTCCTATCTTCGGGTCACCGACGATGGAAAGGGCATCCTGCCGGAGGATGTGCGTACGGCATTTTTGCCCCACGCCACCTCCAAGGTGCGCCGGGAGAGCGATCTGGACGCCATCTCCACCCTGGGCTTCCGGGGAGAAGCGCTGGCGGCCATCGCGTCTGTTTCCCGGGTGGATCTGTTCACCAGGACCAGATTTTACGATGAGGGCATCCAGATCTCTCTGGAGGGCGGAAAGGAAACGGGCTATGGCGAGACCGGCTGTCCGCTGGGCACCACGGTGGTGGTGCGCGACCTTTTCTTCAATGTGCCGGCCCGGGCGAAGTTTTTGAAAAAGGACGCTACGGAGGGGGCCTATGCGGAGGGGCTGGTGGCGCAGATCGCCATTTCCCGGCCGGAGATCGCTTTCCGTTTTATCAAAGAGGGCCGGGAGAGCTTCTCCACCGGCGGCGACGGAAAGATGATCTCCGCCATTTATGCCTGCGGCGGACGGGATCTGGCGGGCAGACTGCTGGCGCTGGCCGGCTCCTTCGGGGAGCTGCGGGTGACGGGCTACATTTCTCCGCCGGAGCTGAACCGGGCCGCCAGGGCCCAGCAAAGCTTCTACATCAACGGGCGCTATGTGCGCTCCCGGCTGCTGACGGCGGCGCTGGAGGAGGCCTATAAGGGCCGGCTGATGACAGGGCGCTATCCCATCTGCTTTTTGAACCTGCAGATGAATCTTTCCGCCGTGGATGTGAACGTTCATCCCTCCAAGCTGGAAGTGAAGTTTTCCCGGGAGAAGGAGGTCTTTTCCGCAGTATACCACAGCGTGGTTTCTGCGCTGGAGGCCGGCGGGCAGCTGGAGGAGCTGAAAAAGAAGCCCTCCGTCCTGACGCCCCGGGAGGACAATCTGACCGGGGAGCAGCTGCGCATCCCGGAGAACAAAGCGCCGGAATATGTTTTTCCGGAGACCTTCCGCCGCAGCGAGAGCAAGGTGGCGTCCTCCGGGGGCGTGCGGTATCAGACAGCGGCAGACCGGATGTTTGCGCCCAAGCAGCCGACCAAAATGGTGGAGCCGGCGCTGGAGCCTGGGATCTTTACCGTGCATCACTGGCAGCCGCCGGAGCAGGAAAAGCAGCGGGAGCCGGAAGGACAGGAGCCGGCGAAGCCGGAGCCGCCTGCTCCGCAGCACGCCCTGCCGCAGCAGCCGGAGCAGCCCCGGGCGGAGGAGCCGCAGCCGGAGGAGACCGGCCCCCGGCCTGCGGTGCGGGTGCTGGGCGAGGCGTTCCATACCTATATCATTGCGGAGGACGCCGACGGACTCTGGCTCATCGACAAGCATGCCGCCCATGAAAAAATGCTCTTTGACCGGCTGCGGTCCCGGCAGGAGCAGCAGCCCTCCCAGCTTTTGCTGACGCCGAAGACCGTCACCCTGACGCCCACGGAGGCGGAGGCCTGCCTGCGCCAGCAGGAGCTGCTGCGCCGGGCGGGCTTTGAGCTGGAGGAATTCGGCCGGGGCGCGCTGCTGGTGCGGGAAGCGCCCATGTATCTGGAGGAGCAGGAGATCCCCTTTGTGCTGTCGGATCTGGCGGGACGGCTGATCTCCTTCCGAGGCGGGGAAAACGAGCTTCTGGAGGAGCTTTTGAAGAGCGTGGCCTGCAAGTCCGCCGTCAAGGCGGGGATGGTCAGCGATCCTCAGGAGCTGCAGGAATTTGCGGAAGCCGTCCTGGCGGACGAAAGCATCCGCAATTGCCCCCACGGCCGTCCCTGTATCACCTATCTTTCCCGCTATCAGCTGGAAAAGCTCTTTAAGCGCGTCTTATGAGCGGGAAAAAGCTGATCGTGGTCTGCGGGCCCACGGCCTCGGGAAAAACAGCCCTCTCCATCGGGCTGGCCAAGGCGTTTTCCGGAGAGGTGGTGTCGGCGGATTCCATGCAGATCTACCGCGGCATGGATATCGGCACGGCAAAGCCCACCCCGGCGGAGATGGAGGACGTCCCCCATCATATGCTGGACGTGGCGGAGCCGGGGGAGAGCTATTCCGTCTCCCGCTATGCACAGGAGGCGGCGGCCTGCGTGGAGGATATCCTCCGGCGGGGAAAGCAGCCCATCGTCTGCGGCGGCACGGGACTTTATATCGACGGGCTGCTGCGGGGGACGGAGTTTCAGCCCTGCGGCGTGGATCTTGGCTTGCGGGAAGCGCTGGAGGAGCAGTGGCAGCAGGCAGGCCCTGCGGCCATGATGGCCCGGCTGGCCCAGGCAGATCCGGAAAGCGCCGCCCGGCTGCACATCAACGACAAGCGGCGGATCCTGCGGGCGCTGGAGGTCTATCTGGCCACCGGCGAGACCATCACGGCCCACAATCTGCGGACGCAGGCCGTCCCGCCCCGGTATGAGGCGGTGCAGCTTGGCCTGTGTACTGAGCCCCGCGCCATTCTTTACGGCCGCATCGACAGGCGGGTGGACCAAATGCTGGACCAGGGCCTGGAGCAGGAGGTTCGGCGGCTGCAGCAGGAGGGAAGGCTCGTGGGAACGGCGGCCCAGGCCATCGGCTACAAGGAGATGCTGGACTGTCTGGCGGGCCGGATGTCGCTGGAGCGGGCGGCGGAGCTGATCCGGCAGAAATCCCGCAACTATGCCAAGCGGCAGCTCACCTGGTTCCGGCGGAAGGAAGGGATCCGGTGGATCACCTATAACCGGCCGGAGGCGGCCGGGGACATTCTACAGGAAGCGACAAATTTTTTGCGGGAAACGCTTTATAATGATGACAAACCATTTTAGAAAAGGGGAGTCATCATGGAAAACAGAAGCAGCTTACAGGACACTTTTTTGAACGAGGCGCGGCGGGAGCGGATGCCCCTGACGGTGTTTCTCACCAACGGCTTTCAGCAGCGGGGCAGCATTTTGGCCTTCGACGGCTTCACGGTGCTGCTGCAGTTTGACGGAAAGCAGTATCTGGTGTATAAGCACGCCATTTCCACCATCGTTCCCCAGCGGCCCCTGCGGGTGATGCCCGAATAAGCCGCCGGCGGACCGGCCTGCCGCCCTCCCGGGAGAATACATATGAAACAGATTCGAAAGGTCCTTGGGATCCTGGCCGTGGCGGCTATTTTGATCTATGTGGCCTGGCAGGTGACAAACAACCTGACGGAGCAGATCAGGACCGTGGACGCCATGGAGATCACGGTGGAGGACAAGCTCCCCGTCCGGGGCTGGTTTATCCGGCAGCAGACGCTGGTGGAGGGCAGGGAAGGCACGGCGGAATATCTTCTGGCGGACGGCGAAAAGGCCGCAAAGGGAGAACGGCTGGCCGTGTTCTTTACCGATGACAGCGCCCGGCAGGCCTATGCGCAGACGCAGGCGCTGCAGAGCCGGCTGGATGCGCTGGAATACGCCTATTCCCTGATCACCGGCGGAACGGACAGCCTGAAGCTGGATCAGCGCATCGCCGATCAGATCGCCGCGCTGGACAGCAGCCTTTCCGCCGGGGAGACCCGGGGCGTCGCCGACGACTATGCCGCGCTGCAGCAGCTGGTGGCCAGCCGGGGCAGCACTGCCGCCGATAAGGAGCGCTTTGAGGAGCGTATTGCGGCGCTGCAGCAGGAGATCGCCGCCGGCCGGAGCAGCTATGCCTCGGCCAGCACCCATGTGAAGGCGCCGGAGTCCGGCTATTTTGTCAGCGGGACCGATGGCTACGAGACCGTTTTGACCACGGAGCTTCTGGATACGCTCACGCCGGAAAAGCTGGATGCGCTGCAGCCAGACCCGGCGTCCACCGGCGTGGGCAGCATCGTCACCGGCTACCGCTGGTATTTTGCCGCGGTGCTGGAAAAGGAGCAGGCTGCAGCGCTGCAGCAGCGGGAAACGGTGCGGCTCTATTTTCCGGAGCTGAGCCGGCAGCCTCTGACCATGCGGCTTTACCGGCTGCAGAGCGGCGACGACGGACGGGCCATCCTGATCCTGGAGAGCGATGAGATGCTGCCGGATTATCTCACCTGCCGGCAGCAGGACGCAGATCTTCTGATGGGGACCTATACGGGCCTGAAGGTGCCTGCCCAGGCCCTGCGGCAGAAGGACGGCCAGTGGGGCGTTTATGTATTGGACGGCAGTACCGCGGAGTTCAAGCCCATCCAGTGGATCTATCAGACGGAAAGCTATTACCTGGTGCCCTCCGCAGAAAGCGCGAAAAAGGGCCTTTACCGCTATGACCGGATGATCGTCCAGGGCAAGGATCTGGCGGATGATAAGGTGATCCGGTGAAGAAAACCGCCGGCGGGCGGGGAAAATCGTGAATAATTCGCGGAGTTTTCCGCTTCCGGCTTGACAGTAAGGAGAAAAAAAGTCATAATAAAATAGATGTAGAATCAGCCTGAAAAGCCGCTGCCGGAAAAGACGGACGGCGGATCACCGAAAGGAGTTTTCGATATGAGTTTCATGGACGATCTGAAGCGCTGGGCCAAGGGCGAGGACGAGGAAGACGAAGAGGAAGAGCTGGATACGCCGGAGCTGGACGCTTCCACCGGCGCGGGCCGTTCCCGCGCGGTGAAGACCGATGAGGACAAGAGCATCCCCATGCCCAATTTCAATGCCCGCAGCGGCAACAAGGTCGTGAACATCAACGCCACCACCCAGCTTTCCGTGGTGCTGGTCAAGCCGGAAAAGTTTGAGAACGCCGTAGACATCGCAGACCACCTGCGGGAAAAGCGCACCGTCGTTCTCAATCTGGAGCAGACCAATAAGGATGTGGCCCGCCGTCTGGTGGATTTTCTCAGCGGCGTGACCTATGCGCAGGACGGCAAGATCAAGAAGGTGGCCAACAGCACCTTTATCATTACGCCCTACAATGTGGACATTCTGGGCGATCTCATTGACGAGCTGGAAAACAATGGCCTTTATATTTGACCCGGAGGGATCCTTTTGCTGATCGGCATTACATATCTTGTACGGCGGACAGCCCTGGCCCTGATCGGCATCCTGCAGCTTCTGATGCTGGTGTCGGCAGTGATGTCCTGGGTGCCGCAGCTGCGGCAGAGCCGGCTCTATCAGGCCATTTCCATGGTGCTGGAGCCGCTGATGGCCCCTGTCCGCAGCCTGCTTTTCCGGATCCCGGGGATGGACCGCTTCCCGTTGGATCTTTCGTTTCTTGCGGTCTGGCTGCTGCTGTCTCTGGCGGCGCAGCTGCTTTGAGCCTTTGAAGATCACAGAGAAAAAGATAAGGGGGTAACGGTATGCTGACTCCGCAGGAGATCCAGAACCAGAAATTCGAACGCACCGCCTTTGGCGTCCGCGGCTATGATATGGCCCAGGTGGACCAGTTTCTGGACGAGCTGTTCAACGATTATTCTTCGCTTTATAAAGAAAACGCTGCGCTGAAGACCAAGATGCGAGTGCTGGTGGACAAGATCGAGGAATACCGCACCGTGGACGAGGAGATGCGCAAGGCGCTTTACAATGCGCAGGTGGCGGCAAAGGATACCGTTACCCGGGCACAGTGCGAGGCAGACCGCATCCTGCAGTCCGCCCGCAGCGGCGCTTCCCAGCACGTCACCGATCTGAAGGAGGAGACGGCCCGGGCGGAGGAACGCCTGAAGATCGCCAAGCGCAATAACCTGGCCTATGCGGAAAAGATCCGCCGGGCTATGGAGCAGAGCATCCGTCAGCTGGAGCAGGTGATGGAGCTTTCGTCCCAGCAGGAGCCTGCCGAGCCGCCAGCAGCGCCGCAGCCCGTTTCCCGGCCTGCGCAGCCGGAGCCGCAGCCAGCAGCGCCGCAGCCCGCATCGGTGAAGTCTGCCCCGGCGGAGGACCATCCGGTGACGCTGCCCGCCCCAGAGGAGGATGCCCGGCCTGTGGCGCTGGATCTGGAGCCGCCCCAGCCGGAAGAAAAGTCCGGTCCCAAGAGCGACACGGCCCGGATCTATGGCGACAGCCCCTTTACGCCAAAGCCCCGGTTTGATTTTACCGATATGCGCTTCGGCAAAAACTATGAAAACACGGAAGATAACAAATAACAGGAGATAAAGAATCATGGCACTGGATTACAAAGCAACGCTGAATATGCCCAAAAGCGGCTTTCCCATGCGGGCCGGCCTGCCCGCCCGGGAGCCGGAGATGCTGGAGCATTGGAACAAGATCGATGTTTACCGTCTTCTGATGGAGAAAAATGCGGGGAAGCCCCGCTTCAGCCTGCACGACGGCCCGCCCTTCTCCAACGGCGATCTGCACATGGGCCACGCGCTGAATAAGTCCATCAAGGACTTCGTGGTCCGCTCCTATGCGATGCGCGGCTATTACACCCCCTATATCCCCGGCTG
>DHMK01000035.1:15072-39070 GCA_002405755.1 Clostridiales bacterium UBA4644
ACAACCACGGCATGCCCATCGAATCTGCCATCATCAAGAAAAACAAGCTGAATTACAAGGAGATGAGCATCCCGGAGTTCCGCTCCGCCTGCGAGGAGTTTGCCCAGCACTATATCGATGTGCAGAGGAAGGGCTTCCGCCGCATGGGCGTCATCGGCGATTGGGAGCATCCCTATAAGACCATGGCCCCCAGCTTTGAGGCGGAGGAGGTCCGCATTTTCGGCGAGATGTTCAAAAAGGGCTATATTTATAAGGGCAAGAAGCCGGTCTACTGGTGCTATACCGACGAGACCGCCCTGGCCGAGGCGGAGATCGAATATCAGAACGACCCCTGCACCACCATCTTTGTCAAGTTCCCCATCAAGGACGATCATGGCAAGCTGGCGCAGTATTGCGATTTGAGCCGCCTGTTCTTTGTGATCTGGACCACCACCCCCTGGACGCTGCCCGGCAACCGGGCCATCTGTCTCAATGCCCGGCTGGAATATAGCCTGATCCAGGCGCCCTGCGGCGAGGTCTATATCGTGGCCTCCGAGCTGGCGGAAAGCGTCTGCAAGGCCGCCGGCATCGAAAGCTATACCGAGCTTTGCCGCCTGCCCGGCTCCGAGTTTGAGTTGATGACCGCGAAGCATCCTCTGCTGGAGCAGGTGGATTCCGTCATCCTCAACGGCGACCATGTAACGCTGGACGCCGGCTCCGGCTGCGTCCACACGGCCCCTGGCTTCGGCGCGGAGGACTATTTCATCTGCATGGAATATAACCGTCAGGGCAAGGCCAACATCGAGATCGCCGTCCCTGTCAATGAAAAGGGCGTTATGACCGACGAGGTGTTCAACGGCGTCCATATCTCCAAGGCCAACGATTTCGTCCTGCCCAGGCTGCGGGAGACCGGCGCGCTGCTGGCCAGCGAGGACATCGTCCATTCCTATCCCCACTGCTGGCGCTGCAAAAAGCCTGTGATCTTCCGGGCAACCTCCCAGTGGTTCTGCTCCGTGGATTCCTTCAAGGCCGAGGCCTGCGCCGCCACGGAGGAGGTGCGCTGGGTCCCCGAATGGGGCAAGGACCGGATCCAGTCCATGATTCGGGAGCGCAACGACTGGTGCATCTCCCGCCAGCGGAAATGGGGCCTGCCCATCCCGGTCTTCTATTGTGAGGACTGCGGCAAGCCCATCTGCACCGACGAGACCATCGACGCCATTTCCAGGCTCTTTGCGGCGGAGGGCTCCAACGCCTGGTTCGCCAGAGAGGCCTCTCATATCCTGCCCCAGGGCTTTGCATGCCCCCACTGCGGCAGCAAGCAGGGCTTCCGCAAGGAGAGCGACACGCTGGACGGCTGGTTCGACTCCGGCTCCTCCCACTTTGCCTCCATGCAGCGGGACCAGGGCTTCTGGCCGGCAGATATGTATCTGGAGGGTCTGGATCAGTATCGCGGCTGGTTCCAGAGCTCGCTGCTCATCGCCGTCGGCGCGCTGGGCAAGGGCGCGCCCTTCCGTCAGTGCCTGACCCATGGCTGGACCGTGGACGGCGAGGGCCGGGCCATGCACAAGAGTCTGGGCAACGGCATGGACCCCAACGAGATCATTCAGAAATACGGCGCGGATATGCTTCGTCTGTGGGCCGGCTCCGCCGACTACCATGTGGATGTCCGCTGCTCCGACAATATCTTCAAGCAGCTGAGCCAGAACTATCTGAAGTTCCGCAACACGGCGAAATATATGCTGGACAACCTGGTGGGCTTCGACCCCGATGCGCCGGTAAAGCCAGAGGAGCTGCTGCCGCTGGACCGCTGGGCCATCACCCGCCTGAACCAGCTCACCGCCACGGCACTGAAGGCCTATGATAATTATGAATTCCATGTGATCTCCCACGCCATCAACGATTTCTGCGTGGTGGACCTGTCCAGCTTCTATCTGGATATCATCAAGGACCGCCTGTATTGCGACGGCGAAGCCAGCCTGAGCCGCCGCTCTGCCCAGACGGCGCTGTATCTGATCCTGGACACCATGACCCGTCTGTTTGCACCCATCCTGGCATTTACCTGCGATGAGATCTGGCAGGCCATGCCCCACCGGAAGGAAGACGATGTGCGCAACATCCTGCTGAACACCTTCAACCCCGCCTTTGCGGAATATGCTCTGAGCCAGGAGGAAATGGACAAATGGGCCGCGCTGGAGCAGCTGCGGGACGGCGTCAATGCCGCCCTGGAGGCCGCACGCGCCGCAAAGAAGATCGGTAAGGCGCTGGAGGCGCATGTAACGCTGGCCGCCAACGATGCCGGCAGGGCCGCGCTGGAAGCCATCCGGAAGGACTTTGGCGATCAGTGGGCCGATCTGTTCATCGTCTCTGATGTGGAGGCGACGGAGGATCCGGCAGTCTTTGCCGCTGCGGAGGAAACGCCGGTGGCAGGCGTCCGGGTGGCCGTATCCGAGGCGCGCGGCGTCAAGTGCCCCCGCTGCTGGAAGCATACCGCCTCTCAGCGGGAGGACGGTCTCTGCGCCCGCTGCGCCGCCGTCGTGGCGGAACAGCTGGCGGAATAAGCCCCTTGGGAATAGAAAAGCGCAAGGCCCGGTCTCGACCATGAGACCGGGCCTTTTGAGCAAGATCGGGAGAGAGAACAAGAGAGGCGGTCCGCCCGGAACCTTTCCCTGTAACTTTTTTCGAAATTTGCGGGAAAAGGCTTCCAAAATGACGGAGAATATAGTAAAATACAAGGGCAAACGAACGCAGAAAACGAAAGAAATCAGGTGCAGATAGATGGAGACCCCAAAATATCGGCGCATCCTGCTGAAGATCAGCGGCGAAGCGCTGGCCGGCGGAAATAAGACCGGCCTGGATTTTTCCACCCTCCACAGCGTGGCTGAGGCCATCGGCGAATGTGTCCGGAGCGGCGTCCAGATCGGTCTGGTGGTGGGCGGCGGAAACTTCTGGCGCGGCGTGAAAAACGGCGAGGGAAAGCTGGAGCGTTCCCGGGCGGATCAGATGGGCATGCTTGCCACCACCATGAACGCGCTGGCCCTCTGCGATGTGCTGGAGCAGCATGAGATCCCTGCGGTGGTGCAGACCGCGCTGGATATCACCCGTATCTCCGAAGCCTTTAATCAGGTGAACGCCGTGCGCCATCTGGAGCAGGGAACGGTGGTCATCTTTGCCTGCGGCAGCGGCTGTCCTTATTTTTCTACAGATACGGCGGCGGCCCTCCGGGCGGCGGAGATCCATGCCGACGCCATTCTGCTGGCGAAAAATGTTGACGGCGTTTACGATGCCGACCCGGCCCGGGTGCCCACAGCCAAGCGCTTTGACCGGATCTCCTACAGCGAGGTTCTGGCCCGGGGCCTGGGCGTGATGGATACTGCGGCCACGGCGCTTGCCATGGATAACCATATCCCTCTGCTGGTCTTTGCGCTGAAGGATCCCAAAAACATCCGCCGGGTGCTCATGGGCGAAGCCGTGGGGACCTATGTGGGCATGGATGTATAACTTTTGATCTTAATTTTTATAATCATAACGGAGGTGCGTTTATGAATCCGAAATGCGAACCCTATCAGGTGAAAATGGAAAAGTCCATCGAAGTCATGAAGCAAGATTTCAACACCATCCGTGCCGGCCGCGCCAATGCGGCTGTCCTGGACAAGATCACGGTCGATTATTACGGCGCGGCCACGCCCATCCAGCAGATCGCATCCGTCTCCACGCCGGAGCCCCGGATGCTTTCCATCCAGCCCTGGGACGCCAGCGCCCTGAAGCTCATTGAAAAGGCCATTCTGGCCTCTGACCTGGGCATCAATCCCACCAACGACGGCAAGGTCATCCGCCTGCTGTTCCCCCAGCTGACGGAGGAGCGCCGCCGGGATCTGATCAAGAGTGTGAAGAAGATGACGGAGGACACCAAGGTCGCTATCCGCAACGTGCGCCGGGAAGCGCTGGAGGCCTTCAAAAAGCAGCAGAAGGCCTCTGAGATCACCGAGGATGACCTGAAGGCCCTGGAGAAGGATATGCAGGAGCTGACCGATAAGCACTGCAAGCTGGCCGACGGGGAATCTGCCAAGAAGGAGCAGGAGCTGCTGGCTATCTGAACGCAACAGGATCACAACGAGAGGGCGGCGCAGGGCGCCGCCCTCTTTCCAAGGAGCGCATATGCTGTTTCAAAAAAAGAAAAAGCTGCCCGCACCGGATCGGGCGCAGCTGCCCCGGCACATCGCCGTGGTCATGGACGGCAACGGCCGCTGGGCCCAGAAGCGGGGCATGCCCCGCACCTTTGGCCATTCCGCCGGCAGCGAGACCTTTCAAAAGGACGCGGAATATCTTTCCGATCTGGGCATTGAATATTTTACCGTTTACGCCTTTTCCACGGAAAACTGGAAGCGTCCGCCGGAGGAGGTGCAGGAGATCCTGCGCCTGCTGGAAAAATATCTGCATAAGGCCATTCGGGAAATGCGGGAAAAGAACATTCGCCTGCAGTTTTTCGGCGATCTGACGCCCTTTTCTTCGGAGCTGCGGGCGCTGATCGACGAGACCAACGCCATCTCCCGCACCACCACCGGCATGCTGGTGAGCGTCTGCCTGAATTACGGCGGGCGGGCGGAGCTGGTGCGGGCGGCCCGGCTGCTGGCGGAGCAGTGTACCGCAGGGACGCTTCGGCCCGAGGAGATCGACGAGGCGCGGTTCGCCGGCTGCCTGTATTCTGCGGACATCCCGGACCCGGACCTGATGATCCGCCCCGGCGGCGAGGTGCGGCTGTCCAATTTTCTGCTGTGGCAGAATGCCTATACGGAGTTTTATTTTTCCGATGTGCTGTGGCCGGATTTTGATGAGCGGCAGATGGATGCCGCGATCCTGGCCTATCAGCAGCGGAAACGGAGATTTGGAGGTATTTGAACCATGAAGACCCGTGTGATCACGGCCGTGGTAGCCATCGGCCTGTTCATCCCCCTGCTGTTCGTGCTGGACACGATCTGGCTGACCCTGTTCTGGGGCTTTTTCTGCGCGGTGGGCGTCTGGGAGCTGCTTTATGCTACCCATTCCGTCCCCAAGCACCTGTTTCTGTATCTTTCCTGCGCCGCAGCCTTCTGCGTGCCGCTGGTGACCTCCCGTGTGGAGAAGGGCCTTTTCGGCTTTCTGCTGGTGGCGACCTTGTATGCCATGGCGGCGCTGGCCTGCGCCGTGTTTGACCACAAGACCATCACCTACGATATGCTGGGCAAGGGCATGCTTGCGGCGCTGATCCTGCCGCTGATGTTTTCCTCCGTGCTGCGCATCCGCAACGGGGAAAACGGCGCGCTGCTGGTGCTGATGCCCTGGGTCACCGTCTGGGTCTGCGACAGCGCGGCCATGTTTGTGGGCCGGGCCATGGGCAAGCACAAGCTGGCGCCCTATGTGAGCCCGAAAAAAACGGTGGAGGGCTCGCTGGGCGGGCTGATCTTCGCCGTTTTGGTGTGCGTTTTGTATGTAGTGATCCTGCGGCAGCGGTTCGGCGTGGAGATGGGCCTGCTGCCGGCCATCCTGTTCGGCGCAGTGGGCTCCTCTATGGGTCAGCTGGGCGATCTGAGCCTTTCCGTTATCAAGCGGGGCGCGGGCATCAAGGATTACGGCAAGATCTTCCCGGGCCACGGCGGCGTCTGGGACCGGTTCGACAGCATCACCTTCGCAGCGCCGCTGTTTGAGCTGCTTTATCAGCACATACTTCCGCGGATCGGCGGATAAACTATGATGAAGCGGATCGCGGTGATCGGCTCCACCGGCTCCATCGGCGTGCAGACGCTGGAGGTGGCGCTGGAGCGGGGCTATGAAGTGACGGCGCTGGCTGCCGGCAGCCGCATCGACCTGCTGGAGCAGCAGATTCTGCGGCACAGGCCCCGGCTGGCGGCTGTGGGCAAGGAAGAACTGGCGGAGGCTTTGCAGAAGCGGCTGGCCGGCCGGTCGGAGACAGAGATCCTTTCCGGCCGGGAGGGCGTCTGCGCCTGCGCCGCAGCGGAGGACGCGGAGCTGACGCTGAACGCCGTGGTGGGCATTGCCGGGCTGGCGCCCACGGTGGCGGCCATCCGGGCGAAAAAAACGCTGGCGCTGGCAAACAAGGAATCGCTGGTGTGCGCCGGGACGCTGGTGAACCGGCTGGCAAGGGAAAACGGCGTGGAGATCCTCCCTGTGGATTCGGAGCACAGCGCCATTTTCCAGTGCCTGCAGGGCAGCGCGCCGGAGGAAGTGGAGCGGATTTTGCTGACGGCCTCCGGCGGGCCATTTTTCGGCAAAACGGCGGAGGAAATGGAGCATATGACGCCGACCCAGGCGCTGAAGCACCCCAGCTGGAGCATGGGCGCAAAGATCACGGTGGATTCCGCCACCATGATGAACAAGGGCTTTGAGATGATCGAGGCGATGCACCTGTTCCATGTGCGGCCGGAGCAGATCCAGGTGCTGGTCCATCGGGAGAGCATCGTTCATTCGCTGGTGGAGTTTCGGGACGGCAGCACGCTGGCCCAGCTCTCGCCGCCGGATATGCGCCTGCCCATTCAATATGCGGTGGACTATCCTCACCGGCTGCCCTCCTGCCGGAAGCGGCTGGATCTGGCGGCGGCGGGGAAGCTGAGCTTTTATCCGCCGGACGAAGCCGCCTTTCCCGCCATGGCCCTGTGCCGGGAGGTCATGGAGCGGGGCGGCAATCTGGGCGCTGCCATCAACGGCGCCAACGAGGCGGCAGTGGCGGCCTTTCTCCGGGAGGAGATCCCCTTCGGGGAGATCTACCGCCGGGTGGAGCGTGCGGCCCGACAGACGCCCTTTGTGCAGGAGCCCTCTCTGGAGGACATTTACGAGACAGACCGCCTGGCAAGGGCGGCCGCGGCAAAACAGTAAAAGGCGGTTTTTATGAGCTACTTGATTGCCATCGTTGTATTCGGACTGCTGATCTTTGTTCATGAGCTTGGCCATTTTATCGTGGCGAAGCTCTCGGGCATCCATGTGCTGCAGTTTACCATTGGCTTCGGCCCCGCCATCCTGAAGAAGGAATATAAGGGGACGGTCTATGCCCTGCGGCTGCTGCCCTTGGGCGGCGCCGTGATGATGCAGGGGGAGGACGCCGGCGAGGAGGAGCTGCTGGTGGGCCAGAAGGGCGCCACCGACAGCGAAAGCGCCCCCACAGAGGGCAGCTTTGCGGAAGCCAGCCTGCCCCGGCGGTTTCTGGTGTGCGCCGCCGGCGCGCTGATGAACTTTATTACCGGCGTGCTCATCATTTTTTTGCTGATGCTGCCGGTGAAGAGCCACACCACCCCGGTGATGGCGGGCTTTCTGGAGGGCTTTCCCTATGCCGCGGCAGACAGCGCCAATGGCCGGGGCTTTCAGGAGGGCGACCGCATCGTCCGGGTCAATGATTTCCATATCTACACCATGGCGGATTTCAATATGGCCATGGCCTATGACAAGGATCAGCGCTATGACATCACCCTGAAGCGGGACGGAAAGACCGTCCGCCTGCAGGATTTTGAAATGAAAAAGACCGTTTTGGATGAGGAGAGCGGCGCTTATCTCTATGGCTTTGAGCTGCAGGTGGAGCAGCTGGGCCTCTTCCGGAAGGCAGGCTATGCCTGCAAAAACGCCATGACCTATCTGCAGTCGGCGGTGGTCGGCCTGAAGATGCTGGTCACGGGGCAGGTGGGCGCCTCCGACATGATGGGCACTGTGGGCATCGCGGGGGAGATGGGGGCGCTGGCCAAGACCTCCATGCGCTCCATGTGGAGCTTTGTGGCCTATATCAGCATCAATCTGGCCTTTGTCAACCTGTTGCCCATTCCTGCGCTGGACGGCGGAAAGCTGCTGTTTTTGCTCATCGAGCTGATCCGGGGCAAGAAGCTGGATCCCAAATATGAGGGAACGGCGTCGCTGATCGGCATGGCGCTGCTTTTGGGGCTGTTCCTGTTCGTCACCTATCAGGATATCGCCCGGCTCGTCGGCAGGTAAGGAGCAAAGACGATGGGAAGTAAAAGACAGATCATGGTGGGCGGGATCCCCCTGGGCGGCGGCGCGCCGCTGGTGATCCAGTCCATGTGCAATACAAAGACGCAGGACGTCTCCGCCACCGTGGCTCAGATCCGTGCCCTGCAGCAGGCAGGCTGCCAGATCGTGCGGCTGGCGGTGCCGGATCTGGAAGCGGCTCGGGCCATCGGCCCCATTCGTCGGGCGGTGGATCTCCCGCTGGTGGCGGATATCCATTTTGACTATCGTCTGGCGCTGGAGGCCGTCCGGAACGGCGTGGATAAGGTGCGCATCAATCCGGGCAACATCGGCGACCGGGATAAGCTCCGCGCCGTGGCCGACGCCTGCCGGGAAAGGAAGATCCCCATCCGGGTGGGCGTCAACGGCGGCAGCATGGACCGGGATCTGCGGGAGCTCTATGGCGTGACGCCGGAGGGCCTCTGTCAGTGCGCCCTGCGCAACATCGCCCAGCTGGAGGAATGCGGCTTTACCGATCTCTGCGTCTCGCTGAAAATGTCCGATGTGTTTTCCACCATCCGGGCTTACCGGCTGATGGCGGAGCGGTGCGAATACCCGCTGCATCTGGGCGTGACCGAGGCGGGAAATGAAGAATATGGCACGCTGCGCTCGGCGGCGGCCTTCGGCGCGCTTTTGTGTGACGGCATCGGCGATACCCTGCGGGTCTCGCTGACGGCGGATCCGGTGCGGGAGGTCTATGCCGCAAGGAAGATCCTCAAGGCGCTGGATCTGCATACCCATGGCGCGCGGATCGTCTCCTGTCCCACCTGCGGCCGCACGGAGATCGACCTGATCGCCCTGGCGGAGCAGGTGGAAAAGCGGCTGGAAAAGCTGCAGACCAGGCTCACTGTGGCGGTGATGGGCTGTGTGGTCAATGGACCCGGCGAGGCCCGGGAGGCGGATATCGGCATTGCCGGAGGAAGGGGCGAGGGCGTGATCCTGAAAAAAGGCCAGGTGATCTGCAAGGTGCCGGAGGAGCAGCTTTTGCCCCGGCTTTTACAGGAGATCGAGGCTATGACGGGAGAAAAGCTATGAATGAAAATGCCAGCCTGCGGGCGCTGTTTTCCAAGGTGCCCGAAATGCAAGGCCCTCTTTGGGATCTGACGGTGGAGGGCGTCTGCCCGGAAGGCGATGGTCTGACGGTGACGCTGCTTTCCCCATGCTCCTATGAGGAAGAGGAGCTGCAGCAGATCCGGGCGGCAGTCTGCCGGGCTTATGGCATCCCCGGCGTGCGCATCGCCCTGCGCCGGACAGAGCTCCAGCCGGAGCCTGAAGAAGCGCCGCCGGCCCCGCCGGCGGAAAAAACGGAGGAGCAGCGGCAGATTGCGGAGATCCTGCGGCAGACCTTTGCCCAGAAGCACCCCTCCCTGGAGCCCTGTCTGCGGGAGGCGGAGCTTTGGATGGAGGAGGGCAGCATCCGGCTGCGGGCGGCGGCCCGCTGGCACCTGACCCGGCTGGAGCAGCTGCAGACGGTGCTTTGCCAGGAGGCGGAGCTGCTGCTGGGCCGGGCGGTGAAGCTGCGGTTTGAAGGCCCCCGGGAGCAGGAGACGAGCTTTGAGCGTCGGCGGGCGGAGACCATGGCCCAGATGAGCCGGGAGCTTCCGCCGCTCCGCAGCGCACCCAGGCCTGCGCCGGAGCCGGCGCAGCCGCCCCGGCGGGAACGAAGCTTCCGCCCAAAGCGGGATCCAAACGCCCCCATGTTCCGCCCCAATGAGCAGGACGAGATCCTCTACGGCAAGCCCTTCCCCCGGGAGCTGGTCAAGCTGGGAGACATCAATATGGATTCCGGCAAGGTGGCCGTTCAGGGCGAAATCTTCATGGTGGAGTTCAAAAAGCTCAACGGCCGGGGCAAGACTGTGGTCATGTTTGAGTTCAGCGACGGTACCGGCTCCATCCGGGCCTCCAAGGTGCTTGCCGATGAGGAAGCGGCGGAGCTGGAGGATGGCATCAAGCCGGGCGCTTACATATTGGCTCAGGGCCTGGTGCATTATTCCCAATTTGATAAGGATCTGGTGCTGAACTTCTCCGCTGTTTTGAAGCGAAAAAAGCCTGTGCGGCAGGATACGGCCAAGGAGAAGCGGGTGGAGCTGCATCTGCATACCACCATGTCCAGCATGGACGCCCTCTGCGATCCGGGCAAGGCCCTGAAGCTGGCGGCCTCCATGGGACACAAGGCCATGGCCATCACCGATCACGGCGTGGTGCAGGCCTTTCCGGAGGCCATGAACGCCCAGGCCAAGCTGAAAAAGTCCGGCGTAGATATCAAGGTGCTTTATGGCATCGAGGCCTACTGCGTGGACGATCTGGAGCAGGGAAGGGCCGTCCGGGGGGAGACCGGCGCCGCCCTGACCGACGAGATCGTGGTTTTTGATACGGAGACCACCGGCCTCAGCGCCGCAAGCTGCGAGATCATCGAGATCGCGGCCTATCTGGTCTCCGGCGGCGAGATCCGGGAGAGCTACCATACCTATGTGAAGCCCCGGGAGGCCATCCCCTATAAGATCACCCAGCTCACCGGCATCAGCGACGCCACGGTGGCGCAGGCGCCGCCTATTGAAACGGCGCTGCCGGAGTTTCTGGCCTTCTGCGGCAAAAGGCCCCTCTGCGCTCACAATGCCCCCTTTGATATGGCTTTTCTGGCGGCGGCCTGCCAGCGGCAGGGACTGGAATGCCCTGAATGCTCCATCGACACGGTGGAGATCGCCCGGGCGCTGATGCCCCAGCTGGCAAAGCACAAGCTGAACATCATCGCCGATGCCATGGAGCTGAAATTTGACCATCACCGGGCTTCGGACGACGCCCGGGTGCTGGCGGAGATCTTTCTGCGCTTCATCCCCATGCTGCAGCAAAAGGGCGCGCAGCGGGTGGAGGATATCAACGGCGTTCTGCGGGAGCTGCGGACGGGCAAGGGCCCGGGCAAGCAGCGCTCCTTCCATCTGATCATCCTGGTGAAAAACCGCCCGGGGCTTATCGCCCTTTACAAGCTGATCTCCGATGCGCACCTGAAATATTTCAATAAAAAGCCCATTATCCCCATGTCTGAGCTGCAGAAGAGCCGGGAAAATCTGATCTGCGGCTCTGCCTGCGTCATGGGTGAGCTGTTTTCCGCCATTGTAGACGGCCGGCCCTGGGGCGAGCTGATGCGGCTGGCATCCTTCTTTGATTTTCTGGAGATCCAGCCGCTGGCCAACAATCATTTCCTGATCGACAAGGAGCAGGCCCGGGATGAGGAGCAGCTGCGGGAGTTCAACCGCACGGTGCTGCGGTTGGGCGATGCCCTGCACAAGCCGGTGTGCGCCACGGGCGATGTGCATTTTCTGGAGCCGGAGGACGGCATCTACCGGGAGATCCTGCAGGCGGGCATGGGCTTTAAGGAGACGGAGGAGCCGGCGCCGCTGTATTTCAAGAGCACCGACGAGATGCTCCGGGAGTTTTCCTATCTGGGCGCGGAGCGGGCCTATGAGGTGGTGGTGAAAAATCCAAACGCCATCGCCGATCAGTGCGAATCTATCGAGCCGGTGCTGCAGGGCAGCTATCCGCCCTCCATCGAGCACAGCGCCGAGGATCTGCAGGAGATGTGCTGGGCCAAGGCAAGGGCGCTCTATGAGGAGGACGGCACGCTGCCGGATATCATTACCGAGCGCATCAATGCGGAGCTGATCCCCATCGTGGAGCACGGCTTTGATGTGATGTATATGATCGCCCAGAAGCTGGTGGCAAAGTCCAACGAGATGGGCTATCTGGTGGGCTCCCGAGGCTCGGTGGGCTCTTCCTTCGTGGCCTATCTCAGCGGCATCACGGAGGTCAACGCCCTGAAGCCCCATTATCGCTGCCCTCAGTGCCGTCATTCCGTCTGGGACAACGACCCCATCTATCAGACCGGCGTGGACATGCCTGATCTGGACTGCCCCAAATGCGGCACGAAGATGATCAAGGACGGCTTCAACATCCCCTTTGCCACCTTTTTGGGCTTCAACGCCGACAAAACGCCGGATATCGACCTGAATTTCTCTGGCGAATGTCAGGGGCAGATCCATCGGTATACCGTTGAGCTTTTCGGCAGCGACAAGGTCTTCAAGGCCGGCACCATCGGCACCATCAAGGACAAGACGGCCTATGGCTTCGTCAAAAAGTTTCTGGAGGAGCGGGGAAGAGTGGTCAACAACGCAGAGATCAACCATCTGGTCTCCGGCTGCACCGGCGTTAAGCGCACCACCGGCCAGCATCCGGGCGGACTGATCATCGTCCCAAACGACCGCACCATCTATGAGTTCACACCGGTGCAGCATCCGGCAGACGACCCGGATTCTGATATCATAACCACCCATTTCGACTTCCACTCCATCCACGATAACCTGCTGAAGCTGGACGAGCTGGGCCACGATGTTCCCACCATCATCCGCCACCTGCAGAACCTTTCCGGCGTCGGGCCGCAGGATATCCCGCTGGACGATCCGGAGACCATGCGGATCTTTACGGATATCTCGCCGCTGGGCATCGAGACGGATGATATTCTGGAGCAGCCCGGCTCCGCCGGCATCCCGGAGTTTGGCACGAAAAACGCCCGGAGCATGCTCATGGAGACCCATCCAACCACCTTTGAGGGCCTGGTGCGTATCTCCGGCCTGTCCCACGGAACGGACGTCTGGCGCAACAACGCCCAGGATGTGATCAACGCCGGACTGGCCACCATCAACGATGTGATCTCCGTCCGCGACGACATCACCACCAAGCTCATCGCAATGGGCCTGGACAAAAAGCTCTCCTTCACCATCTCCGAGGCCGTCCGAAAGGGCAAGGGCCTGAAGCCGGAGTGGGAGGAGACCATGCGGGAGCATCAGCTGCCCGACTGGTACATCGAATCCTGCAAGAAGATCAAATATATGTTCCCTCGCGGCCACGCGGTAGCCTACACCATGATGTCTTACCGGATCGCCTGGTTCAAGGTCCACCATCCGCTGGAGTATTACTGCGTTTATTTCAGCAATAAGCTGGATTCCTTCGACTGCGCCGCGGCGCTGGAGGGCGACGGGGTCATCTGCAAAAAATACCGGGAGCTGAAGGCCAACCCCAAGCGCACGGCGGTGGAGGACGATCAGATGATCACGCTGGAGCTGATGCATGAGTTCTGCAAGCGGGGCTTCCGCTTCCTGCCTATGGATATCTATCGGTCGGATGTGAAGGCCTTTACCATCGAGGGCGACGGCCTGCGCCCGCCCTTTATGGCTTTGAACGGCGTGGGTGAGGCGGCGGCCCAGTCCATCGCCGATGAGCGGCAGCGGGAGCCCTTTATGTCTCAGGAGGATATCTCCATCCGCTGCGGCAAGGCAAGCTCGGCGGTGCTCCAGTCCCTGCGGGAGATCGGCGCGCTGAACAGCCTGCCGGAGAGCAACCAGCTGGATCTATTTGCAGCCATGCTTTAAGAAAACAGAGCAGCAAAAGCGGCGTGACAGATATTCTGTCACGCCGCTTGCGTCAAGACGATCGAATAGATTATTCCGCCAGGATCTTTTTCAGCCGGGCAAAGCGGGGCAGGCCCTCCTCCCAGCAGTAATCCGGCTGGCCGGCGATCAGCGGAAGGGCATAGCGGGCAAATTCGGACCGGATGCCTGCGCCGTCCTCCGTGATCCATTCCAGCGGGAACACATGCTCCGCGTTGGCGGTGACGGTCAGATCGGTGAGCACGATCCGGGGCGCATAGCGGGCAGCGTCCGGATCCCGCTCCAGCGCTACCATTTTGTCTGTCTCGCCGCGGATGGCGGCAAGGACGGCCTCGCGACCCAGCCAGATGGCCTCCTCCACATCCGTCCGGGAAGCCAGATGTGCGCCGCACCGCTGCAGAAGGGAAAGCTCGATGGCCCGGGTTTTGACGCCCATGCGCTCCTTCACCTGCGCCGCCAGATAGGCCGCCGCGCCGCCCATCTGCTTGTGGCCGAAAGCATCGGTGCCGATGTCCTTGGCGGCATATTCGTTGATAAAGGTGCCTTCGCTGTCGTGAATGCCCTCGGAAACGGCGATAAAGCAGTTGTGCTTTTCGTTCCAGACCCGGCGCACGTCGCCCAAAAAGCGCTCCAGATCAAAGTCTACCTCCGGCAGATAGATCAGGTCCGGTCCCTGATCCCGCATGGAAGCCAGCGAAGCGGCGGCGGTGAGCCAGCCGGCGTTGCGGCCCATGCATTCCAGGATGGTGACGGCCCCGGTGTCATAGACCCGGGCGTCCTGGGCGATCTCCATGCAGGAGGTGGCGATATACTTTGCGGCGGAGCCAAAGCCGGGGCAGTGGTCCGTGCCGGCCAGATCGTTGTCGATGGTCTTGGGAACGCCGATCACCCGGCAGTCGTAGCCCGCCTGCTGCATATATTTGGAGATCTTGTTGCAGGTGTCCATGGAATCATTGCCGCCGTTGTAGAAGAAATAGCGCACATCGTATTTTCGGAAGATCTCCAGGATCCGCTTGTAATCAGTATCGTCCGCCGCCGCGTCCTTCAGCTTGTAGCGGCAGGAGCCAAGGGCAGAGGAGGGCGTGCTTTTGAGCAGGGCCAGCTCCTGGGGATCCTCCAGACCGATGTCATAGAGCCGGTCGTTCAAAATGCCCTTGACGCCGTGGGCTGCGCCCAGGACGCGGGTGATGCAGCCGCTCTCCAGAGCGGCGGTAAAAACGCCGTAAGCGCTGGCGTTGATGACTGAGGTCGGGCCGCCGGACTGGCCGAAAATGCAGGCTCCGCGAAGTTCCATGATGATACCCTCCGTATGATAAGACAGTTTCTCTTATGGTAGCAGAAAACCGGCGGAAAGTCAACGCGGCCGCCGGGGCCGGCGGAGGAGAAAACGAGGTTGCACAGCGGGAAAAACTGTGGTAAAATCAAGAAAAACCCAGGAAAAATCATTCTGACAGGGGGAACGAACCATGCCACTGGTCACAACGAAGGAAATGTTTGAGAAGGCCTATCAGGGCGGCTACGCCATCGGCGCCTTCAATGTAAACAATATGGAGATCATTCAGGGCATCACGGAGGCGGCGCAGTTGGAGCGCTCGCCGGTGATCCTGCAGGTCTCTGCCGGCGCGCGGAAATATGCAAAGCATGTGTATCTCACCAAGCTGGTGGAGGCGGCCATTCTGGATACGGAGCTGCCCATCGCGCTGCATCTGGATCACGGCGAAAGCTTTGAGGTGTGCAAGTCCTGCATCGACGGCGGCTTTTCCTCCGTCATGATCGATGGCAGCAAATACAGCTTTGAAGAAAACATCGCCATGACCAAGCAGGTGGTGGACTATGCCCACGCACGGGGCGTGGTAGTGGAGGGCGAGCTGGGCAAGCTGGCCGGCATCGAGGACGCGGTGAATGTTTCCGCGGAGGACGCCATGTTTACCAACCCTGCGGAGGTGGAGGAATTCGTCAGCCGCACCGGCGTGGACAGCCTTGCCATCGCCATCGGCACCAGCCACGGCGCCTATAAGTTCAAGCCCGGCACAAAGCCCCGCCTGCGCTTTGACATTCTGGAGGAGGTGGAGCGCCGCCTGCCCGGCTTCCCCATCGTCCTCCACGGCAGCTCCTCCGTGCCCCAGGAGTTCGTGAAGATCGTCAATGAATACGGCGGCTCCATGCCCAACGCCATCGGCATCCCCGAGGAGATGCTGCGTCAGGCTTCGAAGATGGCCGTCTGCAAGATCAATATCGATTCCGATCTGCGCCTTTGCATGACGGCGGCCATCCGCAAGCATCTGGTGGAGCATCCGGATCATTTTGATCCCCGGCAGTATCTGAAGGACGGCCGGGACGCCCTGCGGGATATGGTGCGCCATAAGATCCGCGATGTGCTTGGCTCCAGCAATACGCTGGACTGAACCCAACAATACAAACGGAGCGCTCTTCCGGCGCTCCGTTTTTCAAAAGAAAGGAGAACCAGCCCTTATGAAGCCATTGAAGCTGGATCAGTTTCTGGATTACCGTTTTTTGTCCGGTCTCCGTTATGCGTCCGGCGGCAGACAGGCCGCCTTCGTGGTGAGCCGCTGCGATGGGGAAAATAACGACTACTGCTCCAACCTGTATCTCTGGGACGGCGATAGGCTCCGCCGCCTTTCCGGCATGGGGAAGGAGCGGGCCTTCTTCTGGGAGGACGAGACCCATCTGCTCTTTCCGGCTTGCCGCACGGCGGGGGAGAAAAAGCGGGCGGAGGCGGGAGAAGCCTTTACGGCCTATTACCGTCTGGCCACCGATGGCGGCGAAGCAGAGAAGGCCTTTGAGCTGCCGCTGCAGGCCGGCGAGCTGTTTCCCATGGGAGACGGCAGATATTATTTCACCGCCGACATCCGGCAGGACTGCCCGGACGCCCATCTGCTGACGGCGGAGGAGCGGGAAAAGCGGCAGGCGGAGGGAAAGCGGGACGAGGACTATATCGTCCTGGAGGAGCATCCCTTCTGGAGCAACGGCGGCGCCCACCGGAGCAGACAGCGCACCGCTCTGTTCACCTTTGATCCCGCCGCAGACACGGTGCTGCGGCTGACGCCGCCGGATATGGACGCTTCCGACCCGGTTTTCTGCAGGGGACGGCTGTATTTTTACGGCGAACGGTATCAGGGCCGCCCGGACTATCGTCCCGGCCTGTTTTCCGTGGATCCCGCCGGCGGTGAGCTTACCTGCATTTATCCCCAGGGGCAATATTACTTCTCCGTGCTGGAGCGCTGGCAGGACGGGCTGCTGCTCTCCATGAGCGAGGGAAAAACCTACGCCTATGAGGAGTGCCCCTTCCTCTATCGCTATGACGTGGAAACCGGCGCGCTGCGCCTTCTGTGCGAAAACTATGACAGCCTTTATAACTCTGTGGGCAGCGACTGCCGTCTGGGCGGCGGCTATGGCCTCCGGGTGACGAAGGACGCGGTCTATACCCTGCGGACCCGCGGCGGCAGCTGCCAGCTGCTGCGCATCAATGGGGAAGGGGAGACCCGGGTGATCTATGGCGGCGATGGCTCCATCGATGCCTTTGATGTGAGCGAAAACGACCAGCTGCTGGCCATCGCCATGTTGGACGGCAGGCTCCAGGAGCTTTACCGGCTGGAGCAGGACGGAAGCTATGTCAGGCTTTCCGAGCTGAACGAGAAGGCGCTGGAGGACTGCTATATCTCCGACTATGAGGAGATCACCCTACGCAGCCAGGGGGAGGACATCACCGGCTGGATCCTGAAGCCCATAAATTTCGACCCCGGCAAGACCTATCCTGCCGTTCTGGACATTCACGGCGGCCCCCGCACGGTCTACGGCAAGGTGTTTTATCACGAGATGCAGTATTGGGCGGGGCAGGGATATTTTGTCTTCTTCTGCAATCCCATCGGCTCCGATGGCCGGGGCAACGCCTTTGCCGACATCCGGGGACGCTACGGTCAGTCGGAATATCAGAACCTGATGGATTTCACCGATGCGGTGCTGTCGCGCTATCCCCAGATCGACCAAAGGCGCGTGGCCGTCACCGGCGGCAGCTACGGAGGCTTCATGACCAACTGGATCATCGGCCATACGGACCGGTTCTGCTGCGCCGCCACTCAGCGGAGCATCGCCAACTGGATCAGCTTTTATGGCGTTTCCGATATCGGCATCCTCTTTGGCGAATATCAGACTGACGCCACGATCTTCCGGGATCCGGAAAAGATGTGGCAGCAGTCGCCGCTGAAATATGCCGGCAATTTCAAGACGCCCACGCTGATCATCCATTCCGACTGCGATTACCGCTGTCCCATCGCCGAGGGCTATCAGCTGTTTACGGCCCTGAAGGAGATGGGCGTGGACAGCCGTATGGTGGTCTTCAAGGGAGAAAACCATGAGCTTTCCCGTTCCGGCAAGCCTCAGCATCGGGTGCGCCGCCTGCGGGAGATCTCCGACTGGTTCGCGAAATATACGGCGGAGACAAAACGCCGCCGCGCCCGGCAGCCGGGCGGACAGTAAAAAAGGAGGGACCCCTATGGCAAAAGGATTTTCCCGGCTTCGGGGAAAGCTGCTGGCGCCCTGCTGCGTGCTGGCCATTGCCGCGGCCGCAGTGCTGATCGGCTGCTTTATCCGCATGGTCGCCGTGCAGACCGCATGGAAGCGGGACCTGCAGACGCTGGAGCGGCAGTTCAGCCGGGCCTATGGTGCAGGCGAGACGACGGTTTCCCGAAAGGCGACGGCGGAAACCGCACCGGCAGGCAGCCGGGATCTGAATTATTTTCTGCGGATCCTGAACCTGCCTGGCAGCATGGCGACCCATTCCGGAAAAAAGGCCGCGCAGGCGGCGGAGGATCCCCGGACGCTAGCCCTGCAGCTGCCGGATTATACCCTCTTTTACAGTCCCTACGACGAGGGCCAGTCCGTCTGCGTCAGCTGGCAGGAGCAAGGCGAAGGTCACGCCTATGTGATCGGCGGCGGCATGGAATTTTCCTATCTGGAGATCTATTTTTCCAATATGCTGCGAGCCGCGGCGGAGGAGGACTGAACAGGAGGAGAATGATGGAGCGAATCAAAAGGCTGGGCCGCTATCAGAAATGGATCCTGATCGGGATGACCGTGATGGTTCTGGTGTTTGCGGTGCTGTATCCCGTGACGCTGCGGCGGGTGGGCTTTGCCTACCAGGGCGCCATCCTTGTTCCGCGCGTGGAAAACGGAAAGACCGTATATTCCGGCAAGCTCCGGGGAGAACCGGCGCGCTTTACCGTGTCGGAGGATAAGACGGTGGTATTTCAGTACGGAAGCCGGACCTATGGCCCGTATACGGTGAAGGAGGATCCCTCCGCTATCCCGCAGGGAGAGGAAATGGCAGACCGCATGACCGGCGTGGAGCTTCGCGAGGGGGAAACGATCCTGTTCCGCGGGGGCGTCGTGGAAACGGGCGGCGATCTCTGGCTCTTCAAAGAGGACGGAACGCTGGAAAATACGGAGATCGTCTACTGGAACGGCAGCGGGACCGGAATGGATCAAAACGGGAAGGCAGTCAGCACTGTGAAGCCCTCCGCGGCGGTCCTGCTGAAATTGATGCGGGGCCCCCAGCTGACCCATAAGGGCACGGGGCTTGCCTGGTTCGGCGGCGTATTTTTGTGCGGCGTCAACGCGGTCAGGATCCTGTTTGCAGACGAGCTGTTCCGCTGGGATCTGGCCTTTCGGATCCGCAGCGCAGAGGATGCGGAGCCTTCGGAGCTTGAGCTTGCGGGAAGATATATCGCCTGGACGGTCCTGCCGCTGGCGGCGCTGGCGGTTTTCGTGATCGGACTGCGATAGCGCGGCAGACAGAAACAGCGGCGTGACGCAAATGCGTCACGCCGCTTTTGATCAAAATCATTTTTTCCCTCTGTTTGGGCTTGCTGCAGAAGACGAACGGCCTTTTCTACTGCGCGAAACATGTGCAGATACATTTCTTGATAATCATTCATAAAATTTGATTTTTCCTTAAAAGGTATGATATCCAAATGGATATCATATAAGGATAGTACCACAATTGCATGTTACAGTCAAGATATCCATTCAGATATCAGGAGGGCGCAATATGGGGTATTATCCAAGAGTGCGGGAGCTGCGGGAGGACCACGATCTGACGCAGCGGCAGCTTGCGGAGCGATTGGGGCTGACGCAGCCGCAATACTGTCGCTATGAGCAGGGATATCGGGATCTGCCCACGGATATCCTGCTGCAGCTGGCCCAGCTCTATCATACGAGCACAGATTATATTTTGGGCCGCACGGACGATCCGTCAGCGCCCAGACGGCGGGGCAGAGACAAGGTGTAACACCGAAAAAGCACGGCGTCCGCCTGAAAACCGGCGGTCAGCGCGCGTCCTCCGGGAAAAGCCCGGCCAGCGTCTGCTCCTCCTCCGGCTCCGGCCGGAGAAAGGCCTCCAGCAGAGCGGGATCCTGAAGATCCTTTTGCAGCACCTGACAGATCACCTTGGTCTGGGTGGAAAAGCAGACCTCGATGAGAAACTGCCGGCCCACATAATCATAAATGCGGGCGGCGGACATGGTGCCGTTGGCCTTGGTGGAGGCGCTGTTGGCGATATAGCCCACGGCGATCCCGCCCCGGGCAAAGACCCGGATGGCCTCGGTATCGTAAATATTATTGGGATCCTTCCGGCAGAGCAGACGGGCTCCGATGGGGAAAGGCGATTTGCCCTGACAGCTCTTGAAGCGGGTGACGGTGACGAACATTCCTTCCAGCATATGGGCGGCTTCCTTCCTTTAATCCGATTGGGCTTTTAGCTTCCGCAGAGTCTCCTCCCGCAGGGCCTGCCGCAGCGCGGAGAGAACAGGGGAGAAGGCGGCCTTTTCCTGCCCGTAGGTCAGGTTCAGCTGATATTCGTTGGGCTCCCAGGTGGAGAGGGGCGCTTCGTTGTGCTGCAGGACGGCCTCCATATTGTCCAGCGCCTTATAGATCCGGGCTTCCGGTGTCTGCAGCGCGGCCATCTCCTGATAAAGCGCCGTCATCTCTTCTGCATAGGGCGCAGGCAGCGCCGCCGTCCAGCGGAGCAGCAGCGTTTCCTCCCGGTCCTCGTCTGCGGCGGTTTTCAAAAAGCTGGGGATGTCGCCGGTGAAGGCTTCGCCAAGATCATGGATCAGACACATCCGGATGACCTTGTCCAGATCGGCCTCCGGAAAGGCGTCCCGCAGGAAAAAGGCCATCAGCGCCAGCCGCCAGCTGTGCTCCGCGACGCTTTCATGCCGTCCGCCGGAGGTGTAGGAATGGCGGGTCACATCCTTGAGCCTTTCTGCGGTGTGCAAAATATCCAACAGACGTTCCGGCGTCATGACGGTCCCTGCCTTTCGTAAAGAATCAAAGAAGAAAAGGGCCTGACGCTGCCGTCAGGCCCGAAAATGCATCAGAACTCCAGCTTGCTGCGGATAAAGGCCTCCAGCTCACTGATGGGCATACGCACCTGCTCCATGGTGTCACGGTCGCGGACGGTGACGCAGTCGTCGGCGGGCGTGTTTTCGTCGCCCACGGTCTCAAAGTCCACCGTGATGCAGTAGGGCGTACCGATCTCGTCCTGACGGCGATAGCGCTTGCCGATGGAGCCGGCGTCGTCATAATCCACCATGAAGGACTTGGCCAGCATGGCCTGGATCTCCTGGGCCTTGCCCGCCAGCTTTTTGCTCAGGGGCAGCACGGCGCACTTAAAGGGCGCCAGCGCAGGATGGAAATGCATGACCACGCGGATGTCGTTCTTTTCGGGATCCACGACCTCTTCGTCGTAGGCCTCCACCAGGAAGGCCAGCGCCACACGGTCGGCGCCCAGAGAAGGCTCGATGACATAGGGCACATAGCGCTCGTTGGTCTCGGGATCAAAGTAGCTCAGATCCTGACCGGAGGTCTTGATGTGCTGGGTCAGGTCGTAATCCGTGCGGTCGGCCACACCCCAAAGCTCACCCCAGCCGAAGGGGAAGAGATATTCAAAGTCTGTGGTGGCCTTGGAATAGAAGGAGAGCTCCTCCTTTTCGTGGTCCCGCAGGCGGAGATGCTCGTCCTGCATGCCAAGGCCCTTGAGCCACTTGTGGCAATATTCCCGCCAATACTGGAACCATTCCAGATCGGTGCCGGGCTTGCAGAAAAACTCCAGCTCCATCTGTTCAAACTCACGGATGCGGAAGATAAAGTTGCCCGGGGTGATCTCATTGCGGAAGGACTTGCCGATCTGCGCCACGCCGAAGGGGATCTTCTTGCGGGTGGTGCGCTGGATATTGCGGAAGTTGACAAAGATGCCCTGGGCCGTTTCGGGGCGGAGGTAGACCTCGGTGGAATTGTCTTCCGTAACGCCCTGGTGGGTCTTGAACATCAGATTGAACTTGCGGATATCGGTAAAATCAGACTTGCCGCAGCCGGGGCAGGGGACCTTGTTGTCGCGGATAAAGGCCACCAGCTCTTCGCCGGTCATGGCCTCCACATTGACATCCATGCCATGCTCCTGCACATAGGCCTCCACCAGCTTGTCCGCCCGATGGCGCATTTTGCAGGCCTTGCAGTCGATCAGCGGATCGTTGAAGGTGGCCACATGGCCGGAGGCGACCCAGACCTGCTTGTTCATCAGGATGGCAGAATCCAGACCCACATTGTAGGGGCACTCCTGGACGAATTTTTTCAGCCAGGCACGCTTCACATTATTCTTATATTCCACGCCCAGCGGACCGTAGTCCCAGGAATTGGCCAAACCGCCGTAGATCTCGCTGCCGGGGTAGACGAAACCGCGGTTTTTGCACAGGGCGACGACTTTGTCCATGGTTTTTTCCGAGTGTTTCATAGAAGCAAACCTCCAATTATCGATTTACTCCTTATAGTTTATGCAAAAAAATAACTGTTGTCAAGTCGGAAGAAATGCGTTATAATCATTTTGCCGCGAAAAGAAGCCGCAGGGAAGACGGGCCGGCGCATTTGGCCCCTCCCGCAGCCCGCCCGACGGCAAAGCGCAGACCTATCCGGGTGTAGCGCAGCTGGTAGCGCGCCTGCTTTGGGAGCAGGATGCTCCCCTTTCAAGCCGGAAAATGCCATGTCCGCAATCCCTTGATACGCCTGCGATACAGGCGCTTCCCTCATAAGTAAAGGTGGTCAAAATATCCGCTTGACCACATGTTTGACCACATCTGGAGCAAAACTGAATTACCAAAAATCCGGGATTAGCGCAGTTGGTAGCGCGCTTGCTTTGGGAGAATACGACTAGCCGGATAAAATAACTTAATAACCGGGTGTAGCGCAGTTGGTAGCGCGCCTGCTTTGGGAGCAGGATGCCGCAGGTTCGAATCCTGTCACTCGGACCAACTTTCTTTGAAAAACCGCCTTTTTAGGCGGTTTTTCTGCGTTATAAGTTCAATTTCTGAAATGCGCTTGACCACATCCCAATTGTGGTCAGCGCGGTAAAATAACGGTTGCAACCTCGGTACGGAGGAACGCCGAAAACCGCAAAATCCCTAACCCATCCCTAACGGGTGTAACTCGGGTATTTCGCCACAGACACGACGGAAACTTGAGTTTTTCCTTTTTAGCGCCTATAATGGTTTATAGTAGTTTTTGTATTGTCAGGTACAGCTAAAAAAATTACCAACCAATCACATTGTGATAGTGTTTTATCAGGAGGATTTTCATGTCTGATGTAGAAAACGCCTATAAGCAAATTGCAAGCTTCCTAAATAATGAGACAGAGAAAACGCTATTGATCTGCGGCATAGCCGATGAAGAAAAACACCGGACACTTCTAAAAGCACTGAATGTTCGAGGGAGGTCTAAAGGTCTAATCTTTCTTATTCATACCACAAAGGATGGGATGGAGGATTTCTTCCGTTGGGCAGGTCTTTCCAAAGTAAAAGTTCCTAAAAAGTATGGACAGTCCATGCAATTGTCGAACCTTACTATCTATTTCGACAATCTATCCACCAGGAGCAGTAGCAATAAATACGACAATTATGCGTTTGACTTCATGATTGTATGGCCGATGCAAAGTGTTACGAAAAATCCAGAAGAGATTCAAATGCTACATGAAATGGCAGAACGGCAGAAGACGAAAAAAATCATTTATCTCACAATAAAAGAGCCTTGGTACAGCCCTGAACCATTAAAGCCGTACGTTGACCGAATTGTTACACTGGACTGCGAAAATGATAACCCGAAGGAATATCAGCGAATCATGGCCGCCTACAAAGAAGACCAGATACATCAAGAACAGAGAAACAGATTCTATTAATCTTGATATGCAATAGTGTGAACAGCCACAGATAGAGTCGCTTCTATCTGTGGCTGTTTTACATTACTTACCCCACCCTTTCGAACGGTATCACCTTGCGCCGGTTCTCCTCCGGCGGGTCGGGAGGCTCCGGGGCGTTGGCTGCCGTGACCGATTCCATGAAGCCACCTATCTTCTCCGCCGCGCCTCGTTGCATATCGTTGGTGATATGCATATAGGTGTCCAGTGTGAACCCTGCGCTGAAGTGGCCCAACATACTGGACAGGGTTTTCACATCCACGCCGCTGGAGATCGCCATGGTGGCGAATGTATGCCCTTACGGTATAATTACGAC
>DHMK01000077.1:0-2181 GCA_002405755.1 Clostridiales bacterium UBA4644
TTTTTGAGATATGGCCCACCGTATTGGGAAATAATAATCTTTGCGGCGCGGGCGTCGGGATTTTTGATGCGGACAGGGTATTGCAGCTTGCGTTCATAGATCCACATAGGTCATTCCTCCAATTCCCAGGGCCAGGGCGTCTCCACCCATTGCCAGCTGCTGCCGGCGCCGATATCCTTGGCCAGCAGCGGACCGTATTGCGCTACATAGGCGGAGGCCGCCGCCCGGTGCGCATCCATGGCCTGCTGATAAGCGGCAAGGCCGCTGCTGCAGGTGGGATGCGTATCCAGATATTCGTTCAGATCCGCCATGACGAAGGAGGTCTCCTGAACAGCCCTCAGCGCTTCTGCGCGATTCATCATCATAAGCCGTTCACCTCCCCAAAGGGCAGATCCAGCGCGGGAAAGACCGTCCCGCGGCACAGGGCGCGGCCGGCGGCATAGGGCTCGCCCCAGCTCTGGATGGGGACATAGGCCATGGCCAGCGGCAGCTGCTTCAGCTCCTGATTCCATTCTGTCAGGGAAACAGACGCCTGACAGGTCACTGGTGCAGACCGGGGACAGGCACAGGAAGGAACCTGCCGCGGCCGGTTCATCGGTCGGTTCAATGTCAAAACTCCTTTCAAAACAGCATTCTGCCTCAGTCTATGCCGCTTCAGCGCAGGGTGACATACTGCGCGGAGACATAGCCGGTCAGACTGCCGTAGCGCACCACATACCAGCCCTGAAGCGTCCCCAGAACGGTAATGGCTTCGCCGTTGGGGATGGAGGCCAGCACCCGGGCGGAAAGGGAAGGGGCGGCCCGAAGGTTCAGCGTGCCGTAGCGCATGGTCACCTGTGCCTGCTGGGCGGCCTGGGGCTGGGCCAGGGGCAGACCGAAATACTGCGCGACGGAAAGCGCAATGGCCCAGGCGATCTGGGGAATGCTGCTTTTGATCCAGGCTTCATCCTGCGCGTTGTCATGATAGGCAAGCTCCAGAAGGACCGCCGGCGCTTTGGACTGTGCCACCTCGCCCAGCGCCGTGGTGGGCAGGATGCGCACCTTTTCCGGCAGAGGATAGACCTGCTGCAGATTTTTGCGGAAGATCTGCGCCGCCCGGCGGCTGTTTACGCCGTAGCGGTAGTAATAAACATCCGAGCCTCGCTGGCTTCCCGCCTGACCCTCCGGGGCGGCGTTGCTGTGGATGGCCACATAAAGGCCGTAATTCCCGGCGTTGGCCTGGCGGATGGCGTCTCCGGCGGTGCCGTTGGGATCGTTGCGGGCATAGTCGATGCCGCTGGAAAAAAGATAGGGGATCACCTGGTCGCAGACCAGGTTCATATACTGCTCCTCCGTTCCGCCGCTGAGATAGGGGTTCCAATCCTGGGTGGACGGGCTGAGAAAAACACTGGGCATGGCGCGCCTCCTTATTCCGATTTTCCCCATTCTATGCGGAAAAGAAGAATAGGGGTGCTGCGGGACAAAGAAAAAGATCCGGATCTGCTCCTCTGGAAGGAAGTCAGATCCGGATCGTGCTTTTCGTGGTGCAGCGGAGCAATCCAAATCCGAACCACTTTTCTGATTGATTACGTCCTGCAAGTCGGCAAACGTGATGGTTTTCGCGCCTTCTTTGTAGTTAAAAGTGATAACCATTTTGTCGTCGTACAGGAAAATCGCGTTGATGAAGGTGTCGATGAGCATTTTGCGATGGCTTTTCTGCCGCACGTCCAGCTTGCGGAAACGGTGCAGCCAGAAGGTCATAAACTCGGCACTGATTTTCGGTTTCGCCAGCTTATCGCAGGCGAGTTTCGTTTCCAGATCGTCGCGTCTGGTTTCCAGCTCTTCCAATCGCTCTTTTGTGGAGCGCGTCAGGATGCCTTGCTGGATGGCGTTAAGCAGGTTGTTGATGGCGGTTTCCGTCTCACGGAGCTGCTGCTCGTAAAGCGGCACGTTCACGTTGTCGCGCTCCTGCAAGTCCATCAGCATGGAGACGATGGCTTCAATCGCAGCGTCGTCCATCACCATTTTCATGGTTTCGCTGACGACCAGATCCTCGATCCAGTCTTTTTTAACGGGCTTTTTGTGGCACTCGGTGCGCTTTTTCTTGACGGAAACACATTTGTAGTAGTGATGAACCACGCCGGTGCGGCTGGTGCCGCTCTCGCCGCAGAGGTATGCGCCGCAGTAGCCGCAGAACAGCTT
>DHMK01000077.1:2269-2663 GCA_002405755.1 Clostridiales bacterium UBA4644
CGGCTTTATGTCTTGCCGGGGCTTTTTTGTTTTTCGCCAGCTTTTCCTGCACCCGGTCGAAGAGGTCTTGCGGCACAATGGCGGGAATCCCGTCCGGAACGACCACGTCGCGGTACTGAAATTCGCCGATATAGCGCCGATTGTGGAGCATATGCCCCACGCTGTTGAGCGTCATTTTCTGTCCGCGTGTGTTGGTAAGCCCCTGTGCGTTCAGCCAGTTCATAATGGAGGAAATGGTCTCACCTGCGTCGTAGCGCTTGAAGGTTTCCAGCACAAACGGCGCGGTCAGCGGGTCAATCTGGAAGTGCTGCTCCGCGTCGATCACATAGCCGGTGGGCATTGTGCCGCCGTTGAATTTGCATTTGAGCGCATTGTCCGTCATGCCGCGAACGAC
>DHMK01000067.1 GCA_002405755.1 Clostridiales bacterium UBA4644
TGCCCGTTGCTTCCGCCGGAGGGCTCCTCCGCGGAAAGCACGATGTTCCGCAGCTGCGCCGTGGTATACTGCTCGTTGTCCTGCGCCTTTACCACGCCGCCCAGCGTCCCCGCCGTGATCTGTCCCGCCCCGTGGGTGTGGCTTTTGGCCGCTGCCTGCGCCAGCACATCCTGCACCATGGCGCTCTTGTCTGCCGCCGTCCAGTAGTCCGTCCCCTTCACCGGGGTATAGCCCGCCGGCCCTGTGGCTCCCGTCGCGCCGGTGGCTCCCGTGTCGCCCTTCTCGCCGGCAGGGCCTTGCGGGCCGGTCTCGCCCGTGGCTCCCTTTTCTCCCGCAGGTCCCTGGGGTCCCGTGGCTCCGGTGTCGCCCTTATCCCCGGTTTCGCCCTTGTCGCCGGTTTCGCCCTTGTCGCCCTTCTCGCCCTTGTCGCCCTTGTCTCCCTTTGCGCCTGCCGCGCCCCGGGCGGGCTTGCCCGTGTCCGTGGTCCCCAGATACCAGTTTCCGTTTTCCCCGATGGTGGGGGTGATGCCGTTGGTCCCGTCCGCCCCCTTTGGGCCGGTAGGCCCGGTGGGTCCCTGGGGGCCTTGCGCCCCGGTGTCACCCTTCGCGCCGGTGTCGCCCTTGGGTCCGGTGGCTCCCGTGTCGCCCTTGTCGCCCTTCTCCCCGGGATCGCCCTTGTCGCCGGTGGCTCCCTTGGGGCCTTGCGGGCCGGTGTCGCCCTTCGCCCCCTGGAGCGGGCCGTTGTTGACCCACTTTTTCCCCACGCCATCGTAGATGTAAATATCATAGGGTTCTCCCGCCCCAACGCCATAGGCGTCTCCCGCCGTGGGGTTCGTCACCGCCGCGCTCAGCGCCGCCGCCGTGGCATAATAGCCCTTCACCACGAAGCCTGCGCCCGTATCGCCCTGCGGTCCCTGGGGGCCTGTGGGGCCGGCGGGGCCGCGCTCTCCCTGCGGGCCTGTGGGTCCCTGGGGGCCGGTGGCTCCCGTGTCGCCCTTGGGTCCGGTGGCTCCCGTGTCGCCCTTGTCGCCCTTCTCCCCGGGATCGCCCTTGTCGCCGGTGGCTCCCTTGGGGCCGGTGTCGCCTTTGGGTCCCTGCGGCCCGGTGGCTCCCGTGGCCCCAGTATCGCCCTTTTCGCCCTGCGGCCCCTGAATGCCCTGCGGCCCCGCCGGGCCGGTCGCGCCGGTGGCTCCCGTGTCGCCCTTTTCGCCCTTGTCGCCGGTCTCGCCCTTGGGGCCGGCAGGCCCCTGGGGACCTGTAAGCCCCTGGGGACCTTGCGCTCCGGTGTCTCCCTTGTCTCCGGTCTCGCCCTTTTCGCCGGGATCGCCCTTCGCTCCGGTCTCGCCCTTCTCGCCCTGCGCCCCAGTCTCGCCCTTGTCTCCCTTTTCGCCCTTCAGGGCTGCCAGCTGGGCGGCGGTAAAGTCAGCATAGGTAAAGGGATCGCCCTTGGGGCCGGTCTCTCCCGTGGCTCCGGTCTCTCCCGTCTCCCCCTTCGGCCCCTGCAGGGCGGCCAGCTGCTCGTCGGTAAAATCGGCATAGGTAAACGCTGCGCCGGTCTCGCCCTTTGGCCCCACCAGGCTTGCAAGCCATTCCTCCTCCGTGCCCTGATATCCGTGCTTCAGCGCAATGCCATAGGCAGTGAGATAATATCCCCGCCAGGGCATCAGCCCCCGCTCCGCCTCCCCGTTGTCATACCACGGCTGATGGGTGTCTGCCGGGCGGTAGTTTCGGGCGAACCAGCGGATATATTCCCCGAAGAAGCTGTTGAAGACCTGCATGGTGTTCTGATATTTGCTGTATTCGCCGTTGGCAAAGTCGATCATGGCCGTCAGGTATGCCCAGTAAATCTTATCGTGGGGCGGCTGCACCAGCAGCGTCTTGTTCTGATCCGCGTCATAGCTGTAAGCAAGGATCTCCTCGCTGGCCCGCAGCAGCACCTCCGTCTGCACCAGCCCCTCGCATTCGTTGATCCACTGGGTCTTTGCCGCGTTGGAAAAGGCATTGGGCTTGATCTCGTCCACATAGTTGATCACGCTTTTCAGCGTTGCCATGGTTCGTTCTCCTTTCCTGTGTATGAAAACCGGGACGGCAGCCTGCGCCGCCGCCCCGATCCGCTCTGTCAGCCGCCGATCTTCGCGACCAGGGCGTTATACTTGGCCTTCAGATCGTTGACCAGCGTGACGACGGCGTCAAACTCCGCCTTCGTAGGCGCAGCGCCCGCCGCCGCGGCAGCATCCGCCGTTGTGACCTTGGAGCCAGACTGCTTCACGCCGCCCAGCTTCAGCTCGCCGGTCACCTCCAGATCTGTAAATCTCGTATAGTTCCCCATAGGCCCTCCGTCACGCGGTGATGAGCTGCGTCCCGCCGGTCACGCCGCCCACGGCGAAGCCCCGCCAGTCGTTGAAGCCGGCGGTAAACCGGGCATAGCCCTTCCACACGTTGGCGTCGTTGCCGCTAAGCTCGCTCCGGACCTCCAGCGCCACGCGGTCCAGCCAGAGGGCGCAGCCGTATTCGTCGTTGTACCGCTTGTCCAGCAGGATCCAGGGGGCCGTGCCCGCCGCGATAAACTGGTTCAGATAAGGCCACACGATCACATTCCAGCGGCCGAAATTGTAGTTGAAGCCGTTGTTGGCCGTGTTGGGGTCCTTGTCCGCGCCGATGGCCGCAAACACATCCCGCTTCAGCTTATAGTCGTTGGGGATCAGGATGGTGGACGGGGCCACGTCCAGCACCTCGTCATTGTCGCCGCGGAAATCCTGCATCGCAGATTCCATCGCCCCCAGCGCGTCGCCGCTGAAGGCGTCGGAAAACAGGTTGGACTGCTTTGCCTTGCCCAGCTTGCTGGGATGGTCGGCGGCAAACAGAGCCTTTCCGTCTGCGCCTTTGGTGTCAAAGGTCTTGCCCAGGAAGACCGTCTCCGTCTTCTTCTGGATCGCCGCGCCCAGGATCGCCGCGCCAAACTTTTCCCTGGTGCGGTAGTAGCTGGTGGCAAAGCCCGCGGGCTGCTTCTTCAGCTCCATCAGCTTGCCGTCCTCCACGATCTCCCGGGAAAGAGAAAAGCTGTTCTTCCAGGTCATGTGCTCCAGAAACTTGCTGTAGCCCTCCTGCATGCCGTCTACGGGGTATTCCCCGTTCTCGCCCACCGGCTGGAAGCCGTCCATGGCCGTCATGGTGGAAAACTTCTCGCCCCAGTGGGTGGAGGTGCCCATGTTGAACAGCTCCGGCAGCATGCTGGCCTGCTCAAAGGCCTCGCCCCGCTTTTCCAGAAACAGCTTGATCGGCTCCTGGCTCTTGCCGAAGATGCTGTTCTGAAGGCCGGAGCCTTCGGTAAAGGTGATATTCGCCATTGTTCACTGTACTCCTTTCGTCGTTTTAGAAGCGCACGCGGCACATGCTGCCGCTGGCGGTGCCGTCCATGTAGACGATCTCCGCCACGCCGTTTGTGGTGGTGGCCGTGACCTGCAGGCCGTCGGTGTGCAGCGTGACCTTGCTGCCCAGCTTAACGCTGGTGGCCGCCGCCGCGAAGGTGGTCTCCAGGATCATGTCCTTGCCCACGCGGATCACGGAGATGATCTCCCCTGCCGTGCAGGCGCTGTCCTTCTCACACATGGAAATGTAAGTGGGCGCGTTGGCTCCCGTGGCCAGCGCCAGCTGGCCGTTGGTCTGCACCAGCGCCATGCCCACCTTGGGGGTGATGGCGCTCGCGGGCAGGTATTCAATGCCCGGCACGCGGCCGCCATCCATGGAATGGATCTTAAAGCTCATGCTGTTTTGTCTCTCCTCTCGTTTTGTCAGTCTTTCTTATGGCTGCGGTTGTAATGCGCCTGGATCTCCGCGTCCGTCGCGCCCGGGTTCAGCGCACGGTACATCGCCTTCACATCCTCCGGCACGCTTAAAGCGCCCGTGCCCCGCTCCCTGGTCTGGCCCATGTGCCGCTTGCTCTGCACCGCGTTGATCGCCGCCTGTCTGGTGGCCGCCGCAGCGCCGCTGGTCAGCGCATCGATGTTTGCCAGCCGGTAAGCGTCCAGCAGCGTGTTCCCGCGCTTTACCAGCTCCAAAAACCGGGGGTAGGTCTCCATGGCCGTCAGATCCTTCAGTTCCCGGATGTTGGGATCCAGCTTGCCGATCTCCTTCAGCTCCTCCTCCGTCCGAAGCTTCGCCTGGGTCTCCATGGCCGCCCGCCGCGCCTGCTCGGCCGCCTTTTGGGCCGCCTTGGCCTGCTGCACCTCCGGCAGACCGTCGATGAACGCGCTGAACTCCGCGTCGCTCATCCCGCTCTTCTTCAAAAGGCTGGCCTTGCGCTCCGCGTCGTAGCGCTGCCGGTATTCGTCATATTCCGCCTTCGATGTGATGGGCTGCTTTGTGTAGGGGTTCACCAGTCCGCTGTTTCGAAACGCCTCGTCGATGGTGCGTCTCGCTTCCTCCTGCGCGTCTGTGCGCGCCTTCTCCACGGCGGCATCCCGCTCCGCCTCCGCCTTGCGGCGTGCCGCGGCAAAGGCTGCGTTCTGCTCCGGGGTCTGCCGGCCCCGTCGTTCCTCCCCGTCCTCCGCGGCTTCCGGCGCTTCGGCAGGCTCCTGTGTCTCTTCTCCGGCAGGTTCGGCGGCCTCCTGCGCTTCTGCGCCTTGCGCCTGTGTGGTCTCCTCCTGGGCAGGTTCGGCGGTCTCCTGCTCGTTTCCGCCTGCATCGATGCCAAACAGCGCGCCGTAGTCGATCTCCATTGTCTTGCTCCTCTCTGGATTTTTACGCTTTTCCTGCGATATGCTGTCGATATGCTGTGCTTACTTGTTCTTACCGCTTCTCAGGTCGGTCCCGGTCTTCACGGTGCTCTTACCCTTCCGGCTGTCGCCGCCGAAGGGTGCCTTCACAACCTGTGCGCCGGTGTTCTTGATGCTGCCGGCATAGGTCGGTCTCTTCTCTGCCATTGCTCTTTCCTCCTTTCCGTGTTTATCTCAGAAGGGGCTTCTGCCCCATGCTCTGTCCGGTCCCCTGCGCCTGCGGCGCGGCAGGCTGGCCCCCGCCCGTCTGCTGCAGCTGAGCGCTCAGCTGCTTCTGCAGCTGCTGCCTGCGCAGCTCCTCCTCCAGATATGCCCGCGTTTCTCCCGCTCCCGGATAGTGCAGCAGCTCCATCTTCGTCCAGAAGAGGATCAGGGTCTGAAGCTGCGACGGGTCGCCAAATGCCCCCGTCTGCAGGTTCATGCGGGTCTCCTGCCACATGGCCTCCCGGTTGCTGGCCAGCGGGGCGGAGGTATCGCAGCTGAACAGGAACTGATCGTTCCAGCACCATTCCCCCGCCGCGTCCTGCTCCAAAAAGTCGTATCGGTTGAAGGTATCGTACCGGGTGTTGCCGTGGATGTCGTTGGATACCACCGGCCGCGGCTCGTCCGTATAGGCCAGCTTGAACTTGAACATAGCTTCAAATAGCGCCGCGTACGCCGCATCCTTCATCACCCGCTTGCTCTCCAGCCGTCCGGCGCTCTGCGCCGCGGCAAACTCCTTTGCCTTGCCGGAGGTGGCCGTGGTATCCTTCCGGCCCTGGAAGCTGTCCGTAATGCCGATCACCTGCCGGGCCTCCTCATAGACCTGCGCCAGATAGGTCAGGTCCTGGCTGATGTTCCCCTGCAGATCGTAAACGCCGATCAGGCTGGTGTCCGCCGCCGTCCCCGGGCGGATGATCTTCATGTCCTCCGCGTCCGCCCGGATGCTGGCGCTGTCCGGCAGCGTGATATAGCTGCCGGATTTCAAAAGCTTGTCGATGATCTTGCTCTCGATCCGGTTGGTGGTGTTCTGCTGGTCGGCGATCTTGTCGATGTCGCTGTCGCCTAAGAACCGGCCGTACACGCTCACGTTCTTCTGCAGGATCACCGGGAAGATATCCGGCTTGTAAAAGGGCACCCGCACCGGCTCCTGGATGATCTCCATCACCGGCAGCCCCAGCGCGTCCGTCTCCGTCTCGGAAAGCTGCTCCCGGCGGAGCATACCGCCCACGGTGCTGCCGTCGCTGCGGGCCACGGCCACGGGGATCTCCTCAAAGTCCTCCGCCGTCTCCTCCCACCGGCTGCCGCCGCAGTAGGGGCAGCTTTTCCGCCCGCCCCGCAGCGGCCGGGGCCGCGTCTCTCCGGCAAGGCGCTCCGCCTCCGTCTCCGGATCTGCGCCCTGCCCGGAGAAAAAGTCCTCCGGCATCTCCGTCTCCGTCAGCAGCGGCTCCACCGCGCCGCATTTTACACACCGGCGCAGCCGCCGCGCCTGGTAATCCTCCAGGTCCTCCAGCTGCGTATCGTTCACCCAGCTGTAAAGCCCGATGCCGCCCTTGTCGTTGCGGTAATAGGCGATGTACTGGGTCACCAGATCCTCCGCCGCCGTGCCGCCGGTGCTCTTGATCTCCGGCTCCTGCTCCCGCTCGTCCCGGAGATCCACGCCGTAGCGCCGCTGGATGTATTCCTTCGTCTGGGGGATCTTCAGGAGGATATAGTCCATGTCCTCCACGCCGGTATAAACGCCGTCCTGCGGGATGATCTGCTTGGGGTGCAGGGCAGACACCGCCAGCTCCCCCACGGTAAAGTGCGTCCTTTGTGTGTTGTCCCATTCCACCAGAAACGCCGCGCCGCCCTGGATGGGCACCGTGCGCCCCATGATGTCGTTCAGCTGCTCAAAGGGCAGCCGGTCCAGCTCGTTGCGCAGCATGTCCTCGATGAGCTTTGCTTTCATCTCGTCCTGCTTGCGCCGGGCCGTGACCTTCGGCTGGGGGATGCTGCTGTCCGCCTGGGCTTCGATCAGCTCCGCGCAGAGGTTGCGCACATGCGCCGCCGTTGTCTTGGCGTCCCCCGGCACCATGGGCCGCAGGGTCTTCGTCCCCGTATAGAGCGCCTCCCGCTGATCCATGCGGGCCGTCTCCGCTGCATAGGCCGCCTCGTTGACCTTCAGCCGCTCCTGCCAGAGCCGCAGCTTGCCTTTGTCCTGTTTCTTTCCCATCGTTCCCTCCTGTTATCGCTGTGGATCCCCCCACTTTTTGCGCAGCAGCTCCCGCTCCGCCGGGGAGGCGTTCTCATAGTCCTCCCACATGCTCGCCGTCCACCGCCGCTTCTGCGCCTCCTCCTGCCGGAGATAGCTCTGCTGCGGCCGGATATGATGCGCGATGGCAAGGCTCATCACGCAGTCGTCGTGCGCCCCCGGCTCCGCCTCCGGCTTCAGCGTCTCCGGATTCCGGACAAAGGTCAGCATCTCCTCCAGCGTGGTCTCGTCGTTGACGATGGCGATATCGTCCCGCACCGCGCGGATCAGCCCCGCCAGGATCACCGGCCGCGTCTTCGTATTCGTGAGAAATCCGAAGCTCTGCTTGATCTTGTGTGTGTAGTCGTCGATGCTCTCCCGGACATATTGCTTCGGATACCGCAGCCGCTCCAGCTCCATCACCGGGTAGGTGGAGAAGTTCGTCTCGATGCCGATGAGCGCCGTGTTGTAGTGCATCCCCAGGCAGTAGACCTGCCGCGCGAATACATCCTCGTCAAACTTCCCCCGCAGCACTGCGATCTGCTCCCCGGTGCGGTTGTCCAGCACCTG
>DHMK01000066.1:0-27223 GCA_002405755.1 Clostridiales bacterium UBA4644
GGCGGCGCCTTTGACGGCCTGGAAAAGGTCATTGAGAAGCGCGTTGGCAAGCAGGGGATCGGCTTCGGTGCGGAGGTCCATTCCAAGCAGACCGCAGACGCCTCTGCCCTGATGCAGCGGGTGGAGCCGCACGATGTGCTGAAATTCGGCATCATCCCCGAGCTGGTGGGCCGTCTGCCCGTGCTGGTAACGCTGGACCCGCTGGACAAGACTGCGCTGATGCGCATTTTGACAGAGCCGAAAAACGCGCTGACCCGGCAGTATGCCAAGCTGATGGAATATGACGGCGTTCATCTGGAGTTTGAACCGGCGGCGCTGGAGGCCATCGCTGACAAGGCGCTGCAGCTGCACACCGGCGCACGGGGCCTGCGCTCTGTGATCGAAGGCGTCATGACCAATGTGATGTTCAAAACGCCCTCCGACGGCAGCATTATCGGCGTCCGGATCACGGCAGACGCCGTCAACGGCAAGGGCGAGCCGGAGCTGATCCGGGGCGCTGTTCCCAGAAAGCAAAACTGAGCGCGCTGCGCTTCACGCTGTATCCGTTTTTGCGGATACAGCGTTTTTTGCCGTTTCTTCGGGTTCCTGTCTTTTATTTTGCAGAATATCGTGGTATAATGAACTATCAACTTGAAATATCGGAGGGAGCGCTATGGATAAGCCCCGTTTTCAGAATAGAAGTCAGGATCAGAAAAATCGCCGTCCCCGCCCGGCGGGCTGGCAGAAGGACAGGCCCCGCAGGCCCGGCTCCGCCTTTGCGGCTATGGAGCAGCTGGACGCCCCGGAGCGGCAGACGGAGGAAGGCCTGATCGAGGGCCGCAACGCCGTTTGGGAGGCGCTGCAGTCGGAGCGGCAGCTGGATAAGCTGTTGGTGGCCCAGGGGGCCCAGGGCGTGGGCCATATCATTTCCGCCGCTCGGGCGGCCGGCGTCCCTGTGCAGGAATGTGACCGGCGCAAGCTGGATAAGATGAGCGTTACCGGCTCCCATCAGGGCGTCATCGCCCTGGGCGCGGCGGCAGAATACCGGACGCTGGAGGATATCCTTGCCCTTGCGGAGCAGCGGGGCGAAAAGCCGCTGCTGGTACTCTGCGACGGCATTACCGACCCCCATAATCTGGGCGCTATCATCCGCTCCTGCGAGGTGCTGGGCGGCCATGGCGTGGTAGTCCCGCGGCATCGCAGCGCCGGATTGAACGCGGCCTGCGCCAAGGCGGCTGCCGGTGCGCTGGAGCATCTGCCCGTGGCAAAGTGCGCCAATCTTGGCCAGGCCATCGGGGAGCTGAAAAAGCGCGGCGTGTTTATTCTTGCGGCGGACATGGGCGGCGAGCCTGCCGCCAGCGTGGATTTTGACCTGCCCTGCGCCATCGTCATCGGCGCGGAGGGCAGCGGCGTTTCTGAGGGTGTCCTTAAGGCGGCCGACCGGATCATCAGCATCCCGCAGAAGGGAAGGATTCAGTCGCTGAACGCCTCCAATGCGGCGGCGATCCTGCTGTATGAAGCGCTGCGGCAGCGCGGCTGAGCCGGCTGCTGGAAAGGAGAAGACCCGTGTCTGATCATCAGGATGAACATGATCTGATCGAAGATATCATCGCAGAGTTTCGGGATGCGCCTGCGCTTCGATCCGGGCCGAAGGAGCGAAGCAACGCACCGGAGGACGATCTGGAGGCGCTGCTGGCATCGGTCCGTGCAATGACGGAGGATGCGCCGCTTGCGCCGGAGGAAGTCTCTTCAGAACTGCCGCCGCAGGAGCTGCCGAAGGCGCAGAAGGAAGCGACCTCGCCGGAAGCGCCGGACCTGCCCTCCGCCGCAGAAGAAAGCGCGGTGGAGCAGGAGCCGCCCAGACCGGCGACCCTGGAGGAACGGCTGCAGGCTAGAAATATCACGGTGGAAACGCTGGATCTTTCCCATCCGTCTCCGAAAAAGCGGCCAGCATCGGATGCTCCGGAAGCGACGGAAGAGCCAGAGTTGCTTCCGCTGGAGGGCCGGAAGAAGCAGAAAAAAGCGCCGCTGATCTTTCCGACAGCGCCTTCGGCTGCGCCGGAAGCGCCGTCCGAACCGGAGCCTTGTGCATTGCCGCAGGAGCCGCCGGAGGAAACGGCTGCAGCGCATGCGCTCCCGCAGAAAAAAGAAAAAAAGCGCCGCAGGAAAAGCATGCCAAAGGAAGACGCTGAGGATGAAGCGCCTTTACAGGAGGTGGCCTGGGAGGCAGGCGAGCCGGAGGAACGCCCGGGCCATGCGGATTTTGATCCCGAGCTGCCGCCCAGGCGGCCGCTGCCTTACGATCTGGTGAATCGGCCCTGCGAGGATCCTGCCCAAATGGCCCAGCAGCTGCGGAAAAAGCTGGGCTCCATGGCAGCGCGGCTGCTGCTGACCGTTCTTCCCGCCGCAGCGTCCGTTTATCTCACCGGCGCAGTCTACCGCAGCTGGCCGCTGCCGGCCGCTCTGACCTATGGGGCGATCCCGGGGGAATACTGCCTGGGGCTGGCGGGGCTTTTGCTGCTGACAATGCTGCTCTGCCATGAGACAGTCCTGTCCGGCCTGTGGCGGCTGGTCCGCGGCAGACCAACATTGGACAGCATTGCGGCGGTCTCCTGCCTGCTCTGCCTGACGGACTGCCTTTTGCCTTATTTTCTGCTCCAGTGGCGGCAGGGCTTGCCCTGCGCCTGCGTGAATATCGCAACGCTGCTGTTTTCGCAGATCGCCAAGCGCCAGCGCTATGAGGCGCTGCGCCGCAACTATAAATCCATTGCCATGGGCGCGTCGCCCATGGGCGTCAAGCTCTATTCCGATGGCCGGGTCCAGGATATGGCCGTCAAGACCCAGAGCGGCGTGGAGATCGAACCGGAAGCGCTTTCGGAGCATGATTTCACGGAGCGCTTTGCCGGCTATTATGCGCCGGTGATGCTGGTGCTGGCGGCGGCGCTGGCCTTCAGTGCCAGCGTTGGAAAAGGGGAACCGCTGCGCCTGATCTGGAGCTTTTCCGCCATTCTTTCCGCAGCGTCGCCCATGTGCCTGCTGCTTTCCTCCAGCGCCGCCGCAAAGACGTTGGGAAAGAAGCTTTACACCTCCGGAAGCCTGCTGCTCAACGCCAGGAAAGCCGGAAAGCTTGCCAGATGCCGCAGCGCCGCGCTGCGGGATGCGGACCTTTTCCCGGCGGGAACGGTGACCATCACCGGCATGAAGGCTGCGGAGCATCAGTCGCCAGAGGAGCTTTTGGGCTGTACGGCGTCGCTGCTGCAGGAGGTGGGCGGCGGTCTGGGCAAGTGCTTTGTGGATTTTGCCCGGCAGCAGTATATCGTCCCCAACAAGGCCCGGGAGCTGCGCTTTTTTGATACCCGCGGCATCTGCGCCACCGTCAGCGGCCGCTATGTGCAGGTGGGAACGGCCAATTACCTTACCCGCACCGGCGTCCCCATCGCCTTTGGGCAGAAGGTCAAAAATAATATTTTCGTTGCCATCAATGCACAGTTTGCCGGCGTTTTTTCGCTGCGGTATACGGCCCAGCCTGCGGTCTACGGAGCGTTTGGCTTGCTGAAGCAGGCCCGGGTGCGGCCGGTGCTGGCCCTGCGGGATATGCTCCAGACCCAAAGCCAGATCGAAGCGCTGTTTGACCTGAAGCGCGGCGCCGCCTACCTTCCGGAGCTGGAGGAGCGGCTGAATTATTCCGACGCAGCCTTCGGACGGGAGGAGGAGACGCTGGCGCTGCTGTTTCGCGACGGCGCAATGCCCCTTTCCGAGACCCTCTGCGCTGCAAAAAAATGGAAGCGCGCGGCATTTTTTGGCTGTCTTTTCGGGACGCTCTGCGCTCTGGGCGGCATGATGATCCTGGCCTTTTTGACCGGAAAGGGAGCCTTTTCCCCGGCCGATCCATGCAATATTCTGCTCTATTTGCTGCTCTGGTCTATGCCCGTAAAGCTTGTCCGGGGTATCATAACCAAAAATTAAAGGATAAATTTGGGCGTTTTTTCACAGAACTTCTGAAATTTGCGAAAAAACCTGTTGAAATGTTCCTGCATTTCCGGTATAATGAAAAAGTAAACTGTCTGAATCAGCATTTACCAATACAAAGCTTGAAGGAGAGAACACTATGGCATATCCCATTGAAAAGATTCGCAATGTTTGTCTGTTGGGTCACGGCGGGGACGGTAAGACCTCTCTGCTGGAAAGCCTGCTTTATCGCACCGGCGGCACCGACCGGCTTGGCAAGGTCGCAGACGGTACCACGGTCAGCGACTATGATCCGGAGGAAATCAAACGCCAGATCTCTATTCAGGCTTCGCTGGCTCCGGTGGAGTATGAAGGCCATGTACTGAACTTCATCGACACGCCCGGCTTCTTTGATTTTGACGGCGAGGTGGCCCAGGCCATGCGCGTGGCAGACTGCGGCGTTATCGTTGTCACCGCCAAGAGCGGCTGCGCCGTTGGCACGGAAAAGGCCTTTAAGCGCCTGAGCAAGGCTGGCCTGCCCCGGTTCTTCTACATCTCCAAGATCGACGAGGAAAACGCTGATTATGAAAAGGCCTACAACAGCCTGCGGGATACCTTCGGCATCAGCGTCACGCCCTTCATCATCCCCTTGATGGAAGGCGGCAAGCCCACCGGCGTCATCAATCTGATCAATAAGAAGGCCTTTAAGGCCGAGGGCAACAAGACCGTGGAGGTCGCCGTTCCCGCCGAGCAGGAGAGCCAGATCGAGGAGCTCCGCGCCGCGCTGATCGAATCCGTGGCCGAGACCTCTGAAGCACTGATGGAAAAATTCTTCGAGGGCGAGGAATTCACCAAGGAGGAGCTGGTGGAGGGCCTGCGCACCGGTATCCACGACGGCACGCTGGCTCCCGTGGTCTGCGGCAGCGCCTTTACCGGCGTCGGCACCATGCAGCTGCTTTATACGCTGGTGAACTTTGCGCCCAATCCCGCTGAGGTCCGCACCGAAAAGGGAACGGATGCCGACGGCAATGCGGTGGAGCTGAAGTATGATCCCAACGGCAAGCCCGTGGCCTTCGTCTTCAAGACCGTGGCCGATCAGTATGGCCGCTTCTCCTATTTCAAGGTCATCTCCGGCAAGGTCACCGCGGACATGATCCTGCAGAACACCAACACTGAGACCCAGGAAAAAATGGGCCATATTTATATCGTCAAGGGCAAGAAAAACATCGAGGTCAAGGAGATCGGCTGCGGCGACATCGGCGCCGTTTCCAAGCTCAACAACACCCGCACCGGCGATACCCTGTGCGATCCCAGCCTGAATATCCGGCTGGAGGGCATCCAGTACGCCGAGCCCTGCTACAGCCAGGCAGTCTCCGCCAAGACCAAGGGCGGCGAGGAGAAAATCGCTGCCGGTCTGACCCGTCTGAAGGACGAGGATCCCACCTTCACCATCGTAAACAACGCCGAGACCAAGCAGATGGTCATCTCCGGCGCCGGCGATATCCACATTGACGTCCTGTGCTCCAAGCTGAAGAGCAAGTTTGGCGTGGAGGTCGAGCTGAGCGATCCCAAGGTGGCTTATCGCGAGACCATCCGCAAGAAGGTCACGCTGATCGAGGGCAACCATAAGAAGCAGTCTGGCGGACACGGTCAGTACGGCAATGTCAAGATGAACTTCGAGCCTATTGAGGGCGACGGCTTTGAGTTCGCAGAAGAGGTCTTCGGCGGAAGTGTTCCCAAGAATTTCTTCCCGGCCGTGGAAAAGGGTATCCGCGAGGCCATGGAGCATGGCGTTCTGGCCGGCTTCCCCATGGTGGGCCTGAAGGCCACGCTGGTGGACGGCAAATACCATCCCGTGGATTCCAACGAGCTTTCCTTTAAGATGGCCGCCCGTCTGGCCTATAAGGCCGGCATTCCCCAGGCTAACCCCGTCATTCTGGAGCCCGTGGGCAGCCTGAAGGTCTATATCCCCGATTCCTACATGGGCGATATCATCGGCGATCTGAACAAGCGTCGCGGCCGTGTTATGGGCATGAACCCCGCGGAAGACGGCCTGCAGCTGGTGGAGGCCGAGGTCCCCATGAGCGAAGTGGCGGACTACGCCATCACTCTCCGCTCCATGACCCAGGGCAGAGGCTCCTTCAGCGTGAAGTTTGAGCGGTATGAGCCTGTCCCCGCCGAGGTCCAGGAGAAGATCATCGCCGAAGCCAAGTTCGAGGACGACGACGAATAATCCCTTTTTCTCTGACAAGGGCAAAAGCATTACAGAGCGCTGTATCCGGAGATCTTCCGGGTACAGCGCTTTTTTTTGCAGCGGCAGCGGGGAAGCAAAAAGCGGCGTGACCGGAATCACGCCGCTTTTTGGGTGCAAAGGATTTTCGTTAGAGGCCGGGGTGCTTTGGGCGGTAATAGGGGCATTTTTGTGTGCCGCCGCCCTTTGTTGTTGCCCGGGTCAGCAGACATTCGCCAAAATCCTGATAAAAACAGCCGGTCTCAGAGCATGGGATCTGCATTTGAAAGCCTCCTTTTCTGCTGATATTTTGCGTAAAAAGATCCAGAATATCAGCAGGGAGGGATGCAAATGAAAAAAGTCATGACCGTAATGCTGGCGACGGCTGTTTTGATCGCCGGCCTGTATTGGCGCAGCCCTTATCGTACCAGGGCAGCGCGCCCCACGGTGACGCTTCGTCCGGTGCAAAGCTCTGCCGTGCAGGATACCGTGACGCTTTACGGAAAGGTCTCGGAAATGGAGCGGCGGCAGTATTATGCAGACGGAGCGGCAACGGTGCTCCGCTGCTATGTGCAGGAGGGACAAAGTGTTTCGAAGGGAGACCCGCTGGTCAAGCTGCAGCGGATCCAGCAGCCGGAGGAGCAGGCGACGGTAGACGCCGCAGCGCTGCAGACTGTGCTCACACTGCTGCAGGAGGGGCAGCTGGAAGCGGCTGAAGAGAGCTTACAGGCCTTTTCGCCGCAGCCGGAGCAGAGCGGCAGCGAGAAAGTATATACCCTTTACAGCGAAGGGAATGGAACCGTTATGAAGCTTTCTGCCGCGGAAGGAGAGAACGTTTCAAGGCTGTTTCCCTGTGTGGAGGTCAGCGACCTGAGCAAGCTGGAGATCCTCGCGGCCGCAGATGAGACCGCCGTTGGAAAGCTCCGGGAAAACCAAAGCTGCAGCATTCGCATCCCTGCGTTTTCACTGTCCGGCCTGGCGGGAAGCGTGCGCAAGATCCAGCCCTATGCCCGCCAGACCGGCCTGTTTACCGGCAATTCCTCGGCGGAGACCACGGTATCCATTGCGCTGGCGCAGCCGACCGCAGCCCTGAAGCCCGGATATTCCGCCACGGTCCGGGTGACGACGCAGGTGCGGCAGGATGTGCTGCTGGCGCCCTATGCCTGTATCGGGCAAGACGATGATGATCGGGAATATGTTTTTGTGATCCGGGACGGAAAGCTTCAGAAGCGCTATATTTCCACCGGACTGGAGCTGGAGGATTCGGTGGAGATCTGCAGCGGCGCGGCAGAGGGAGACCTGTTGGTGCTGGAGCCGGACCGGTATGCCGAGGGAACGGAGGTCTGCTATGAAATGGATTGATCTGCTGCGGCTGGCCTGCCGTAATCTATCCCACACGGGCATCCGGGCCTGGCTCTGCCTGCTGGCAGTTTGTATCGGGATGACTTCTGTCAGCACGGTTTTTTCGGTTGGCGCCGCAGCGCAGCAGGGCATCGCCCAGGAGATCGACCGGATCGGCATTTCCGGCCTGGCCTTTTACAGCAAACAGCCCTTTGAGCTGCAGCAGGAGCTGCTGGAAGCGGTGGAAAATGTGCAGGCGGTTTCTGCGGCGATGCCGCTAAGCCTGCTTTCCGGAGATGTACGCTTGAGAAACCGCCGGAGCAGCGCAGGGATCCTGGGAATCGACGCGACGTTGGGTCAAATTTTCCATCTTGAGGTCCTGCATGGGGCGCTGCCCAGTCAGACACAGGTGACAAATCGGGAAAAGCTTGCCGTGATCGATGCAGAGCTTGCAAAAAGCGTTTATCACCGGGAAAATATTGTTGGAAAGCAGATCGCCTTGACAATATCTGATATTACAGAGTTTTTTACCGTTTGTGCTGTGATCGGTTCTCAGTCGGCAAATCTTTCTGCCGTTTTAGGCAGCGCTTTGCCCTGTGTGATCTATGTTCCGTATACGGCGCTGGAGGAAATGACTTCCGCTGCCGCGCCGGATAAGATCACCGTTTCGGTGGATGGGGAAGATGTGGCACAGACTGCTGCACAGATCCAACAGGTGCTGCAGCGGTACACCAGCGTATCATTTTTGTATGAAAATCTCAATCAATATTTGTCAAGCTTCACAAGGATCACCGGTGCAGTCACAACGCTGGTCAGCGGGATCGCGGCGATCTCCATGGTGGTGGGCGGGCTCGGCGTCATGAACACCATGGTCGCGTCGGTAGACGCCCGGATGCAGGAGATCGGGATCTACCGTGCGCTGGGCGCGCGAAAGAAAGATATTTTGCTGTTGTTTCTGACGGAATCCATGATCCTGTGTGTTGCAGGCGGACTTTGCGGGATGGGAATAAGTCAGCTGCTGTTGGCGATCATCGGCACCGTGATGAAGCTGCCAATGGCAAGCCTGCAGTCCGGCTACGGCATGAGCTTTGGCTGTGCTGCGGCCTGCGGCATTTTGTTTGGGATCTTGCCGGCATATCGTGCAGCAAAGCTGGATCCCATCCAGGCCATCCGCCACAGCTAATGATACAAAATCAATATTTTGTATCATTCGAAGGAGGGCAAGATGGATGTTTCCGAGATCGTGGCACTGTATAACGAATATGCCGCGTACTTCCTGCCGTTCACGGTCGTGTTCTGGATGTGCAACTTTGTTGTTACAACCATTCTTCGCGCGGCTTTCGGCGGAAAGTTTGACTTCAGGAGTTGGCAATAATGCCAGATAAACTGTGTCTGAAGGGTTCCCGCAATCCCTTGGAAATGGCCCGCAGCTTGGCCTATAAAACGCGGTTCCGTAAAGAACACCCGGATTTCTTCGATCCCTGCGGCCTGATGGTCTTCTGCGGCCCGCAGGGTTCCGGGAAGACGCTCTCGGCTGTCCGGTACTGTAGGAAGTTGTGAAGAAATATCCGAAGTGCATCTTTTGTTCCAATGTGGCTATTGAAGGTGTCGAGACAATCCCCTATCAAGGCCTTGAATCTTTGTTCGGCCTGTCTAACGGCTATGAGGGCGTTCTTTACCTGATCGATGAAATCCATTTGGAGTTCAACAGTCTGGAAAGCCGGAATATCTCTATTGAAGAAATGATAGAGTTTTCCCAGCAGCGAAAGCAGCGGAAGCATATCGTAGGCACCAGCCAGGTTTATATGCGTCTGGCAAAGCCGCTCCGGGAACAGATTAAAGATGTTGTTCTGTGTCAGAATCTGTTCAATCTGGTGCAGCATAACCAGCTGGTGGACGGTGAACACGCCGTAGAAGAAAACGGCAAGTTCAAAAGTAAGGTTGTCAAAAATTACTGGTGGTTCCACACACCGGAATTGTATGGGAGTTATGATACATATGCGAAAATGCAGCGTTATAAAAACGAGTGGCAAGGCCGCAGCCGTGCTCCTTCTACTGTTCAGCTTGGCGATTCCGTGCAGCGCTGAATATGTAGATGTAGGCGGCGGGATTTGGCTTGATATGGAGACGGGAGAGTATTTGACCGATGAGGAATATAACAAGCGTATTGCAGTTTCTGAGCCTGAAGAGCCTACTAAATCGTCTGTTCCGGAAATGGTGGTGGATGGCTCTGGTGATTCTGTTGCTGCTGTTTCTTCGCCGGTAGCCGATTCCGATGGAATGGCAGACGGCGAAGAACAGCAGCCCGAAGGTGATTCCCCTGCCCTGCTGTCCAGCTACCAGCCTACGGACTATACTCTTGGCACCTCCAATGTGGCTATCTTCTCCGGGCTGGTGTCGAAGGTTCCTTGGGGGCAGCATTATGTCTACTGGCGGGATGGGCAGTATACATACAGGTTCGCATATGGCAAGCTGACCTTTGCCAATGGCCGCTTTACCGGGGATGGGAATGAGATTACCGTTATTTCTTACGATACGGAGAGCGGTTATAATTCGTCCTACACCTATACTTCCTCAGTGGATTCGTCTTTCGTCCTGACGCCGGGAAACCGGCTGGTATACAGCGATTTGGGAGATTATCCCGGACTTGCAGATAAGGAGGTGCAGAAATATGCTACAATTGCGGCGTTTGTGCTCTGTGCTGCTGCTTTTTGGTGTCTTGGTAGCAGTATCCGCCGTGCCTGCTTCGGCTAAGAAGTTAGATGGCGTTACATTAACTATTTCTTTTCCGCATACTGATTTTTTCGCGGTTAGGAATGGATATAGCGGTACTCTTTATTATCCTCCTGTCCAGAATCCAGTTTCTATTTTTTCTGAAGGTCCATCTTTCTCTTTTTCTTATTCGTGGAACAACAATGTTGCTCCTTGTATTACTAACTTTCTTGTGAATCCCGCTTATTCTTCCGTTCCTCAGTATATCAATCTTGATTTTGTGATTGGTGACGGTGATGGTGAGTGTGATGTTTCGTTTGATTTCTTTGCTACCTATTTCAATATTTATGGTAAGGATTCTTCTGGAAATTCAACCGATGTCAATCTTTTTAATTTGAGAACATCAACATCAACATATGTTGACGGTGACGCTGTATCTTTTACTGATCCTTGGAGCGGTCGAGTTAGTAAACGATTCGTTATTCAGTATGAAACTACTTCCAGTTATATGACTTGTCAAGCAATTTATCCTAATAGTGGGTATTATAAAATGGTTTTTTCCGTAAGTTTGCCTGGCTTGAAGGTTAATAATGTGCTTACGGCTATTGACCGTATCGAGTTGAAGGTTGGCGAGATAACTACTACGGTAAAGAACATCGAAAACGGTGTAATTGACATCAATAGCAATCTTGTTGACATGAAGGATCAATTGTCTAAGTCGGATTCTTCTATCTGGTCTGCCGGTTCCTCGGCCATTGGCGATAAGGTGGGCGAACTGTTCACCCCCTCTGCGGGCGATCTCACTTCGGCCACGGAAAGCCTGAAGGATACTATGACGGACAAGCTGGGCGGGGCTTATGATGCCGTGGACGCTGTGACCGGTGCGGGGGAACAAATGCGTGACAAGCTGAAGAATCCCACCCCAACAGAATCCATCACATTCCCCGGCATATCTGTTCCCTCGGCTGGCATGGTGGAGGGCTTTACAATCCTTCCGTCTATGGAGGTTTCGTTGCCGCCGAAGCTAACTGCCGTGCTGCAGCCGGTCGCGGGGGCCATTGTCTGCGTGCTGGTGGGAATGTATACGCTGTCCAGCCTGAAAGATATGGTGGTGTGCTTCATGTCCTCCATGTCGTATGCTGAGTATGTGCACCGGGATAAAGGTGGTGGGTCTGCATGATCATAAAGAAGCTGATAGAAGCGTTGACGGCGATGGTGACTTCTGCCCTGTCGAATGTGGGTTCGATTCCGGATTTGCCTGCTGGGATTTTGACCTACTTTAACAGGGGGCTTGGTTACCTGTTGGACGGGATAGACCTGTTAGGCATGTTTATAGGCTCTCAGGCCGTCTCTTTTATGGGGGTGTGTCTGGATATTATCCTTGTGGCAAATGCGTTCTACATGGCGTATAGCGCCGTTATGTGGGTGCTGCACAAGATACCCATGCTGGGCATAAAGTAAGCCCCGGTCAAAGCCTGCGGATTTAACCACGCAATCCGCAGGTTTGCCGGGGACCGCGCCCGCAGGCGCGGAAATCTCCCTACAGAATTGTAAGGGCTACGTCTTTACAATTCTGTAGGTATTGTAGGTAAAGTGTCGTTCAGCGCGGCCAGCTGAGACCTTTTGGCAGGCCTAGAATGTAGTCTGCCGAAACATGGTAGATGTCGCAGATTGCGCGAAGGTTGTTCGCTCCGGGTTCGCTGGTGCCCTTCCTCCATCGGGCTATCTGCTGCCGAGATACGCCGATTTTGAATGCCAGTTCGGTTATGGATATGTCCCCATCTTCGATGAGTGCGTCAATTCTGTTGGTTATGTCCATAAACTTCCCTTCCCTTTTGGCTGTTGTGCCGATTGTAGCATAAATGTTCCGATTTTGCTTGACATGGAACATAAATGTTCCTATAATGGGCATGTAACATAAATGTTACAAGAAAGGAAGGAAGGAACGAAAATGAAGTACCCTAACAACTTTTTTCTGATTATGGCAGCGCTGTTTGGAGTGAGCCGTGATGATTTTGAGAGTTACCCAGTGAAATTGCAGTCGTTTCTGTATTCCGTTTACAGGAAAATCAGTGAGGTTGAGTCCGATGACTGATTGCACGGTGTATGAGTACCTGTCCCGGTTCGCACCCTCTCAAGCGCTGGTGATCATCTGCGGACAGGACAGACGGTTGGAGTACTGGCGGGGGCTGGCGAGGAATTGCCCTCTCTGGGTGCTCAATGAGGTAATCATCAGCGTGGACTATATCCCGGTCGGAGACGGCTTCGGGACGCTGATTCTGACAAGAAGAGGGTTGAAACATGGCTAAGCAAGCACGGAAGTTCTCTGGCACTTTTTATGTGGATTCAGAGACCTATAGCGCAGATAATGTAATCCAGACGATTCAAGAGTATTTCGATGAGTGGGCATGGATCGTTCATGACAAGGATGTGGACGAAAACGGCGAGCTGAAGAAGCCGCATGTTCATTGGGTTGGCTCTATTGCAAATCCGGTTCCCTTGACAACGATTTCTAACCGGCTCACCGTGCCGGAACAGTTCGTGGAGTTCGTGAAGAGCTGGAAAGGCTCCATCCGGTATTTGGTGCATGCCAGCAATCCGGAAAAGGCACAGTATGACATTGAAGCGGTACACGCTAATTTCGAAGTAGGCAAGTTTATTGCAAGAGGGGCGGAAACGCAGTTTAGTATGATTCTGGACTACATAGACGCAAACCCCGGAATTGACTTCCGGCAGTTGGCCCGCTGGGCCTGTGATAATGGCTGTTATGCCGAACTGAAAAAGGCGGGCTTCCTGATCAAAGAAATCATGAAAGCACCGTCCCGGCCCGGAAAGCCTGTAGTGGCTCCGGACTTTACAGTATCTGTTGTGGGCGATTGCCCGTTTGAAAAATAAGGAGGTTTTGAATGAAGGTTATCGGTTTTCGAAATGTTGACTTCACTGGTCAAGACGGTCGGCCTGTCCGAGGGCTGTCTCTGTATCTTAGCCAGCCGATCACTAAGAACGGCTGCGGCGAAGCTGCTGAAAAAGTGTTCCTCTCGGAACGCATCATGAGCGGCATGGCGGCGATTCCGGAACTCGGCGAAGAGGTCGAGCCGGTCTACAACAAGTTCGGCAAGGTCGTTGAGGTTCGGCCTGTCTGATACATTCCTTTCTTTCTCTCCCCTTCGGGGGAGAATATGGCGGGGTAGTGCAGTGGCAGCACGGAAGGGTTTGAGCCTTCAAATGCTTGTTCGAATCAAGCCCCCGCAACCATGATTTTTGAAGAAGGGAGGGTTGCACTCAAGGAGCCGCAAGTTCTGCTATTACCAGTTCCAGCTTCAGTTCTGTGATTGATGCCGTCAAAACTCAGATCTCTGTCACTACTGTTGTTGAAGTGCTGGCGTATGCCGCCGCAATCGCCGTGGCGCTGGTGTTCATGTGGTGGGGTGTCCGCAAGGTCAGTGCCATCATTATGAGCGCGTTCCGCAAGGGCAAACTGTCTCTGGGTTAAGCCCTTCAGGGCGGGGGCTGTCCCCCGCCCTTTCCTTTTTGTAGAAACTGTAGTTATTGTAGGTAGCAGAGCCAATCTGCTATTTTGTATCATTCGAAGGAGGGCAAGATGGATGTTTCCGAGATCGTGGCACTGTATAACGAATGTGCCGCGTACTCTTATCAGCAACGGGCATTTTCTTTTCCTGCGGCTTCCAGTGCAAGCAGCCTTCTTTTCAGTTCAAGCCCGCCGGCAAAGCCGGTCAGCGCGCCGCCGCTGCCAACGACCCGATGACAAGGAATGAAGATCCCAATGGGATTCCGATGGCAGGCGCCGCCTACAGCGCGGGCGGCCTTTGGGTTTCCCAGTGCCGCAGCCAATGCGCCATAGGTCAGAGTCTCGCCGTATGGGATCCGCTGAAGCTGCTGCCAAACGGCTTTGGAAAACGCTGTACCGTCTGGCATAACAGGTACTGTAAAGGCTTTTCGCTGTCCATCGAGATATTCCAGCAGCTGAGTCTCTGCCAGGCGTAATACCGGCGGAAGCGTCTCCTCCTGCGGGACATTTTTACGAAAGATGCTTGCCAAATGCCAGCATTTTGATATAATGTTCATCAGAAGTCAGCGTGAAGCATCCAAACACGGAATGATACAAAATTTTGTAATACAGCATACTTGCTCCTTATTTGAGGTCAATTTATGGATCATCTGAACGATTCCCCTAAGGTATTGCGGGATTATCTGGTCTATCTGGAAACCATTTTAGGCCGTTCGCCCAACACTGTCAATGAGTATTATCTGGATCTGCGGACCTTTTTCCGTTTTTTGCTGCAAAAACGGGGGCTGGTCTCCCCTCCTGATCTGGATTTTGATGCGATCCCCATCGACGCTGTGGATCTGGAGCTGCTGCGCAGCGTTACCAGAGCGGATATTCTGGATTTTCTTGTTTTCGCGGCCCGCCAGCGGCCCAAATATCACACCAGCCCCGCCACGCCCTATGGCAACGACCTGAAGACCCGCGCCCGGAAGATCTCCGCCCTGCGGGGGCTCTATAAATACTATTGCAGCAAGCTGCAGCTGATCGAGGAAAACCCCACGCAAAGCCTGGATACGCCCAAGCCGCGGAAGGAGCTGCCAAAATATCTTACACTGCAGGAAAGCCTGGAGCTGCTGGAGGTCATCGACGGCCCCAACCGGGAGCGGGATTACTGCATCATCACCCTGTTTCTCAACTGCGGGATGCGGGTGTCGGAGCTGGTGGGCATCGACCTGCAGGATATCTCCGAGGATCGTCTGCGGCTGCTGGGCAAGGGCAATAAGGAGCGGATCGTCTACCTGAATCAGGCCTGTCTCAACGCCATTCAGACCTATCTTCCCCATCGGATCACGCCAAACGCCGCCAGCCGCAGCGCTCTGTTTATCAGCCGGCTGGGCAACCGCATCGATGTGCAGACGGTAAAGGCGCTGGTGAAAAAATATCTTACCATGGCGGGCCTTTCCCAGAAGCATTGCTCCGTCCATAAGCTGCGGCACACGGCGGCCACACTGATGTATCAGAACGGCGTGGATGTGCGGACGCTGAAGGAGGTCCTGGGCCACGAAAATCTGGACACCACCATGATCTATACCCATGTGGTGGATGAAAACCTGCGGGACGCCGCCGAGGCAAACCCGCTGAATCAGCTGGCGCTAAAAAAAGCGCCGCCGGAGGAATAAGAAAACGAAACAGAAGCGGAGCATGACGCAAACTGCGCATGCCCCGCTTTTTTCTTTTCAGCGCCGGATCATCTCTTTTTCGATTCACTCCACCGCTTCCGGCGTTTCAAACAGATCAAAATCACATTTTTGCAGCAGATCCAGCGGCGTATCCGGCTGGGCGACCACCCGCTTGGCCTGGGCCAGGATCGCCGCTTCGATCACATTTCTGGCCAGACGGCCGTTGCCGCTTTCCCGGCTGCCCATGGCCTGGATCACGCAGAAATAGTCCAGCAGCGCGTCTTTGGCGTTGTCTGCGATACGGTAGCCCTTGGAGGAAGCATTGATCTCCGCGATCTTTTCCAGCTCCTCGCCGGAATAATCGGGAAACTCCAGAATATTGGGGAACCGGCTGCGCAGGCCGGAGTTTGCCGTCAGGAAGGTCTCCATTTCCTTGGTATAACCCGCCAGAATGACGATCAGGTCCTCCCGGTTGTCCTCCATACCCTTGACCAGCGTGTCGATAGCTTCCATACCGAAGCTGTCATCGCCGCCGCGATAGAGCGAATAGGCTTCGTCGATGAACAATACGCCGCCGATGGCGCTTTTGATCACCTGCATGGTCAGGGGCGCCGTGTGGCCCACATATTTGCCCACCAGATCGGCCCGGGTCACCTCCACCAGCTGTCCGCCGGAGAGGACGCCGATGGCCTTCAGATATTTGGAGACCAGTCGGGCGATGGTGGTCTTGCCGGTGCCGGGGTTGCCGGTAAAGATCATGTGCATGGAAACGCTGCCGGCCTTCAGGCCCTGGGCAGCGCGAAGCTTCTGGACCTTGTAATGATCCTCCAGCGAAAGGATATACTGCTTGATCTCCTTCAGGCCAACGATCTTGTCCAGCTCCGCCTTGACGGCCTCCAGCTCACCCCGGTAGCCGCCGGGCAGCAGGGAAAGCACATCCACCCGCGCGCCGTCCAGCTGGGCAAAGAGCCGGCCGTCGGCCGCGGAGACCGCCACGCTCTGGGCGGGCGCATCCTTTTCCAGCTTATACTGCGCCAGCCCGCGGAACAGCTCGTCCGCGCAGCGAAGCATATCGCCAACGCCGCTCCGGACGGAATATTTCTCAGCAAAAAAGCGGTTGATCCCTTCTTCGGCAGTAAGTGTAAAGCCAAGCTGCTTTTCGGCTCTTTCCCGCAGCTTATCCCACTGGATCCCGCCGATCTTTTCCAGATCCTCCTGCGTCAGCGGGCCGGTCTGGCAGTGGTCGCCCAGCGCGTCCACCACCTTTGCGCCAAAGGCTCCCGCCAGCGCCTCCCTGCCCTTTTCCGAAACGATCGCCAGATAGCAGCCGTTGGCCTGCAGCGCGCCCACGGCCTGGGAAGACAGCGCCGTGCCGGCATCTACCAGATGGCCCTTCTGCATCACATAGCGGGAAGCCAGATTGAGCTTGCCCGTGCAGATCAGCTCGCTGAGCTGCTGCAAAAAGGCCGGGTGACAGCTTTCATAATGATCCAGCACCAGCAGCCCGCCGGACTGCAGCGCCTGATACAGGTCCTGCAGAAAAAGCTTTTCCTCCGCTGCGCCGGGATACAGCGCCAGATCCATGATCCGGAGCCCATCCTGGGGCAAAAGGCCTGCCTGCGTCATCTGTTCAGCCATGAGCCGCAGCGCGGTGTGCCGCCCGGTGTTGGGCTTTCCATAGACCAGCATGGCGTTGCGCAGACCGTTTGGCGCGTTCCACCCGGTAACATAGGGGCGCTTGAAGGCGATCAGCAGGCTTTTGAGAAAGGCCTCCTGGCCGATGAGCTGCCCGGAAAGCGCCGGCAGAAAATCGGAAAACCGCTGCGCCTCAGGTCTGGGGTCTTCCGCCTGCTGGCTGGCCGTCCGGACCTCCTCCTTCTTTTGGGAAGAAACGCCGAAATCCCGCTGGACCTCCTGCTGGATCTTGTCCAGATCCAGCTCTCCGCTGAGCCGCTTCAGCTCCTCCAGCTGCTTTTGCAGCCGGTCATTCACATCCGTCTGCTGCTTCTGCAGCGCATCCAGGCCGGCGTCCATTTTCCGGCTCTGCTCCAGATAGCGCTCGGCCTTTTCCGTGGAAATGGTACGCTGTGTGCTGTTTCCGAAAACGCCTCGCAGCAGCTCGTCGATATCCTTGGCCATGAGTTTTGATCCTCCTTGGACTTTTCTCAGTTTCTGCTATGATTATAACGCAAAAGCGCCGGATTTGCAAACAAAGACTGCAAATAGGAATAGGGCACCAGCGCCTTGCATTCGGCCAGCGAAAAGATCTCCTCTGTAGAGGCCAGCCGCTTGCCGCAGGTCTCGCCGGGCTGCAGGACCACCTGCTCCAGCGTAAAGCTGCCTTCAAACAGCCAGACATCGAGAAAATCATCTCTCCGCTGCAGCTGCAGCAGGCAGCGCCCCTGTGCCGGCAAAAAGCTAAGACCCGTCTCCTCCCGGATCTCCCGCAGAATGGCGGTGCGGCTGTCCTCTCCCGCGATGGCAGAACCGCCGGTACATTCCCAAAGCAGAGGAAAGCCCTTGGATGGATCCCGCCGGGTCAGCAGAAAAAGTCCGTCCTCCCGGCGCAGCCAGGCCTGAACGGCCAGATGATAATCTCCTTCCGCCAACAGGTCGCCCCGCCGATGGAGCCGCCCCGTTTTTTGCCGCCGTGCATCGTAAATATCCCAAAGCTCCTCCGGGCTGCTCCGGCGGTTGCGCCGGTCCTGCTCCTGCAGAGCTTGTGCACTGTATGCCATCCCATCGCTTCCTTTAATACATTTTGTTATTTCAGTATACGGCAAGTATCAAGCGCTGTCAAAGGGAAAACAGGCTTTACAGGGCGTATTCTGCGAAAAAATTTGTCTTGCTTTTTGGAGAATTTCTGTGTATATTGTTTATACTGTATATAAACAGAGGAGGGATCGCGTTGGATATTCGCATTCGCGTCGGCAGCACCCGGCCCATTTATCAGCAGATCGCCGATCAGATCAAGGCCGCCATTGTCTCCGGCCAGCTTTCGCCGGGGGAGTCCCTTCCCTCTATCCGTGCGCTGGCACAGCAGCTGCAGATCAGCGTCATCACCACAAAGCGGGCCTATGACGAGCTGGAAAAGGAGGGCTTGATCTGTACCGTAGCCGCGAAGGGCTGTTTCGTGGCCAAAAACAACGGGCCGCGGATCCGGGAGGAGCGGCTTCGCCAGCTGGAGGCCCATGTTCTGGCGGCGCTGGAGCTGGCGCCGGCCTGCGGCCTTTCGCCGGAGGATGTGGTCGACCTGTTCCGCCTGTTCGCCCAGGAGCTTTCTGCAAAGGAATGAGCCGCCGCGCAAAAAAGCAGCGCCCTCTGGGGCGCTGCTTTCGCTGCTGCAGCGGATTATGGTTCCTGCCGCCCGGGATCGCTTATCCCTCTGACTTCCGGATATGCTCCCGGATCTCTGCTTCGTGCTTTTGGCAATAAGCGTAGCTGCTTCGCATAAAATCTTCAATATTCTGGCTTCTATACATAGCGTCCAATGTGTTAAGAATAGGCTTCCCATCCGCCATCAAGTCGAAGAAATAGGGATAGACACATCCACCGTTTTCTCTCGGGAAATATGGGTTGACGGAGCTGAGCCGCTCATCTCTCATCACGGATTCGACCACCATTTCGCTCAATATCCATTTGAGCGAGGGACGCTCATATTCGTCGTAGTTATCTCCAAACAACCGGTTCCATACATAGAACCAAATAAAGTGTATGATCTCATGTATTCCACCGCCAATGGCACCCTTTGCGCTGTTCAAATAAAATGTGTCATAGCAGTGCTCTTTTAGAAAACGCGGCGCAATGGGGTTCATGCTCAAATTGCAGCGCAGGTCATTCAGCAGGCCAGCGCAATCTATGCCGAAGGCTTCTGATAAAGCGGCTGTGATCTGCGGCTTGCAAGCGTTCCAAAGATGAGAATACAAGCGCGCCTTCGCGTTGATCGTGTCCTCCAATTCAGAATAGACGGCTCTCATGGTGTGCGCAATGTAGTCTTTTCTTTCGGCAGCCGGCAGACTTGCGGCGAACGCCCGATCAAGCTGCGGATAGAAAAGGTATAAAGGTGCAGACCAGAATTCAGATACGCCTTCTTCCTGAAAAGACAGGATGCCCTGAATCATGTAATCCACGCCGGGATTTACAAATGTAATTTCCATAAGGCAGCTTCCCATCCATAAATGGATTCTTTTTCCAAGGATTTATCTCTACCACCGGGCAGGGTCGTCCAGCGCCTGCGCGGCATAGCGCAGCTGCCGGTGCAGATGGCGCAGCAGCATCTGGGCTTCCTCCACTGTGCAGCGTTGAAACCGGATCGCATCCCCCGGCCGTTTTTGCGCCGCCAACGGCAGATCTGCCGTGATCACCGCGCCCAGCTTTACATAGCCGCCGGTGGTCTGCCGGTCTGCCAGCATCAGGATGGGCTGCCCATTGGGCACCTGAATGCTGCCCATGGCGATGCCGTCGGAGATGATATTTGCCGTTCTTCCCGGCTGCAGCGGCAGCGGCGGACCCTCCAGCCGTGCGCCCATCCGGTCGCTCTTTGGCCCCAAACGGTATTCCGCAGCAAAAAAGTGCGACAGCGTCTCTTCCGAAAAAGCGTCTGCCTGCGGCCCCGGGATTACCCGCACCGGCTGCGCCGGGTCATAACGCTCCGGAAGATGCCGTTCTGTCAGACCATGCAGCCAGAGCTGCGGGCCGCGAAAGGCCAGCAGGTCGCCCTTTTGCAGGGCGCGGCCCCGATAGCCGCCAAAGCCGGCAGAAAGACAGGTACTGCGGCTGCCCATGACCTCCGGCAGGTCAAAGCCGCCGGAGACGGCAAGGCAGGCCCGGAAGCCCCGCGTCAGCGCGCCCATGCGAAGGACATCGCCTGCCGAAGCAAAATACGCTCTGCCGCTTTCCAGCGGCGTATCATTCAGCATCGCAGCACAGTCGGCTCCAGCCAGCGCAAAGCAATTATCCTGTAAAAACCGGAGGACAGGCCCAAGACCGGTGATCTCCAGCGCGGCCTCCTCCATGGCGTTGCCCGCCAGAAGATTGGCTCTGGCCAGCGCCGACCAGTCCATTGCGCCGCAGACCGGCACGCCATACTGCTGAAAGCCCCATCTGCCCCCGTCCTGAACGGTGGTCAGCAGACCGGGCTGCAAAACCTCCATCATACTGTGGCAGCTCCTTCCAGAAAGGCTTCCGGCGGGACGGCGACAAACCGCACCCGATCGCCCGGTGAAAGCAAAAACCGGCTCTCGCCCTGAGCCGTCAGGGAAAAAAGCGTTTCCGGCGTGCGCCCAATGAGCTGCCAGCCGCCGGGCGAGACCAGCGGATAGATGCCCGTCTGCGATCCCGCGATGCCCACGGAGCCTGCCGGGATCCGGGTGCGGGGCGTTTGCAGCCGGGGGCAGGCGATGGTCTCATCCAGCCCGCCCAGATAAGCAAAGCCGGGCAGAAAGCCCAGCATATAGACGCGATATTCCGGCGCGGTATGCCGGCGGATGACCTCCTCCGGCAAAAGCCCGGCGTGGGCCGCAACGGTCTCCAGATCCGGGCCGTATGTTCCGCCGTAGCAAACGGGGATCTCTACCAGCCGGCCTGCGTTTTCCACCGCTTCCGGCGCAAAAGCAAGGCCGCGGATGGCGGCCTCCAGCTGGCTGCAGAGGATCCGGCAGGGGTCATAATGAATGCAGACCGTGGTATAAGTAGGGACCAGCTCCAAAACGCCGGGCAGCGCGGCCCGGCGAAGCGCCAGCTCCATGGCCTTCACCCGGCGATGGACCGCTTCAGAAACCTCATCGCCCAGCACCAGCGTCAACGCGCTGTCGCCGCAGGGCAGGATCCGGATCGTCTCTTTCATCAGATCAGCTCCCGCATGGGGCGCAGGGCCACGCCGTTCTGCTCCAGCGTCCTGCGGATCAGGCGGACACTTTCCAGCGCAGCTTCGTTGTCGCCGTGGACGCAGACGGAAACGCAATGCACAGGCAAAACCGTCCCGTCGATGCAGGTGACCGTCCCCTCCTGCGCCATCTGCAGCACCCGGCTTGCCGCCAGCGCACCGTCGTGGATCACGGCGCCGGATTGGCTCCGGGGGACCAGACTTCCGTCCGGCAGATAGGCCCGATCTGCAAAGAATTCTCCGGCAAAAGGAAGCCCAAAGGCCTGCGCAGCCTGACGAAAGGCGCTGCGCTCCGGCGCAAGCACGATCAGCGAAGGGTCAAGATCCCTTGCCGCACGGCAGATCGCTATGGCAAGTCCTTCATCTTTACAGGCCTGATTATACAAAGCGCCATGGGGCTTGATATGCTGGAGCCGGCCGCCTCTTGCCCGGACGAAGGCTGTCAGCGCGCCCAGCTGATACAAAACATCGGCATAGACCTCCTCCGGCGAAAGCTTCATTTCCCGCCGGCCAAAGCCCTGCAGATCCGGATAGCCCGGATGGGCCCCGAGGGCAACGCCCCGCGCTCCGGCCGCCTCCACCGTGCGGCCCATGACGGCAGGGTCGCCGGCATGAAAGCCGCAGGCCACGGATGCGGAGGTGATCACCTCCATCAGCGCCCGGTCCTGGCCGATGGTATAAGCGCCGAAGCTTTCGCCCAGGTCGCAGTTCAGGTCGATGGCTTTCATAAAGGCTCAGTTCCCCTTCTGCTCCCGGGCAGCCTGCTGAAACTGGATCCGGGACTGCCGCAGTTCCTCCAGAGACTGGGCCATGGCCGATTCCGTGCGCTTCATGGCGTCCTCGCAGTATTCGCCCGCGGCGCGCATTACATCCTTGGCCCGGCGCTCTGCCGCGGCCACCAGCTCGGCGGCCTTCTTTCGGGCCTCCTGCGTGATCTCGTGCTCGCTGGTCTTCTGGCGGGCATAATCGTCCGCCTGCTTCTTCAGATTGTCATATTCCCGCTTGCCTGCGGCAATGAGTTCATTGCGCTTTTCCACGATCTCCTGGGCCATTTTCAGATCGGAGGGCAAATTTGCCCGGATCTCATCCAGAAGATCCAGCACCTTATCCCGCTCCAGAATGCAGCGGTCGTTGCCCAGAGGCATGGTAAAGGCGTCTTCCACCATTTCATACAGGGTATTGACCAGCTCGTTAATGGGCGTTCCTGCCATAAGATACCTCTCCTTTTTTGTCAGTTTGCAGCGCTTGCGCCACCATGGGCGTCACCAGCGCGGAAATGTCTTCTCCGGCCCGGCTCCGGCGCATGACCTCCGTGGAGCTGAGCTGCTCCAGCCCCTTTTTCGCGGGCAAAAGCAGCGTCTCGCAGGAGGGCGCGTGGGCCAGGTTGTATTCTGCCATGTCCAGCTCATAGGCCGCGTCCTTTTCGCTGCGGATGCCCCGCACATTGGCGCAGATCCCATGGGCCAGAACATATTCATAGAGCATCCCATCCCAAAAATCCACCCGGACATTGGGCAGGTGCGCAACGGCGTCCCGCAGAAAGGCCAGCCGCTGCTCCACCGGGAAGCGATCGTGCTTGTCTGGATTGATCATCATGGTGATGACCACCTGATCAAACAGCCGGGAGGCCCGCTCCGCCAGATCCACATGGCCCAGCGTCACCGGGTCGAAGGTCCCGGATACCATGGCCGTCCTCATGCTTCTTCGCCGCCCTTTGTGATGGTGATCACGGCGGAATGGCCGTAGTGATACCGCCGCAGCACCCGATAAGGCGCAGGCACCGGCAGCAGCGCGTCGTTTTCGCCGCTCTCACAAATAATTATACCACCCTCAGACAAAATGTCAATTCGGCAGATCTCCTGCAGCGCCCGGTTCAGCAGCTCGCCGCCATAGGGCGGATCCAGAAAGATCAGGCCGAAGCTGTCTTTTTTCTGCCGCTGGAGAAACTGAAAGGCATCGCCGCAGACCAGACGGCACTGACTCTCGAATTTACAGCCCCTGATATTGCTTTCGATGACCTTCTGTGCGCCCCGGTCGCTCTCCACGATGACGCAGCTCTCCGCGCCCCGGGAAACGGCCTCCAGCCCCAGCTGGCCGCTGCCGCCGAACAGATCCAGCGCCTTTCGGCCCTCGATATCCCATTGAACGATGCTGAACACCGATTCCTTGACGCGCTCCGTGGTGGGTCTGGTATGGAGTCCCTCCGGCGTCTGCAGACGCTTTCCCCGGGCCTTTCCTGTAATGATCCTCATGTGCGCTCCTCCTTCAGATGATGATATACGGCTTCTGCCACGGCCTGCGGCAAAATCTGCTGTAGATCCTCCGGCGAAGCCTCACGGATGGCCCGCACCGTGCCGAAGCGCTTCAGCAGGGCCTTTTCCCGCACGGGGCCAAGTCCGGGGATGTTTTCCAGCGACGATTTCCGCATCTGCTTGCCCCGCAGGCTGCGATGGTATTCGATGGCAAAGCGGTGGGTCTCCTCCTGGATCCGGCCGATGAGGGCGAAGACTGCCGGCGTTGCGGCGATGCCGATCTCTCTGCCGTCTGCGGAGACCAGCGCACGGGTGCGGTGGTGGCTGTCCTTGACCATGCCATAGACGGGGATGTCCAGCCCTCTGGCCTGAAGCTGCTCCAGCGCCATTTTGGTCTGGCCCGCACCGCCGTCAATGAGCAAAAGGTCCGGCAGGGGCAAAAAGCCCTCGTCCCCCGCCAGCGCCCGGTCCAGCCTGCGGCCCAGGACCTCATGCATGGCGCCGTAATCGTCGCCGCCCACGGCGGTTTTGATCTTATATTTTTTATAAGCGCTTTTCAGCGGTCTGCCACTGCGGAACACCGTCATGGAGGCTACCGGATCCGTCCCGGCGGTGTTGGAAATATCATAGGCCTCCATCCGCACGGGCGGGGCCGCCAGCCCCAGCATCTGCTGCAGAAGCTGCAGGGTCTTCCCCGTGCGCTCCTCTGCCGCTTCCGCCTCCTGAAGCTCCAGCTGCGCGTTGTCCATGGCCAGCTGGACTTCCCTGCGCTTTTCGCCCCGCTGGGGCAAAAGCAGCGTGCAGCGGCTCTCCCGCAGGTCGGAGAGATAATCCTCCATGGCCTGCAGATTTTCGATCTCGTGAGAAAGACAGACGGTCTTGGGCGCCCAGTTCAGCTGGGTATAATACTGCTGCAGAAAGCTCTCCAGCGCGTCGGACGCATCGCCCTCGTCCAGACCGTCCAAAAAGACCGATCTCCGGTCTACCAAAACGCCGCCCTTGTAGGAGAGCCGGACGATGCAGGCCCGGCTGCCCCGCAGGGCAAAGGCCAGCGCATCGGTATCTGCGCCGCCGGCCACCACCGCGATCCGCAGCTGCCGCAGCCGCTGAACGGCGCGGATCCTGTCGCGAAAGGCGGCAGCCTGTTCAAAGGCCAGCTGCTCTGCCGCCTGCTCCATGCTCTGCTGGAGCTGGGCCTCCAGCTCCTCGCTCCTCCCCTCCAGCACCTGGATGCACTGGCGGATCAGCTCCTGATAGTCCGCCGGGGAGAGCTTTCCGGTGCAGACGCCGCAGCATTTTTTCATGTCCAGCTGCAGGCAGGGGCGCTCTTTGCCGATGTCCCGGGGAAAGCGGCGGTTGCAGCTTGGCAGCAGAAAGGTCTCGGAAAGGAGCCGGATGGCCTGATTGGCCGTTCCCCGTCCGCCGTAGGGGCCGAAATACCGCGCGCCGTCCCGCTCCCGCTTGCCGGCCACGGTGGGCCGGGGATAGTCCTCCCGGCCGATGCGGATGAAGGGATAGCCCTTGTCGTCCTTCAGCAGAATGTTATATTTCGGCTTATATTTTTTGATCAGCGTGTTTTCCAGCAGCAGGGCGTCCAGCTCGGAGGAAGCGAAGATCGTCTCAAAATGATCGATGCTGGAGACCATTCGCCTGGTCTTCACCGTGTGCGACGCCAGATCGGCAAAATACTGGCTCACCCGATTGCGCAGGCTTTTGGCCTTGCCCACATAGATCACCGTGCCCGCCCGGTCGTGCATCAGATAGACGCCGGGCAGCTGGGGCAGGCGATGGGCCTTGTCCTTCAGCTCTTCAAAGGTCATAGCGTTCTCCAATAGTAAAAATGCGTCCCGCGACCGGGACGCATGGATTGTTGGCGCGCAGCAAAGATCATTCGCCGAAATTGCTTTCGATCAGCTCGCAAAGCGCATTGACGGCTTCAGTCTCGTCGGGGCCTTCAGCGGAAATGGTGATCGTGCTTCCTTTGGTGATGCCCAGCGACAAAACGCCCAGAAGACTCTTGGCGTTGACCTTGCGCTCAGCCTTTTCCACCATCATCGTACTCCGAAACTCATTGGCTTTCTGGATAAAAAAAGTTGCAGGTCTCGCATAAAGACCAGTCTGATTCGTTACGGTGACTTCTTTAGAAAACATAAGCATCCTCGCTTCCTTCATATTCGTTCTCTTTTATTATGATACCAAAGTTTTGCTAAAATGGCAATGCTAAATTTCTATCAAATTTCACAAAAGCGCCTTGGAGGTCTTTTACTTCCTGCGGAAAACCTACAGAAATTCTCCGTAAAGCCTGCTCCCCGGCTCACTTTTTCAGGGTGGCGATGGTAACGCCGTTCTCCCCTTCGCCGTAAACGCCCAGGCGGAAGCTCTTCACCTGCGGGTGGCTGCGCAGCCTGGCCTGCACCCGTTGGCGCAGGACGCCGGTTCCCTTGCCGTGAATGATGGTGACGGTCTCCAGATGGAGCCGGACGGCGTTGTCCAGAAACTGATCCAGCTCCAGGATGGCTTCATCGCCGCTTTCGCCCCGCAGATCCAGCTCGGCCGTGGCATTTTGCGGCGCGGAGAGCCTTGCGCCGCCTGCGCGGAGCGGCTCCTTCTTTTCCGGCTTGGCGTCTTCCAGCAGCTGCAGCTCCCGGGGCTCCACCTGGATCTTCAGGATGCCCGCCTGGACCTTGACCTTTTCGCCGGGCTTGGGCGCTTCCAAAACGGTACCGCGGGTGTGGGTGGAAACGATCTCTACCGTATCCCCCGCCTTCAGCGGCCGGGGCAGCGGCATAGCCTTCCGTTCTGCCCGCTGGGAAAGCGTCTTTTTCTCCGCTTCCGAAAGGGCCCCGCGGAAGATCGCCCGGGCGGCAGCCAGATTGGCGTCCTTTCCATCGGCAGCCTCCTGCTTGACGCGCTTTGCTTCCTCCAAAACCATCTCGCTGGCGGCGCGGGCATTGTCGATGATCTCCTTTGCCTTGAGCTTGGCGTCCAGAATGAGCTTCTCCCGCTCGCCCTCCAGCGTTGCCAGACGCTCCTGTGCCCGACGGTTGGCGGCCTCCGCATCACGCTGCTGACGTTCTGCCGCAGCGATGCGGCTCTCCAGGCCCTGACGCTTCTCCTCCAGCTTGGTGAGCACATCCTCAAATTCCTTATCCTCCGTGGCGATGAGCCCGGCGGCCGCCTGAATGATGTCTTCCCGCAGACCCAGCCGCTGGGAGATGGCGAAGGCGTTGGACTTTCCGGGGACGCCGAAGATCAAGCGGTAGGTGGGCCGCAGGGTCTGCACATCAAACTCGCAGGAGGCGTTTTCCACGCCGGGCGTCTCCAGTCCGTAGACCTTCAGCTCCGCATAGTGGGTTGTGGCTGCAACGGTGCAGCCCATGCTCCGCAGATGCTCGATGATGGCCCGGGCCAGCGCCGCGCCCTCCACGGGATCCGTGCCGGCGCCCAGCTCGTCCAGCAGCACCAGCGTATGTCCGTCCGCTACCTGCAGGATCTCCACGATGGTGCGCATGTGGCTGGAAAAGGTGGAAAGCGACTGCTCGATGCTCTGTTCATCGCCGATATCCGCCAGAATATGCTCAAAGAGGACGATCTGGCTGCCATCGGAAGCGGGGATCTGCAGGCCGCACTGGGCCATGGCGGTCAAAAGCCCCAGCGTCTTGATGCCGACGGTCTTGCCGCCGGTGTTGG
>DHMK01000066.1:27275-41590 GCA_002405755.1 Clostridiales bacterium UBA4644
GGTGTTGGGGCCGGTGATGATGACGGTATCCACCGTGCCGCCGATGCGGAAGCTGATGGGGACGGCCGTATCGGGACTCAGCAGCGGATGCCGCGCCTTGTTGATCTCCGTCCGTCCGGACTCCAGCAGGCGGGGCCGCATGGCTTTCATCTTATAGGCCAGCTTGCCCCGGGCAAAGATAAAGTCCAGCTGGCAGAGCAGCTCATAGTCCCGGCGGATGGAGCCGGCAAATTGAGCCGTATCGGCAGAAAGCTCCGCCAGGATGTGTTCGATCTCCGCCTTTTCCTTGCCGTAAAGGATGCGGATATTGTTATTCAGCTCCACCACGGCGGCAGGCTCAATAAAAAGCGTTGCGCCGCTGGCGCTGGTGTCATGGACCATGCCGGGCATGCTACTGCGGTATTCCGCCTTCACTGGCACCACGAAGCGGCCGTTGCGCTGCGTGATGATGGAATCCTGAAGGATCTTCTGGTTGGTCTGGGAGGAGGTGATCTTGTTCAGCACCTCCCGGACCTTGGAGGCCGCCGTCCGGATCTGGCGGCGGATCTGATAAAGCTCGGAGCTGGCATGGTCGGAGATCTCTTCCTCGGAGATGATGGCGTTTTCGATCTTCTCCTCCAAAAATTTATTTCCGTTGAGCAGCGTGAAATATTCGTCCAGCGAGGTCTCGGTCTGCCGGCGCTCCTCCCGATAATTCTTCGTCAGCCTTGCGGCCCGGAGCATGGCACCCACGCCTAAAAGCTCCACGGGATTAAGAAAGCCGCCCTTCTCCGCCCGCTCCAAAGCGGCGGAGATATCCCGCAGGCCTGAAAAGGCCGGGCTGCCCTGCAGTCCGATGAGCCGGGCCGCATCCTCCGTTTCCTGCTGGAGCCTTTCGCAGAGCTTCAGGGAATAGACGGGCCGAAGCTCCCGGCAAAGCTGCTTGGCCGGCTCTGTGGCCGCTTCCTGGGCCAGCAGTTCCAGGATCTTTGGCAGCTCGATGGTCTGATAGGACCGTTCCTGTAATGTCATTCTGTTTCACCTACGCTTTTATAAAAATCCAGAGTGCGAAAGCTTCGCTCCAACTTGGTGAGCAGATAGCTTTCGCTGAAATTGCCCAGGCAGCGGAGATCCTCCTCGCCCAGGGTAAAGGAAAACAGCTTTTTCAGGTCGCAGCACAGCAGATATCTGGCTGCGGCCAGCGCGCCGGGCGTCAGCTCCGTCTGCCGGCCGGAGGCTCCGGGCAGCGTGCACGCCCTGCAGCGGATCACGCCGGCCTCCAGCACTGCAACGGGTCGGATCGGCTCCTTTCTGCCGCAGACTGCGCAGCCGGAAAGCTCCGGCGCATAGCCGGCCAGCGCCATATACCGCAGCTCAAAGGCGGCCTTGACAACGCGCTCCGGCGCAAGCGCATGAGAAAGGGCATAAAGACAGTTCAGCGCCAGCCGAAAAAGCGCCTCTCCTCCGGGGGCGTCCTCCGCTTCCGTGGCCAGCACCTCCGCCAGATAGGAAGCCAGCGAAAGGGCGGAAAGCCGGCTCTGCAGGCCGGAAAACTGCTGCTGCACCTCCGCTTCCTGGAGGATGAGCCGGCCCCGGTTCTCGTAAAGGGTCATTTGCGAAAATGTAAAAAGCTGGGAAGCCGCTCTCAGGCGGCTCCCCTTCCGGCTGGCGCCTCTGGCCTTGACGGTGAGGCAGCCCCGGCTGTCGGTCAAAACGGTCAGGATCTGATCCGCCTCTTTATAGTTCACGCTGCGGAGGGTCAGTCCGCTCACAGTTTGAAACATGCCCATCCCTCCGTTTGCATCGGGCGTAGTAATTATAGACCTGGGGCAGGCCGGTCTGGACGAAAAGCTCCCACATGGCGTTGCGCATCCTATCACCTCACCCTTTAGGATGGGCAGAAGCGCGCCGTTTTCCGCAGGAAAATACCCCCTGCCTTACCGGTCCTCTGAATAACCGAAATTTCGGATCTGGGCGGGATTGTTGCGCCAGTCCTCCTTGACCTTGACCCAGAGCTGCAGAAATACCCGGCAGTCCAGCAGCGCTTCGATCTCCGGCCGGGCGGAAGCGCCCACCTTCTTCAGCATGGCGCCGTTTTTGCCGATGATGATGCCCTTATGGGTCTTGCGCTCACAGTAGATTACGGCGGAGATATGCTCCACGCCGTTTTCCTCCTTCATGGCCTCGATCTCCACCGCCGTTCCGTGGGGGACCTCCTTGTCCAGATTCTGCAGCAGCTTTTCCCGGATGATCTCTGCGATGAGCTGCCGCTCCGGCTGATCGGAGACCATGCCATCGGGAAACAGCTGGGGCGATTCAAAGCAGAGCTTCTTCAGCTCCTCCTTCAGCACATCCAGCCCATCGCCCTGGCGGGCGCTGACGGGCACAACGGCGGCAAAATCGTAAGCCTCCGAATAGGCGGCGATCACGGACAGTAGCGTTTCCTTTTCCACGGAATCGATCTTGTTGATCACCAGCACCGCCGGCAGCGCGTATTCCTTCAGCTTGTCGATGAGCAGCTGCTCCGGGATGCCGATCCGGGCAACCGGCTCCACCAGCAGCAGCACCGTGTCTACATCGGTAACGGTATCGTTGATGATCTTTACCATATAATCGCCCAGCCGGGTCTTGGGCTTGTGCAGGCCCGGCGTGTCCAGAAAGATCATCTGGCAGCCGTCTTCATTGAGGACGCCGGTGATCCTGGTGCGGGTGGTCTGGGGCTTGTTCGAGACGATGGCCACCTTGGTGCCGCAGAGGGCGTTGGTCAGCGTGGATTTGCCCACATTGGGCCGGCCCACCACCGAAAAAATACCGGTTTTCGTGATCATGCTTCCGTTCCTTTCTCTGCTTGCTCCGGCTCCCGCCGGGTCAGGCTCAACTGGGCCAGGATCTCCTCCTCCTTCGCCCGCATGGCGGCCTTTTCCTCGCCCTCGTCCACATGGTCATAGCCCAGCAGATGGAGTATGCTGTGCACCGTCAGATAAGCGCATTCCCGCGCCAGCCCATGGCCGTATTCCGCCGCCTGGGCCCGGGCGTGCTCCAGGGATAGGATCATATCCCCCAACGGCACCAGCCCCGTGACAGGATCCAGCAGCTCCTCCAGCGGCTCCCGGGGCTTGCCCCGGCAAAAATCGTTCAGGGGAAAGGACAAAACATCCGTGCTGCGGTCCACCTGGCGGTAGTCCCGGTTATAGGTCCGGATGTCCTCGTCATCGGTGATCGTAATAGTCACCTGCCCGTCGAAGCCGTAATCAAAGGCGGAGAAGGCGGTCTTTGCCGCCAGACGGATCAGCTTCGCCGTGCCGCCCTCTGCCTCGCCCAAAAGCTCAACCTTTAGTCTTGACATGATATTTCCTCTTTTCCTTGTCCTTAAGCCCGTTTTTCTGTTTTTTCTCGTCATAGCTTTCATAAGCCTTGATGATCCGGCTCACCAGCTCATGGCGCACCACGTCCTTATGGTCCAGCGTGCAAACCGCGATGTCCTGCAGGCCCTGCACCACCCGAACGGCCTCCTTCAGGCCGGAGCGCTTGCCATCGGGCAGATCGATCTGCGTCACATCGCCGGTGATCACCGCCCGGGAGCCGAAGCCGATCCGGGTCAGAAACATCTTCATCTGCTCCGGCGTGGTGTTCTGGGCCTCGTCCAGAATGATAAAGGCATCGTCCAGCGTCCGCCCGCGCATATAGGCCAGCGGCGCCACCTCAATATTGCCCCGCTCCAGATACCTCTGGTAGGCCTCCGGCCCCAGCATATCGAACAGCGCATCGTAAAGGGGCCGCAGATAGGGATCCACCTTGTTCTGCAGGTCGCCGGGCAAAAAGCCCAGCTTCTCCCCGGCTTCCACAGCCGGCCGGGTGAGGATGATGCGGTTCACAGTTTTTTCCCGAAAGGCCGCCACGGCGCAGGCCACCGCCAGATAGGTCTTGCCCGTTCCCGCCGGACCGATGCCCAGGGTGACGATGTTTTTCTGGATCGCGTCCACATATTTCTGCTGGCCAACGGTCTTTGCCTTGACCTGCCTGCCGCGGATGGTGACGCAGATCACATCCTTGCCCATCTGGGCGATCTTATCCTCCTGCCCGTCCCGCACCAGCGAGATCACATAATTCACATTCTGCGGGCCGATCTGCTCGCCGCGGGCGGCCAGCTGCAGCAGCGCCTCCACCGCAGCCTTCGCGGAAAGAACGGCCTCCGGCTCGCCGCAGATCTTCAGCTCCGTATCCCGAAACACGATGCTGACGCCATATTCCTTTTCCAACAGCTTGATGTTTTCATCAAAGGAGCCGAACAGGTTGATGATATGCTCCACGCGCCCCACATTGATGATCTGTTCTGTCATTGCTTTTTCTCTCCTTATTCTGCCGGGGCCTCCACGCCGCAGGTCTCGATGAGCTCTGCCCGCAGCACGCCCAGATAAGCGCCCCCATCGGTCTTCTCCAAAGAAAATGTATAGCCGCAAAGCTCCGCTTCCGGCTTTGCTGCCAGCAGTCTGCGCAGCATCCGCTCCTCCAGCAGGACGGAAAGGCTCTCCCGCTCCGGCATCTGCCCGGCGGGCGTGCCGTAAAAGCGGCGCTCCGTTACGATCCCGATGGGGAAGCGCAGCTCATCCTGCAGCTGCAGCAGCTGCATCTCGATTTGTTTATCATACCACAGCTCCGGCGCTTTTTCAATCTTCTGCAGGGGAAATCTGTGCCTTCCGAACAGAAGATAGCGCTCCGGCCGCAGCTCCTCCGAAACAGTGAGACTCCGGATCTCCGCCGGGATGGCGGTGCGGACGGTATAGGTGGCCCGAATATCCGCTTCCGCCATGGCGTGGACCTGCCGAAGCTCCCCCGCCGCGCCCAGGATCCGGCCCTCGGCGATCCGGTCGCCCGGCTGGATGGCGTCGCCCACCTGAACGCAGGCCGTCCCCTGCCGCACCCGTAGCCGCAGGACCACACCGGCCTTATCGGAAAGAATATCGCATGGCTCCTCCTGCGGGATGGGCTCGGGGGTATCCTTTCGCTCCCAGACCTGGACCAGCGCCTGGGTCCCACGGAAATTGACTGTAATGTAAGATAGCTTGTCACAGCCTGAAATCACACGGTTTCGCACATCTCGTGGGGAGATATCGGCCCTTCTGGCCCCGGTTTTGAGTCCGGCCTGCTCCAAAAGCCGAAGGATCTCTCCCTGGGTGGTCTCCCGGCAGCCATCCACCCGGATAGTCCAGACGCAGCCCGAGAGCCAAAGCACCGCCGCCGCAGACAAAGCCGCTCCCAGCATCAGCATCCATCGCCCTGTAAGCCTTTTCGCGGCAAAGGGCAGTCCTCGCCTGCGCAGGACCCGGATGCGGCTGGAGGTCCGGAAGGCGCAGCGGCGCAGGGCAAAGAAATCGCCTACAGAGATCCAGGCCTGAAACAGATCCGCATCCAGCGCCTGCACCCGGCGAAACACCACACCCTCCCGGGCGCACAGGGTAAAAAAGCGCTCTCCCGCAGCGCTTCGGATCTGAATGAGCAGGCTCCCCCGCAGATCCTCCTCCCATCTCATTCTGTCCGCTCCCGATATTGATATTCCACGGAAAAGATCTGTCCGCCGATGCAGATACAGTCGCTGTCCATGGCGCGCAGCAGCATCCGGTCGCCGGTAACGCAGATCTCAAAGGGCTTTGCCGCAACGCGGATCCGTGCTTCGCCATATTCTAAAAGGCCTTGATGCCGCTGGATCGTTAGCATCCGGTCGCCGTCCAGCGACAGCTGCGGCGCCGCTTCGTCCAGCTGCCGGGGCAGGGCCATGGCCGCTTTCAGCCGCTGCCGCAGCGATGCCGTTTCTTTTTGCTTTTGTTCCATCATGAGGGCTCCTTTCCCGGAATATCCTACAGCAGTATATCAGGAAAAGAGGGATCCCATGACTGGTTCAGACGCGGCATTTTCCATTCGGCGGGCGGGGTTTTTGCTTTGGCTATTGCTGTTTGCGGCAGGGCTTCTGCTGTGCGGGCGGGAGGTGTCTGCCGCAGCAGTGCAGAGCCTGTCGCTTTGCGCGCAGGTGCTGCTGCCGGCGCTGTTTCCGTTTTTTGTACTTTCCGGCTGGCTGGCGGCCTCGGGCAGCGCAGCGGTCCTTGCGCCTCTGCTGCAAAAGCCAATGGGAAAGCTGTTTCACTTGCCAGGGGCCTGTGCTCCGGCGCTTCTTCTGGGTCTGGTGGGCGGCTATCCCGTGGGGACCAATGCAGCGATCCAGCTCTACCGGGCGGGCCAATGCTCCCGGGAGGATGTGCTGCTTCTGCTGCGGTTTTGCAACAACGCCGGCCCTGCATTTCTCATCAGCGCACTTGGCTGCGGAATGCTGGGCGATCTCCGGGCCGGCGCGCTGCTCTATGGGGCGCAGGTGCTCTCCGCCCTGCTGATCGGCGCCTTATTTCGCAGAAAAAACAGAGCTGTAAAGTCGCTTGGCATTACAGCTGAAGATCGGGCGGCGTTTTCTCTTTCCACTCTTTTAGAAACGGTGCGCAGCGCCTTCGCGGCCTTTCAGAATGTATGCGCCTTTGTCTTGTTCTTTTCCGTAATGGAGCGGCTGCTGTTTCAGCTGCCGCCGCTGCGGCAGGCCGGGCTGCCTTCTGCACTGCTCTCCGGCCTGCTGGAGGTCACCGGCGGCCTTTCTGCTCTGACTGCGCTGCCGCTGCCGCGAACGCTCCTTTTGCCCTGCTGCGCCCTTCTGGCGGGCTTTGGCGGGCTTTCGGTAACGCTGCAATCGACGTCGCTGCTGCTGGAGGCCGGCCTGCCCTGCCGCGATCATGTGATCTTTAAGCTGCTGCAGGGCCTATTGGCGGCCGTGATCGCATTTCTGCTGGCCCGGATCTGATTTTTCCCTTGCCAAGCGCAGAAAATGGGATTATAATGAAGAAAATAATGCGCCGGAGGTGATCCCATGCTTTTTGATAAGGATATTCCCAAGATCTGCGCCTTCTGCCTGTATGGGCAGGATTACGGCGAAGACGCCATCCTCTGCAGCAAGAAGGGGCCGGTTGATCCGCAGGATCACTGCTCCCGTTATGTTTACGATCCGCTGCGGCGCAAGCCGGCCTCCGGCGCGGAGCTTCGCACGGTCAAGGATGAAAACGCGTTTCGGCTCTAAGCGCCGGAGAAATGTTAAGGCCACCCGCTTTACACGGGTGGCCGCTTTTTGTTTATGCGATCAGATCGGGATCGATGACCTTGTGAAGCTGCTCCAGGTATTCCTCCAGGCAAACGCCCATCTGCCGGATCTCCAGCGCGGCTTTCTGCCCCACATAGCGATAATGCCAGGGCTCATAATGAATGCCGGTGATGTCGCTCTTTCCGTTTGGGTAGCGCAGGATAAAGCCATAATCCCAGCAATGCTCCATCAGCCACTTCTGCTCCTTGGTATTCTCCTGGCGCTCGTCCAGCGTCTGGTAGCTGCTGGAAACGATATCCAGGGCTAAGCCCAGCTCATGCTCGGAGGTGCCCGGTCGGGCGACCCACTGCTCCGCCTCGGCCTCTGCTCTGGCGGTGGAATAGCCCAGACCGCGGTAATAGCGAACCTTGCGCTGAAACAGCGTGATCTGGGTCTGATGCGTCCGGTAGGAGGAGCGGACCTTGGGCGAAAGCCCCGCTTCCCGCATATCGGAGAGCATCTGGGTCAGCGCGGGATAGATCCGGCCGTCCACGGCGTGGCCCCCGCCAAGCTTCGTCAGCTCCGGCGTGGGCTGCTGCTGCAGTGGGAAATCCCGGTTCACCAGCTGCAGAGACCAAGTCTCCTCAGATTCGTCTCCCACCTTATGCAGCTTGGAAAGCTGCTGATATTTTTCCGGCGTTACGGCGCTTTCCTCCGCGGAGACCTCCGGCTCTGCCCGTTTGGGCAGCTGCGGCCTGGGCTTTGCGGCAGCCTTCACGCTTTTTTTCGGAAGCTCCAGCTGCTGGAGCTGAGGGATCAACGGCAGCTCCGCCGAAGTCAGCCGGGCCTGTCCGCGATCTGTTATCAGGATGGCCGCGCCCGCCGCCAACAGAAGCAGGCATACGATCAGCACCGCCAGGCGCTGAGAATTGTGGACGGATAATTTCTCTTTACTCCGGATCTTTTCCACACAGGGTCCCTCGATTCTTCTTTGTTTCTAAAGGCTCACGGCTGCGGCGTCTGCCCCTCGGCGTCCTTTTCCAGCGCCAGCAGATCCTCACCCGGGCGGACGATCCGCCGGATCCATTCCTTCCGGATCTCCCAGATGTTGCCGCAGACGTTGAAGATCGTCCAATTGTCGATCTCAAAGACCCGCTTCCAGCTTTCCCGGATGCGCTGCTCCTCCTGGGGATATTGCCCGCGCCAGCGCCCCTGCAGGATCTCAAAGCCGCTCTGGATGCCCATGGCGCGAAGATGCTCCCGATAGGCAAGCCGGTCTGCCTCGTCCTTGGGGATATAGACCCGGTTGAGCACATAATCCCACTTTTCCTCATCAAAATAGATCACCTTGTCCCGCGGGACCTCCAGCACATAAACCACCGTTCCCGGGATGGGCCGGAGACAGTTTTCCACGCTGATGGAGCACCAGATGGATGCCTGCACATCAGCCGGCCGCGGCACCCGCCGGGAGGCCTCCTCCGTGAACCAGTCGTAGCTCTCAAGGTAATGCTCCGCCATGTCGCCGAAATGCAGCCGCACATAGGTCCGGCTGTTGATGATACGGCCGTTTTGCTCCAGCTGGGCCAGGGTCTTTTCATTTTGCCGCGAATAAAGGCGGACGGTCTCCTTCTCTGTCATAGCGAACCCCCTTATCTTGATCATCATACCACGAACCGACGGTTTTTGCAACTTTTCTGCGCGAAAAAAGCTCTGCAGGCAAGACTTTTGCCTGCAGAGCGGAGAACGCTGTTCAAGCGCAGAAATGATACAGCAACGCCAGCTGCGCTAGCAGCATCAGCGGTACGCCCAGGGTGAACTTCAGATGCCGGATCTTATGACGAAACAGCAGCATCCCAAGCAGCAGCCCGCCGCTTCCGCCCAGGGCGGAAAGCAGCAGAAGCGTTGCTTCCGGGACGCGCCACCTTCTCTGCCTTGCCCGGCGCTTGTCCGCAAGGCAGAGCGCAAAGGCTGCGCTGTTGATCAGGAGCAAGTAAAGACGGAGCACCGGCTTCAGGCGTCCAGATTCTTCTCCAGGATGTCCAGGTTCTGGCGCAGCTCCCGGGGCAGACGGTCGCCGATGGTGCCGTAAAACTCCTCGATGCTGGGCAGGTCGGCCTTCCAGGCGTCTTTATCGATGGTCAGCAGCTCCCGCAAGGCGAAGATATCAAACTTGCGGGCGGGAGAAATATCGTAGTGCAGATCCTCCAGGCAGATGTCCTCTGCCTTGGGAACGAAGCCGATGGCCGTCTCCTCCGCATCCACGGCGCCCTCGCAGCGCTTGATGATCCAGTCCAGAACGCGGAAGTTGTCGCCGAAGCCGGGCCACATGAAGTCGCCGTCTGCATCGGTGCGGAACCAGTTCACATGGAAGATCTTGGGGGCCTTGCTCATCTTCTTGCCCATGTCGATCCAGTGCTGGAAATAATCGCCCACATGATAGCCGATGAAGGGGCGCATGGCCATGGGATCGCGGCGGACCACGCCCACGGCGCCGGTGGCGGCAGCGGTGGTCTCAGAGGCCATGATGGAGCCTACGAACACGCCGTGGTCCCAATCGCGGGACTGATAGACCAGGGGCGCGCACTTGGCGCGGCGGCCGCCGAAGATGATGGCAGACAGGGGCACTCCATCGGGATCCTCCCAGTTATCCGCGATGCAGGGGCAATTCTTCGCGGGCGCGGTAAAGCGGGAATTGGGATGGGCGATCTTGGTGTTGGAGCTGTAATCATGCGGCTCGCCGGTCCAGTCCAGCAGGCCCTGGGGCGGCTGCTTGGTGAGACCCTCCCACCAGACGGTCTTGTTGACGGGATCCAGCGCCACATTGGTGAAGATCGTATTGCTTCTGGTGCAGGCCAGAGCATTGGGATTGCTGTGGGCATTGGTGCCGGGGGCAACGCCGAAGAAGCCGGCCTCCGGGTTGACGGCATAGAGCTGACCGTCCTTGCCAACACGCAGCCATGCAATATCGTCGCCCAGCGTCCAGACATGATAACCCTTCTTGGCAAAATAATCCGGGGGGGACATCATGGCCAGATTGGTCTTGCCGCAGGCGGAGGGGAAAGCTGCCGCCACATATTTCTTCTTTCCATCGGGATATTCGATGCAGAGGATCAGCATATGCTCAGCCATCCAGCCTTCGTTTTTGCCCTGGAAGGACGCGATGCGCAGCGCAAAGCACTTTTTGCCCAGCAGAACGTTTCCGCCGTAGCCGGAGTTGACGGACCAGATGGCGTTGTCCTCGGGGAACTGGAGGATATAGCGCTTGTCGGCGTCCAGGGTGCACTTGCCGTGGAGACCGCGGACGAAATCATCGGAATCGCCCAGCTTGTCCAGCACCTTCTGGCCCACGCGGGTCATGATGGCCATGCTGACGACCACATAGATGGAGTCGGTGATCTCGATGCCCACCTTGGCAAAGCGGGAAGCCACCGGGCCCATGCAGAAGGGGATCACATACATGGTCCGCCCCTTCATGGAGCCGCGCAGCACATCGGAAGCCACCTGATAGGCCTCCTGAGGATCCATCCAGTTGTTGGTGGGACCGCAGTCCGCCTGATTGCGGGTGCAGATAAAGGTGCGGCCCTCCACGCGAGCCACATCGTTCAGCGCAGAACGGTGATAGTAGCAGCCCGGAAGCTTCTCCTCGTTCAGCTTGATCAGTTCTCCGGTGGCCATGGCCTCCCGGCGCAGACCCTCCAGCTGTTCCTCGCTGCCATCGATCCAGACGACACGATCGGGGCAAGTCAGCTTTTCGGCGTCCTGAACAAACTGCAGGACGGCTTTGTTCGCGGTCAAGGACATAAATAACCCTCCAAAAAAATTGGTATATTAACTTAGCATGCGAAAAATATTTTAGCGGATTCCCGTTTTCTTGGCAATCAATAATTAGCCGAGATTCCGTCGATTTCTCTGAAATAATTGTGCAATTTGACGGACAGCTCGCTAAATTGCTCCAAAGTGAGGGCTTCGCCGCGAATATTTTCGGAAAGTCCCATGGATTTCAAAAGGGCTGCGGCAGCGTCCTTGGTGATTTTTTTGCCATATTCCATACAAATGCCGTTGACCAGCGTTTTCCGCCGGTTGGAAAAGCCGGCCCGAATGGCCCGAAAGACCTCCCCCTTCTCTCCTGCCACCGGCGGCTGTTCGTAAACCTCCAGCCGCAGCACCACGGAATCCACCTTGGGCTGGGGGATAAACCGGTCCCTCGGCACCTGCAGGATGACCTCTGGCGCGGCATAATAGGCTGTCTGCGCGGAAAACGCACAATATTCCTTCTCCCCCGCCCCGGCGCAGATCCGCTGAGCGGCCTCCTTCTGCACCATGACGATGACCCGCCGGAAGCAGCCGCTCTCCAGCAGGGCCGCGATGGCCGGCGAGGTGATATAATAGGGCAGATTGGCGCAGGCGATCACCGGCCCTCCGGAAAACTGCTGCCGGCAGAGAGCGGGCAGGTCGGTCTTGAGCACATCGCCCTGCACCAGCGCAAAGTTGTCACAGCCCGCCATGGTCTCCTGCAGAATGGGCGGCAGACGGTGGTCCAGCTCCACGGCGGCCACCCTTTTGGCTCGCCTGCAGAGTTCCAGGCTCAGCGCCCCGATGCCCGGCCCGATCTCCACCACATTGGTCTCCGGCGTAATGTCTGAAAGCTGGGCGATCTGCGCCGGAATGGCGCTGTCGCAGAGAAAGTTCTGTCCCAGCTCCCGGGAAAAATGAAAGCCATGGCGCAGCAAAAGCTGCCCGATATCCTTGGGATCGCAAAGATCCATGCTTGTCCCCTCCGATCGTGTCAGGAATCTCACGGCCGCTGCCGCGGATCCCTTTTCTGTTCCATGATCTGGCCGATGGTGCTGCCCCGGCCGGCACGGGCGCGGTATTTCTGAACGATCTCCCCGATCTCCGTATGGGTCTGCAGGACCTCCGCCCGGAAGGCCAGCGCAGACACCCGCACGGCGCCGTGACCCAGAATGATCAGCTGCTCCATGCCGTCGGAGGTGGCCACCCGGACCCGGTACTGCCGGCCGATCTCATAGGTGACCTTCTCGATATACATATCCGCCGTCTCCGCTTCTTTGGTATATACGATGTCGATATTATGATATTTTTCCACTGATCCGGGGTTTCCGTGGACCTTATAGGCGTCGAAGACCAAAATCAGCCCACACCTGCGGTAGCCCTGATAATTGCACAGAATGTCCGCCAGCGACTGCCGTGCGGCCTCCAGGCTCTCTGCCGCAAGCCCCTTCAGCTCCTCCCAGGCGAAAATGATGTTGTAGCCGTCCACCAGGAGATATTCCGGCAGCATTGCCCGGCTTTCCGCCTTGGGGCGGCGGGCCGGCTCATCGAAGGAAACGTCCTTCTTCCTGGGGATAAACTCTCTGCGGCGCACGGCGCCGTAGGTGCGCTCATAGATGGCCTGCAGCTCCCGGTCCTCCTCCAGCGTGCCGCGATAAGCGCCGGAGGTGCGGCGGCGCGGCTTCTGCTCCTGCAGAGAAGCCTGGAGCTTGGGCAGGGTGCTTTCCAGATGCATATGCGCCGGGACCTGATCCCAGGGCACCACATAGCCCGCGCCGTGGTCGCAGAAGACGGAATCCGGCGTGTTTTCCAGATCGTTTTCCGGCCGGTAGCCGATGGCCTCCGCCACGGCCTGCTGCTCGCGGCAGGGCTCATAGCCCCGCACCTGCAGGGCGATCCTCCCCCGCCCCCGGGTATAGGCGGCCAGCTGAGCTGGATAATCCCGCAGGGCGGCCACCGGGGCATAGCCCTTCAGCAGGGTAAGCTCCCCCTCCGTGATGGGGCTTTCGCAGACACCGCCCATTTGCTGCACATCCGTCAGCGCACGGCCCACGGCGCTCTGGGGCAGACGCAGGGTAAAGTCATAATAAGGCTCCAGCAGGATGGGCCGCGCCTGCATCAGCCCCTGCCGCACCGCCCGATAAGTGGCCTGACGAAAATCGCCGCCTTCGGTGTGCTTCAGGCTGGCATTTCCGGTGAGCAGAGTGATGTGCAGGTCGGTGATGGGCGCGCCGGTGAGCACGCCAAGATGCTGCTTTTCCTCCAGATGGGTCAGGATCAGCCGCTGCCAGTTCAGATCCAGCACATCCGTGCTGCACACGCTGTCAAACACCAATCCGGACCCGCGCTCCCCCGGCTGCAGCAGCAGATGCACCTCCGCATAGTGGCGCAGCGGCTCAAAATGACCAACGCCCTCCACCGTGTCGGCGATGGTCTCCCGATAGACCACGCTGCCCGGGCCAAAGGAAGCCTCCAGCCCAAACCGGTCTCGCAGCAGCCGCTGCAGCACCTCCAGCTGGACCTCCCCCATCAGCTGCACATGGAGCTCCTGCAGCTGCTCGTCCCAGACGATGTGCAGCATGGGGTCCTCCTCCTCCAGCTGGCGCAGACAGCGAAGGGTCTCCGGCAGGCTGCATTCCGGCGGGAGCAGCAGCTGATAGGTCAAGACCGGCTGCAGCGCCGGAGGCTCCGCGCCCGGCTCCAGGCCGAAGCCGTCGCCGGGGGCCGTCTGGCTCAGACCGGTGACTGCGCAGAGCGTTCCCGCCTCCACTCGCTCCACGGTCTTATATTTTGCGCCGGAATACAGGCGGATCTGATCGATCTTTTCCTCCCACGGGCCATTTTTGCCCACGCCGGAAAGCGGCGCCTTGACCTTTAAGACGCCGCCGGTGACCTTCAGCCAGGTCAGCCGCGCCCCCTGTCCGTCCCGGGAGATCTTGTACACCAGCGCGCCGAAGTCCGGGCCATAGGCCGGGGAGGGGACATACCGGGCCAGACCGGTCAGCAGCTCGTCCACCCCCTGATCCCGCAGGGCGGAGCCGAACCAGCAGGGGAACAGCCGCCGCCCGCCGATCAGGGCGGACAGCTGCCCGTCGGACAGGCAGCCCCGCTCCAGATAGCGCTCCAGAAGGGCCTCGTCCCCCAGGGCGGCGGCCTCCTCGTGGAGCTCCGCCGGGGGCAGGGAGAAGTCCACGCAGCCGCCGTCCAGCCGCTGCCGAAGCTCGTCCAGCAGGGCGGATCTGTCCGCCCCGGGCAGATCCATTTTGTTGATAAACAGCACCGTGGGCACCCCGTAGTGCTCCAGCAGCTTCCACAGGGTGCGGGTGTGGGCCTGAACGCCGTCGGTGCCGCTGATGACCAGAACGGCGCAGTCCAGCACCTGAAGGGCCCGCTCCGTTTCGGCGGAGAAGTCCACATGGCCCGGGGTGTCGAT
>DHMK01000088.1:0-146 GCA_002405755.1 Clostridiales bacterium UBA4644
AAGATGGCCATCATCACCGCCGCCCTCCGCTGAACCAAAAGCAGAGCAGCAAGCCCCCGGAGCCTTCGCTCCGGGGGCTTTATGATTTTCCCGGCGCAAACTGCGCCGGGAAAAGGAACCGGTTTCCTCCCGTAAACCCTCTTCCT
>DHMK01000088.1:206-817 GCA_002405755.1 Clostridiales bacterium UBA4644
AACCCTCTTCCTTTGGACGAAGGGAAAGGGAGCGAGCCGCGTCCCCCACCCCTTGCCTGCCCGATAAAATGGTGCAGAGCGAGCGACCTCCCACCACCCCTTGCCTCCCCTGTGTAAGGGGAGGTGGCGAACGAATGTGAGCCGGAGGGGTTGTAGGTACGGTGCAGGCCAAGGTGGCCTGTTACCGTCAGCCCGTTCCTATGCGACACCTACAACCTCTCAGTCAAACCCTTCGGGTTTGCCAGCTCCCCTTTTCGATCGCGGGCGTTTCTGCGGAAACGCCATTGCGGCACCGCAGTGCGGGCCGCGCGCGATCTGACGGGAGGAACGGGTTCCTCCCGTAAACCCTCTTCCTTTGGACGAAGGACGGGGGACGGGGACGAAAGCTTTCCTCTGAGAAAAAGCAAAGCCCCGCGACGGACGCGGGGCTGGGGTGCAGGAGAAGTCTTCCGCGAAACGGGCGAACGGGGGGCTCCGGGGGCTTTTCGATCTCCCCGCAAAACAGGTTTTGCGGGGACCCCGTTTTATTTTATAGATTTCCGGCAAGTGAATTGCCGGAAATCGGGACGCCGGCACTGGCCGGCGGAGATGCGCTCCGCGCTTATTGTCTT
>DHMK01000088.1:883-1029 GCA_002405755.1 Clostridiales bacterium UBA4644
GAACGAACTGCACGGCGCGGAGCTTCTCCCCGCAAAACAAGTTTTGCGGGGACCCCGTTTCATTTTATAGATTTCCGGCAAGTGAATTGCCGGAAATCGGGACGCCGGCACTGGCCGGCGGAAATGCGCTCCGCGCTTATTGTCTT
>DHMK01000088.1:1118-24592 GCA_002405755.1 Clostridiales bacterium UBA4644
GAACGAACTGCACGGCGCGGAGCACATCCATGAAGTCGTCGGTCTCCATGCGGATGGTGCGGTCGCCCACCAGCCGGAAGCCGGGATAGAAGGAGCGGCGCACGGCCAGCTTATGCTCCTTAAAGGAGACCTCAAAGGTAAAATGCTCCGGCAGCTGAATGCCCGCCTTGGACAGATCCTGCTTCAGGGCCTTTTCCGTCATTTCCCGGATGATGCGGCAGGCCAGAGCGGGATTGATGCAACGGGTGGCGCCGCCAAAGCCGTCCTTCACCGCCACGGTATAGAGCATGGGATGCAGGTCCCGGCTGTCCTCGGTGAGCATTTTGTCGCCGGTGAGCAAAACGGTGGGGACGCCCTTCAGGGTGCAGGCGTAGCTGTAGAGCACGAATTCCGAGCAGGGCCTGCCGTTGAGCAGAACATCGGTGGTCTGGGTGGTAAAGGTATGGGACAGCGGATTGCCGCAGCGGCCGGCGGCGGAATGGTAGCCCACGAACAGCGCTGCGTCATAGGTCTCGTCCACGCCGTCCACCATGCCCAGCGGGCTGCCCGTCCAGCCGCGGATGACCTCCGCGCACTCCGGCAGCTGGTTCACATCCAGATTGATGGCATAATCGTGGGCGTCCTTGATCAGGATATGATCCGCGCCGGCGGCGATGGCGCCCTCGCAGGCCGCCTTGACCTCCCGGGTCATCTGCTGGGCAGCGGGAGGATAGATGCCCTTGCCCACCTCGGTCTCATCCCAAAGGGTGGTGAGGGTGGTTCCCTCGATATCTGCACTGATAAAAACGCGCATGCTGCTTGTCCTCCTTAAAAAATGATGATGTCTTCAGTATAACAGGCTCTGCCCGGCGGCGCAAGCATCCGGCGCAAAAATACGGCGCTCCGCCGGGAGGCTGCACCTTTTCCCAGCAGAGCGCCGCGCTTCTTTCTTTATTTGCTCACATAGTTCAGCGGATTCTGAGCCTTGCCCTTATACCGGATCTCAAAATGGAGATGGGGGCCTGTGACCCGGCCGGTGGAGCCAACCTTTGCGATCTGCTGCCCCTGGGCCACCTTGTCGCCCTTGGAGACCAGCAGCTGGCTGCAGTGGCAGTAATAGGTGGTATAGCCATTGCCGTGGTCAATGATGATATATTTGCCGTAATTTCCCTTCCGGCCGGCCCAGATGACCGTTCCGCCATCGGCGGCCCAGATCTTGGAGCCGGTCTTTCCGGCCCAGTCCACGCCGGTATGGTAATCCCGCAGGCTCCTCCGGCTGCCGAAGCCGGAGGAATAGCGCAGACTGCAGGGCTTGATGAAGCTTCCGGTGGTAACGCTGCGCTTGGTGCCCTTGACCTTGACGGCGGTCACCGGCTCCCGCACCACCACATAGCTGGTGACCACCCGCTGGCTCTCCACGCCGTTCACATAGGTCACGTTGGCCACCACATCCGCCAGGCCGTTGACGCCCTCCACCTTGTATTTGCTCTGGTAGGTATACATGCTGTCGCTGTATTCCACCTGGGTCTCATAGGGGATCTCCACCTGATAGGCCTCCGTGACGGTCTGCTGCACGGAAAGATAGGGCACGGCGGCAGAAAGCACCAGCTCCTGCCCCACATGGATCCGCGCAGGCTCCAGCCCGGGGTTCAGCGCCTGGATCTCCGCCACCTTCAGGCCGTATTTCTGCCCGATGCCGCTGACGGTATCGCCGGAGCGGACGGAATAGACCAGGGTCTCCTCCTTGTTTTCCGTGAGCTTTTTCTGCATGGTGCTGATGTTCATCAGCAGCCCCTCGCCCCGGGTGGTGGTCTTGAGCTGCACATCGTTGACGAAGGAGGTGTTCACCTGGGTGGCGTTGTCGCAGGAGCGCAGCATGATCTGCCGCAGCATCAGGCTCAGGGCCGAGCGGCTGGTGCTCGCGCCCACGTTTTCGCCGTCCACCTGCAGCACATACTGCCGCGGCGTTTCCGGCACGGAGGCAAACAGCTTTTCGGCCAGCGCCTCCTCGTCCAGCAGGCGGCTCTGATCCAGATAGCCCAGCTGGAAGGAAAACCGCGTTTCCAGGTTATAGGGCGTGCCCTGATAGGCGGAGACGCGCTTCTCCACCTGCTCCACCACGGCCTCCACCTGCGCCCGGTCCTGCACATAGCCCAGGCTCTCGCCGTCCAGCCGGACCTCGAAGCCCACGCCGAAGCAGCAGGCGGAAATGATCATCACCACCGCGCAGGCCAGCAGCGCCATGGGGGCCGCCCGGCCCCTGGGCCGGGACTTTGCCTCGTGCCAGAGGTGATAGACCTCCAGCCGCCAGGCGTCGTGGGAGCGGATCCAGTCCAGCAGCTCCTCCAGCCCCCGGCTGGCCAGCCCGTAAAACCGCCGCCAGAGACGGGCCAGCAGGCTGCGCAGCAGCAGAAAGACCCATGCCACGCCGCTGAAAAACATCGCCAGCACGCCCACCAGGCCCCGCAGCTCCACGGCGTTCGCGCCCACCGCGGCCAGACGGCACACATGGAGCCGGAGCCGCACAAAAGCGCGGCGGAGCCGGCCGGAAAGGCTCGTTCCCGGGCGGATAGACAGGGATTCTGCGGAAAGCATCATGGGTCGCACCTCGAAAAACCAAAGATTCAGAAAATGATTACAAATTAGTAACAGGTTTTATGGTACAATACTTCTGCGGCCTTGTCAAGGCAAAGTTCCTGACGGGAATGTAAATTTTCCTGTCCGTTTTCCGGAACATTGACTTCCGCAGGGTTTTCCGCTATGATGAAACTATCTGTATCGATCCCATGGAGGCGCTTATGAGACCCATTTCCCGCAAGATCCTTTTTCGTCTGGGGGCGGCGGCGCTGTCGGCGGCGCTTTTGAGCGGCTGCAGCCTGCTTTCCTTTGAAACAACGGAGCAGCAGCTGGCTGCGGCGGAGGCCGCCCGGCAGAAGCGGCTGGAGGTGGAGGAGGACGTTGAGATCACCGCGCTGCAGAGCGGCGAGCTTTCGCTGGAGCGGACGCTGGAAAACAGCGCCGGCTGCCTGCTGGCCACCTATTCCGTCCGGCTGCCCCAGTTCTCCCGCTCCGGCCAGAAGTCTGAGAGCTTTACCCGCATCAACGATTATTTTGAAAACGAATTTTCCGGCCTGCAGGAGGCCTGCGAGGGCTTTTTTGCCGACGTGCGGCTGCTGCTGGGCGAGGGCTGGAACGAGCTTGCGGAGCTTTCCCCCGAGGATGTCTCCGTCATTTCGGTGGACTATTCCCTGGCGCAGGCGCCGACAGGCTATGTTTCCGTCCGCTGCGACTATACCCTGGCGGAAAACCGGCAGAAGGACAGCTGGAGCCAGGGCGTGGTCTTTCTTCTGGACAACGGCTGGGAGCTTTCGCTGGAGACGCTGCTGGGCTCCGATTATGACACCGCCGCGCCGCTGCTGCTGCAGGGCATCTGGGACTGGTGCGGGGAAAACGATGTGACCGTTTCCGCGCCGGAGCGCTTTTCTCTGGCAGACTTTTCCCAGGGCTATCTGCTGACGGCCGATTCCCTGATCTTCTATACTCAGCCCTTCCAGCTCAGCAATGAGGACGGGCGCCGCTACGCCGTGGCCCTGCCCCTTTCCGATTATGCCCAATATCTGAACAGCTGACCGCTTCAAAACAGAAAGGAGACCGCTTTTTATGCGCGCTTACGAACGACTGCTCCGTTATGTATCCTTCGACACCGCCTCCGACGCCAATTCCCCCACCTGCCCCAGCACGGAAAAGCAAAAGGTGCTGGGCGCGGCGCTGGTGGAGGAAATGAAGGCGCTGGGCCTGCAAAACGCCCGCATGGACGAGCACGGCTATGTTTACGGCACCATCCCCGGCAATATCCCCGGCTATCAGGGCAAGGTCCTGGGCTTTATCGCCCACATGGACGTGGTGGACGATGTTCCCACCGCAAACATCCGCCCCCGCATCGTCAAAAATTACGACGGCGGCGATATCCTGCTGAACGAGGAAAAGCACATCGTCCTCTCCCCCGCCGAATATCCCGAGCTGCGGGAGAAAAAGGGAAAGGATCTGATGGTCACCGACGGCACCACCCTGCTGGGCGCCGACGACAAGGCGGGCATCGCCGAGATCCTGACGCTGGCCGAGGAGCTGATGGCCGATCCCTCCTTCCCCCACGGCCCGGTGCAGGTGGCCTTCACCCCCGACGAGGAGATCGGCCGGGGCGCGGATCTGTTTGACGTGGCCGGCTTCGGCGCGGATTACGCCTTCACCATGGACGGCGGGGCCTACGGCGAGCTGGAATATGAAAACTTCAACGCCGCCGCCATGCGGGTGACGGTGAAGGGCCTGAACATCCATCCCGGCTCCGCCAAAAACAAGATGAAAAACGCCATGCGCATCGCCATGGAGTTCGAAATGATGCTGCCCGCCGCCAAAAAGCCGGAATATACCGAGGGCTACGAGGGCTTTCTCCATCTGGACGAAATGGGCGGCACGGTGGAGGAGGCCTTCCTGCGCTATATCCTCCGGGACCACGACAGCGATAAGCTGGAGGAGCAGAAGCGCATCTCCCTTGCCGCCGCCGACTTCCTCAACGCCAAATACGGCCCGGGCACCGTCGCCGTAGACATCCGGGATTCCTACCGCAACATGGTCCAGCAGATCGCGCCCCACCGTCATCTGGTAGACAACGCCATGGAGGCCATGCGCCGCACCGGCGTGGAGCCTGTGGCCCGGGCCATCCGCGGCGGCACCGACGGCGCGCGGCTGTCCTTCATGGGGCTGCCCTGCCCCAATCTGGGCACAGGCGGCGGCAACTTCCACGGCAAGCTGGAGTATTGCTGCATCCAGGAGATGGATCTGGCCGTTCAGTGCATGAAAAACCTGGTGGAGCTTTACAGCAAATAAGAAATTCCAGGGTCTGCGCCCCTGCCGCAGGGCAGGGGCGTCAAGACTGTCGCAAAACCGCTTCGCTGGGTTTTGCTCGACAATCAGGCTCCGGCCTGCGGGCCGGTTTCGCCGATTTTTTTGCGAAAAATCGACGGGTTACGGTGTTTTTTCCCGGCACATGTCCGTGAAAAAACATTCCATAAAGAAAAGTCTGCGTTTCGCAGACTTTTCGGCAGGCCAAACCTGGTGGAGCTTTACAGCAAATAAGAAATTCCAGGGTCTGCGCCCCTGCCGCAGGGCAGGGGCGTCGTTTTTGCTTTGAAATTTGGGGAGGGAGCGCTTATGATCCTGAATCATGCCGCCGTTTTTACCGGCGGACGCCTTCAGCAGCTGGATATCGAGGTGCGGGAGGGCCGCGTGAAGGTGCTTTCCGAGGGCCTGCCCGCAGAGCGGGACTGCGCCGGACTTTTGCTTTTGCCCGGGCTGGTGGATCTGCACACCCACGGCTGCGGCGGCTTTGACTTTGACCGCGCGGAGGGTGCGCAGCTGCAGCGCATGGCGGAGACCTATCTTTCCCACGGCGTCACCACCGTCCTGCCCACGCTGATGACCGGTCCGGCCCCGGCGATGCTGGCGGCCGCCGCCCGGTGCGGCGAAGCCTGCGGAGAGGTCTTTGCGGGGCTTTATCTGGAGGGGCCGTTTTTTGGCCCGGAGAAAAAGGGCGCTCACCGGGAGGACTGTCTTCAGCCCGTCAGCGAAGCGCTGCTGGACGCGCTGGACGCCGCCTCCGGCGGACGCATCCGCATCGTGGCCATCGACCCCTGTCTGCCCGGCGCGCTGGAGCTGATCGCCGCCCGGCGGGACAAGCGCTTTTCCCTGGCCCACACGCCGGCAGACTACGATCAGGCCCAGCGGGCCTTTGCTGCAGGTGCAAATCAGGTGACCCATCTTTTCAACGCCATGACCGGCCTGCACCACCGCAAGCCCGGCCTGGTGGGGGCGGCGCTGGCCGGCAGCTGCTTTGCCGAGGTGATCTGCGATGGCGTCCATATCCATCCCGCCGTTTTGAAAACGGCCTTTGCCGCGCTGGGCAGCCGGGGCCTGATCATTTCCGACTCCATGGCGGCCTGCGGCCTTTCCGACGGGCAATATGCCCTGGGCGGACAGCAGGTCGCCGTCTGCGGCCGCCGGGCCACGCTGGCCGACGGCACCATTGCCGGCTCCGTCACCTTTTTGTGGGACGGCATGACCCGGCTGCATCAGGCCGGCGTGCCGCTGGAGCAGGCGATCTCCGCCGCCACGGCGGTCCCCGCCCGGGCCGCAGGTCTGGAGACGCGCTGCGGCAGCATCGCCCCGGGAATGCCCGCCGATCTCTGTCTCTGCACGCCGGAGCTGCGGCTGCTGCAGGTCTGGAAGGGCGGCCGCCCCATCCTCCCCCGCTGATCTTTTCCAAAGGAGCCTGCCTTATGAAACGACCCTCGCCCCTGCGCATCGAGATCGATTATGCCGCCGTTCAGGGGACCTACTGCGCCGGAAGCTGCGCCCTGACCACCTTTATGACGGTTTTTCTGTCCTGGAAGGGCTTTTCCGACCGCCAGATCGGCTACACCACCGCCCTGATCTACGGTTCCACCATGGCCCTGCAGCTTTTGCTGGCGGTCTATCTGGACCGGCACCCCGCCTTTCCCCTGCGCCGGGGCGCGGCGCTGCTCTCACTGGCGGCCTTTGGGCTGGCGGCGGTGCTCTGTGTGCTGCCGCTGCCCGTTCTGGCCATGATGACGGTCTATACGCTGGCCTGCGCCACAGACAACAGCCGCTCCTCCCTGCTGGCGGCGGTGATGATGCAGTATCTGAACCGGGGCATCCCCGTGCGCTACGGCTGGCCCCGGGGCGTCGGCTCCATCTGCTACGCGCTCCTTGCCGCGCTGCTGGGAGCGCTGATGGAGCGGACCAGCCCGGGCGTTTTGCTGCCCTCCTTTCTGCTGCTGGATCTTTTGAGCCTGCTGTGTTTGCTGCTCCTGCCCGATCCCGGGCCGCAGCTGACCATTCCCCGGCCCCGGGCCGCGGATTCCTACCTGCAGATGCTGCGGCGCAATCCCACGCTGACGCTGCTGCTGGGCGGCTGCGTTTTGTCTGCCATGGGGCAGTGCTGCGCTTCCACCTATCTGGTGCGAGTGGTGGAGGCGCTGGGCGGCGGCGAACGGGAGCTTGGCCTTGCCATTCTGCTGCAGTCCGGCGTGGAGCTGCCCGCCATGCTGCTTTCCTCCCGGCTGCTGCGGCGCTGGTCTGCCCGGACGCTTCTGACCTTCTCCTTCTTCGCCACGGCGGCAAAAATGCTGCTGATCCTCTGCTCCGGCAGCCTGACCATGCTCTATCTGGTGCTGCTGACCTCCGCCTGCTGCTTCGGGCTTTACGGCTTTGCCTCCGTTCTCTTTGCCAACAGCCTTGTGCCGGAGGAGCAGTCCGTCCGGACCCAATCGCTTCTGGCCCTGAGCTACACCTCCGGCCTGGGCGGCGTTTTCGGCAATCTGCTGGGCGGAACGCTGATCCAGCCCCTGGGACTGCGGCCGCTGCTGCTGATCTCCGCCGGCCTGTGCGCCTGCGGCGCGGCCTTGATGGCCCTCTGCGCCCGCCGCCATAAGCGCCAGCCCGCCCAATGACCCCCCGCTTTGCGAAAGCGCCCCGCGGAAGACTTCCGCAGGGCGCTTTTCGTTGTTCTTTGATTTTATTTCTCAAACGCCACCTCACCGGCCACGATGGTCATCACCGGGCGGATGGTGCGGATATCCATGGGGTCGCAGGTAAAGAGATCCCGGTCCAGCACGGCGAAGTCCGCCAAAAAGCCCGGCGCGATACGGCCCTTGGTGTCCTCCTGAAACTCCGCCCAGGCGGAGCCTGCGGTATAGGCGTCCACGGCCTGCTCCACGGAGACCCGCTCCGCCGGGAAGAAACCGCCCTCCGGCCAGCCCGCCTTGTCCTTCCGGGTAACGGCGGAATAGAGGTTGGGGAAGGGATCGCAGTCCTCCACGGGGGAATCCGTGCCGTAGGAGACTCTTCCGCCCAGCTTTTCCAGCGTCCGGAAGGCGTAGGAGGTGGAGGAAAGGGCCTCGCCGCAGCGGGAGACCACCGCGTGCATATCATAATCCAGAAAGATAGGCTGATAAAAGACGGGGACCTGATCCCGCACGATGCGCTGCAGCAGCGGCAGATCCGTGATCTGACAATGGATCAGCCCGTGGCGCAGGGGATTTTTGCCCCCATGTAGAACGGTCTCATAGCTCTCCAGCGTTTCCTCCACGGCCCGGTCGCCGATCACATGGGTGACCACCTGCATCCCGTTTTCGTCCGCCGCCCGGCAATATTCGTCCACCAGCGCCCGGTCCATAACGGTGATGCCCCGGTTGCCCGCGTCATCCAGATAATCCTGCCGCATGAGGGCGGTGCGGCCGCCCAGCGAGCCGTCCTTGAAGAGCTTCACCGGGCCCAGCTTCAGCCGGTCGGTCTCATAGCGGGCGAAGCGCTGCTCGTCGGCGCAGAACTCCCGCAGCGCCTCCGGCGATTCAAAGGAGATCTGATAGCGGTAGCGCAGCTTGCAGCGGCCCTGTTCGTAGATCTCCTTCAGCAGCGGCATCAAAAGCGCCCGGGAGGCCCAGGAGGTGCCGGCGTCGTTGGACTGGACGCTGGTGACGCCCCGGGACAGAGCATAATCCGCCGCCTGCAGAAACATGCTTTCCACCGCCTCCCGGCTGTAGCTGGGGATGGTTCCCACGGCCATGCCGCAGCCGTTTTCCGTAAAAATGCCGGAGGGCTCGCCCTGCGCGTCCTTTTCCCAGGTGCCGCCGGAATACTGGGGCGAAGCCTTGGTCAGGCCCAGCAGCTCCACCATGCGGCTGTTGCCCGTGACCACATGGCCGCAGACCCGCTCCAGCACCACGGGGATATCCGTGGCCACCCGATCCAGATCGTGCCGGTCCGGGATGCGCTTTTCCCCGGTGAACAGATCCTGATTCCAGCCCACGGCGTGGATGCCCTGGGCGCAGCGCTCCGGATAGCGCTGCCGGTAAGCCCGGACCCGCTCCACCATCTCGTCGATGGAGCGGACGCCGGTGATATCCGCCTCATACATCCCAACGCCCACGCCCAGCAGATGCATATGGCTGTCGTTCAGGCCGGGGATGACCGTCCGTCCGCCGCAGTCGATCACCCGTGCGTCTCCCGCCGCCGCAAGGATGTCGGCCGTGGCCCCCACCAGCCGGATGACGCCATCCTGGCAAAGGGCTGCCTGGGCAAACACGCCCGGCTTTACATAAAGCTTTCCGTTGATCAGTGCCAGCTGTTTCATAAAGATGCTCCTCCTACTTTCTTTTCCCGGTCCCAGACCGGCTTTCCATCAATAAAGGTCCGCGTGACCCGGGTCTGCAGGAGCTCCCGCGCCGGACAGGTCAGCAGATCGTGATCCACCGTGATGAAATCCGCCGCGAAGCCCGGGGCGATCCTGCCCTTCCAGTCCTCGTCCCGGGAGGCATAGGCCCCCGCCGCCGTATAGGCATAAAGGGCCTGCCGCCGGGTGACGGCCTGCTCGGGCCGGTAGGGGCCGCGCCCCTGCAGATCCCGCCGGGTGACGGCGCAGTAAATGCCCCGCATGGGGTCGAAGTCCTCCACCGGGCAGTCGGTGCCAAAGGCGGTGCAGACGCCCTCCTCCACATAATCCCGGAAGGCATAGGAGGTATCGGCCAGGGCCTGCCCCACCCGGTCCCTTACGATGTGGATGTCATAATCCAGAAACACCGGCTGCACATAGGCGATGAGGTCCAGCTCCCGGAAGGCCCGCACCTGCGCCTGGTCGGTGATCTGGCAATGAACGATGCCGTGGCGGGGATGGAACCAGGGCATGGTCTCCCGGGCCTGCCGGATGGCATTTTGACTCATCTGCACGGCGCCGTCGCCGATGGCGTGGATGGCCACGGCCATATTATGCCCATGGGCCCGGCAGACCAGCCGGGTCAGCTCCTCCTGCCGGTAGATGGGCAGGCCGCAGGTCTCCGGCGCATCGGCATAGGGCCTGAGCAGATAAGCCGTCCGCGCCCCCAGAGAGCCGTCGGCCAGCAGCTTGACGCAGGCATATTTCACCCGCCGGTCGCCAAAGCCGCCGTCCAGCCTCTCCTGATCAAAAAACCGGTCCATATCCTCCCAGGTGGGCAGCACCGCCTGCTCGCCGATGCGCAGCTGCAGCGTTCCCTTTCGGGAAAGGCGGAGCAGCTCCTCCATCAGCACATAGGGCTGGGGCGCATAGAGAAAATCGTCGGACTGGACGCTGGTAACGCCCTTTTCAAAGAGCCGCACCTGCTCCCTTGCCATGCGCCGGGCCAGCTCCTTTTCGTCCGGCGTGGGGATGCGGGATTTGATGGCGTCCAGCAGGGCCTCCTTCACCACGCCGGTGAGCCGCCCCTGCCCGTCTCTTTCCAGAAAATCGCCCCATTCCGCCGTCTGCTCCGTCAGGCCCAGCGCCGCCAGCGCCGGCGTGTTCAGCGTGCCGATATGGTAGCAGGTGCGCATGATGAAGATGGGAATTTCCCGGGAAATGCCGTCCAGATCCGCCCGGGTGGGAAAGCGCCTTTCATCGGTAAAGAGATCCTGATTCCAGCCCTCGCCCATGAGCCAGAGCCCGCTCTGCGGGTCGAGCTCCTCCCGCAAAAAGCGGCCCATCTCCTCCAATACCGCCTTCAGTGAGCGGCAGCCCCGCAGATCCGCGCCCATGCGGGCCTTGACATAGTGCAGCCAGTGCATATGGCTGTCGTTGAAGCCGGGCAAAAGCTGCTGCCCGCCGCAGTCCAGCTGCTGCAGCTCCGGCTGGGGGTACTGCCGGAGAAAGCGCTCCGTCTCCGCCGCCGTGCCCACAAAGGCGAAGACGCCGTCTGCCACCACTGCGCTCTGTGCCCGGGGCCGGCGGCGGTCCATGGTCAGGATATCCGCGTTTTTGATCCAAAGTGCCATCGGTCTGCTCCTTTTCGCTTCTATTTCGCTGTTTTTCCGTTTCGTCTGTCCCTATGTCCGCTCCAGCGGAAGCGGCCGGCCGTTGAGAACGGCGCTCTGCAGCGTCTCCCCCGCATAGACCAGCTTCAGGGAAAAGAAGGGCGCGTCCTGCCACAAAAGCTCCAGAAAGATCCGGTCTCCGGCCCACATGGGCAGGGCAAAAAGCCTGTCCCTGGGCAGCCACTCCAGCTGCCCCTCGTCGCACTCCGCCAGCTGCCCCGTCCAGCCCCGGGCGGTGAACAGATGCATCTGCTCCGCCGGCCAGCGGTCGGAGACGAAGGTGACGATGCCCCGGTAGGCATAATCCGTCAGGGTCAGGCCGGTCTCCTCCCGGGTCTCCCGCAGGGCGCAGTCCTCCGGGCTCTCCCCCTCCTCAAACTTTCCGCCCACGCCGATCCATTTGTCGCGGTTCTCGTCGTTGATCTTTTTCACCCGGTGGAGCATCAAAACGCTGTCGCCCCGCTGCAGGTAGCAAAGGCTGGTCTGCTTCACGGCGCTCCCCTCCCTTCTATTGCTGGCTCCATTCTACCACATCCGGCTTTTGCTTGACAAGCGGCAGCGTTGGCTTTATCATTTCAGCTGTAGGAATTTGATCAAAAGGAGCGCTGTTTATGAATCAGAACCATACCTTTGCCGATACCGCCCTGGGTCTGCCGGAGGACATCCGCCACCTGAAGGAATACGGCGATTTTGAAAACGCCATCCGCCTTATCGACCTGCGGCTGGAAAACGAAGATCTGCCCCAGTGTATGCGCCGCAATTATGAGGCCCAGAAGGAGATCATGCGCCGGATGCCCGACCTGTATCCCTACACCAAGGCCGCCGCGCTGGACCGCATCCGGCAGGACATTCCGGATTTCACCATGGAGGAGCTGGAGCATTATATCGACCTGGGCCAGGTCACCTGGCACTATATCCGCGGCGAGCTGCGGCTGCTGCGGTCCTTCTTCGGAACGCTGCGCAAGACCCAGCCGGAATTCTCCGCCCGTCTGCCCCAGCAGGCCCCCCAGACCGGCGCCAGCCATGAGCTGCTGGATCGGAACGCCCGGCTGGACCGCGCCGCCCGCCTCATGCAGGAAAAGGGCAGCATGAGCGCCCGCATCCGCATCCGCGCCCAGATCGCCATTGCCGACGACGCCTTCGTCCCCGGCGAGACCTACCGGGTCTGGCTGCCCATCCCCGCCGCCTGCATCCAGCAGAGCGAGATCCGGCTGCTGGACTTTTCCTCCCAGCCCGCCTTCATCGCCCCCGAGGACGCCGCCCAGCGCACCGTCTACTGGGAGGAGACCATGGCGAAGAATCATCCCTTCTGGGTGGAATACAGCTATGTGCACACCGCGCCCTTTGCCGATCCCGCCGCCCGCCCGGCCGACCCGGTGCAGCCCACCTTCTTCACCGGCGAGACCGCGCCCCATATCGTCTTTACCCCCTATATCCGCGCCCTGTGCGCGGAGCTTTCTGCCGGGACGGACGATCCGGTGGAAAAGGCCCGCCGCTTCTATGACTATGTCACCCAGCAGGTGAAATACAGCTTCGCCCCCGATTACTTCACCCTGCCGGACATCGCCGAGACCTGCCTGAAGACCTGCCGGGGCGACTGCGGCATCCAGGCCCTGGCCTTTGTGACCCTGTGCCGCTGCGCGGGCATCCCCGCCAAATGGCAGAGCGGTCTGGAGGTGGATCCGGACAGCATCGGCCAGCACGACTGGGCCATGTTCTATATCGCGCCCTTCGGCTGGATGTTTGCCGATCCCTCCTTCGGCGGCAGCGCCTGGCGCGCCGGAAACCCGGTCCGGCACAACCACTATTTCGGCAATCTGGATGTGTACCGCTGCGTCACCGTCAACGGCTTCCAGCAGGATTTTGAGCCTGCCTCCCGGTTCTGGCGGGCAGATCCCTACGACAACCAGCTGGGCGAGGTGGAATGCAGCACCCGCAGCCTGCTGCCCCGGGAGCTGGATTATGACCTGAAGGTGGTCGATTTTCAGGAAATTTGATTCCAAACCGTAATTTTTCGACAAAAAATACAGAAATCGCCCCGCGGAGCCTTGCTTCCGCGGGGCGCACTGTTTTTTGCTCAGTCGTTGAACAGGATGCCGTAATAATCATAATCCAAAACGGCCTTGGAAAACTTCATCTTGTTCCGGACCTTGGCCTTGATCCGGGCGATATAGTCCTCGTCCGCCGGCTCGGCCCCCTCCGTGGGAGTGAACTCGCCCTTGGAGGAATCGTAATAGCCCCGGTCGGTGAGCCAATCGTAATCGGTCCAGAGCACCAGCGGCTCCTCCTCCGAAAACACATCCCGGCCCACCAGCAGGCGGGAATCGTATTCCACACCGAAGAGATTGGACAGCGTGGGCAGCAGATCCAGGCTGTAGGTGGGCGAAGACACCACGATAGGCTCCTCCCGCTCCTCCAGACAGCCGCTCCAGATGATCAGGGCGCTGTGGTCCCGGGCGGTGTAGCTGTCGGCCGGATAGCCGTAAAGCTCGGAAAGATAATCCTGGTCGTTGCCCCAGGAGGCGCCCTTTTCCAGGCCGTAGGGATAATGGTCGGTGGTCAGGGCGATGACGGTATCGTCGGCGATGCCCGCCTCCTCCAGCTGCCTGACCAGCGACTCCATCGCATATTCCAGCTCCAGATTGGCGGCGTGGTAGGCCTTGATGGTCTCGGAGGCGTCCATATCCTGGACCTTGTCCTGATTGCGCTTGGACATGGAGTTGCCGGTCCAGTTATACAGGCAGTGTCCGCTGACGGTCATATAGTAAACGCTGAAGGGCTGCTGCCCGATATACTGGCTGACGGTAAAGTCCATCATTTCCCGGTCGCTCTCCGGCCAGCGCTTGGAGACGCCCTCCTCCAGCCCGTTGCCCATGCCGGTAAAGGTGGAATAGCCGAAGTTCTGATGGGTCTCGTTGCGGCTGTAATAGGTGTAGGAGCCGTCGTGGTAGGCGGCGCTGAAATACCCCAGCCGGGAGAGCTGGTTGCCCATGGTCAGATACAGGTTGTGGCCGATGGTGCGCTTCATACTCTTGACGCCCGCCGTGGGCACCAGTCCCATGAGCATGGAATATTCGCCGGTGGAGGTGCTTCCGCCCCAGGCCGGCTGATAATAATCCTCAAAAACGATGCCCTTGTTGGCCAGCCGGTAAAGGGTGGGCGTGCGCACCGGATCGATGACCTCCTTGGAAAAGGCCTCCGCCGTGATGAGGATCAGGTTTTTGCCCTTGAACAGGCCGGTATATTCGTTCTGCCGGCTGGGCTCCAGCCCGGCCACATAGGAATGGATGGCCTGCAGGTCCTTGTCGTCGGTGGCGCTGATCAGGGCGTCAAAGTCAATGTCCATTTCGTTATAGCCATATTCCACCGGCACAGGCTCCTGGGGCTGCTCCGTGTTGGGATCGTCCGCCGGGTCCTGGGCAGGATCGGTCCCGGGTTCCTGCGGCTGCTGGGCCGAGTCGTTTTCCGGGTCGTTTTCCGGGTCCCTTGCGGCAGGATCGTCTGTCGGTGCAAAGCCCTCGCTGTCCGGCGTCCCCGCCACCAGCTGCCGCAGATCCAGCCGGAAGGCCGTCAGCAGGCCGAAGGACCGCACGGCGTTGTCATAGCGGTATTCGGCATTATATTTCAGCCGGTTGACCTCGCCCCGGGTAGAGGCCACCGCGCCCAGCCCCCAAAGGGCCAGACACACCGCTAGAAACAGCGCCGTCTGGCGCAGGCCCTTGTGCCGGTAGGAGAAAAGCCGCCCCTGCAGCACCAGATACAGCGCCGCCGGCACATGATACAGCAGGATCATGGGCAGACCCTGGAGCATGACGGAAAGCAGCGTGCTGCCAAAGCCCGTGACCACGTCGCCCGCGCCGGAGAGGATGGACTGGGGATCCATGAACACCTGATAGGAATTGTCGGTGAAAAAGGCGATGAGAAACCAGATGGTCTCCAGCTCCAGCAGCACGAAGCCGATCCAGCGGTTGGCCTTTTCCGAGCAGGTGAGCGTCGTCAGCAGGTTCAGCAGACAGCCCACCGACACCGCCGTCAGCCCCGCGCCCAGCATGGCGGCAAAATTGCGGGGAAGCCCCGCCGTCAGCTGCAGCAGCAGCTCCAAAAGCAGCAGGCTCAGGGGCAGATAGGCCCAGCTCAGCCAGGGCGCGCCGCTCTGCCGCCGGGAGGAATTATAGACATGCTTATATCGTTCCATGGTCGACCTCTTTTCCGTGGGTTGCCGGGCCCCTTGCCCAGCTTGGCTCTATTGTAGCACAGCTTTGCCGAAAAACAGCGAAAAACCGCAAATCTTCAGAACTTCTTCAGGAACCCTGAAGCTTTTGGAGCCTTTCCAGCCAGCCGGAGCGGCGGTAATAGAGGATAAAGGCCGCGCCGGACACCGCCCAGGTGATGGGATAGGCCAGAAAGACCAGCGATATGTTGTGGAACAGATGCAGCACCGTCTCGATGTAGCTCACCCGCAGGATGCACCAGGCCCCCAGCATGATGAACATGGGCACCTTGGAATAGCCTGCGCCCCGGCAGACGGCGGCGATCCCGTGGGACAGGGCCAGCAGCGTATAGGCCAGCGAGCAGATCCGCGCCCGCAGAACCCCTGCCGCCACCGCCTCCGGCGCCTTGCCGAACATCCCGATAAAGGTGGGCGCAAAGGCAAAGAAGATCACGCCGATGACCGCCGCGCACAGGCAGGAGAAGCCGATGCCGAAGGCCGCGCCCTTTTTCACCCGGTCAAGCTGCCCCGCGCCGATGTTCTGGCTGACGAAGGTGGTCACGGCGGCGCAGAAGGCGTTGATGGGGATAAAGGCAAAGCCCTCCAGCTTCATATAAGCGCCGTTGCCCGCCATGGCGGCGGAGCCGAAGGAATTGACGCTGGACTGGACGATCACGTTGGCAAAAGCGATGACGGAGTTCTGCACGCCGGAGGGCAGGCCGATGCGCAGCATCTCCCGCAGCAGGGTCCTGTCGATGCAGATGCCCCGCAGGGTCACCCGGTGCAGCCCGTCCACGCGGCTGAGCCGGAAAAAGGCCAGCGCCGCGCTGAGGGCCTGGGCAATGACGGTGGCCAGCGCCGCGCCGGCTACGCCCATTTTGCAGAAGCCCACGAATACGATATCCATCACGATATTGGTGACGGAGGAGATCACAAGATAATACAGCGGCCGCCGGCTGTCGCTGACGGCCTGGAAGATGCCGCTGGCGCTGTTGTAGAGCGCCACGAACACCGCGCCGAAAAAATAGGTGCGCATATAGCTCACCGCAAGGGGCAGGACCTCCTCCGGCGTTCCCATGAGCCGCAGCAGCGGGGCGCAGCCCAGCGTTCCCAGCAGCGTCATGGCGCCGCCGGCGATCAGGGCGAAGGAGACGGCCGTGCCCACGGCCCGCCGGGTCAGGGGGCCGTCCTGCGCGCCGAAGCTCCGGGCGATGACCACGCCAACGCCGCCGAACATCCCGCCGAAAAAGCCCACCACCAGAAAGATCAGCGAGCCCGTGGAGGTGACGGCGGCCAGCGCGTCCTGTCCCAGATAATTGCCCACCACCAGCGCGTCCGCCATGTTGTAAAGCTGCTGAAACAGCTGCCCCAGAAACAGCGGCAGGGCAAACCGCAGCAGATTGGAGCGGATATCTCCGCATATCAGATCCACCGTTTGCTTTCCCATATCGTTACCTCATTCTTCCCGCGGAGCTCCGGTGGGCTCCCGCCGTATTTCTGCAGGTTCTTTTTATTTCAGCAGGCCGTCCAGCAGCCCGTCCAGCCAGGGCAGCTCCAGGCGCTCCACGCCGCCCTGATCCACCGCCCGGGTAACGGCGGGATCCATGGGCAGGCTGGCCCAGACGGGGATGCCATAAGCCCGGGCCTGGGCCTCCGCGTGGCTCTCGCCGAAGAGCGGATGTACCTTGCCGCAGTCCGGGCAGCGGAAATAGGCCATGTTCTCCACCAACCCCACCACGGGGATCTTCATGAGCCGGGCCATCTTTTCCGCCTTCTCCACGATCATGGTCACCAGCTCCTGGGGCGTGGTCACCAGAATGATGCCGTCCACCGGCAGCGACTGAAAGACCGTCAGGGGCACGTCGCCGGTGCCCGGCGGCATATCCACATACATATAGTCCACATCGTTCCAAAGGGTCTCCGACCAGAACTGCTTCACCGCGCCGGCGATCACCGGGCCGCGCCAGACCACAGGATCGGATTCGTGCTCCAGCAGCAGGTTGGCCGACATGATCTGGATGCCGGTGGCGGACACCTTGGGCAATATCCCCGCCTCACAGCCCTCCGCCCGGCCATGGATGGCAAAGGCCCGGGGAATGGAGGGGCCGGTGATGTCCGCGTCCAGAACGGCGGTGCGGAAGCCCCGCTTCTGCGTCCCGGCGGCCAAAAGGGAGGTCACCATGGATTTTCCAACGCCGCCCTTGCCGGAGACCACCGCATAGACCTTTTTGACGGAAGCGCCCTTGGCCAGCTCCGCGCGGAAGCTCTGGGGCGACGTGCGGGAAGCGCAGTCGCTGCCGCAGGTCTCGCAGTTATGGGTACAATTTTCACTCATAAGCTCACACCTCTTGTTTCAGGCTGAAACGCCGCATAAGTATTTTCATCATACCACAGCATTCCCCGTTTTCACAAGTCTTTTCCCCGTTCCCCGGGAAATGTTTTCTTTCTCTTCATTTTTGGCTGCCCGCCGCCGCCGGACGCTTGACGCTGACGGAAAAAAGGCATACAATGGAGCTGTGTGGCGCAAGCCATCCAATCCAAAAACAAGCGAGGTGAACGGCATGGACGCCGGAAGCAGCAGCGGAGCATGGCCCGGAGGGCGAAGTCCGCGGGGCGCAGCGCCAACAAGGCGTTCGTGCCTGCGGCGGCGCTGAGCCGCCCTTCTGTCCCCGTCCGCGCTTCCAGACCCCGGCCCGCCCGGGGATCATACAAAGGAGGAGCGAAGCATGACAGAACACACCCGTTTTGAAGAAAAGATCCTTTCCCTGCTGCAGGCCCGGAGCTATCCCGCCCTGCAGAAATACCTGGAGACGCTGAATCCCGCCGACATTGCGGAATGCCTGGACGATCTGCTGGACGCAGGCGCACTGCCGGAGGAGGAGCTGCCCCGGGTCTTCCGGCTTTTGCCCAAGGAGCTGGCCTCCGACACCTTTTCGGAGATGGACGCCTCCCTGCAGGAAAAGCTCATCGACGCCTTTTCTGACGGCGAGCTTTCCCAGGTGCTGGGCGATATGTTTTTGGACGACACGGTGGATGTGATCGAGGAGATGCCCGCCAATCTGGTCAAGCGGATCCTGAAAAACATCGATCCGGAGACCCGGCAGGCCGTCAATCAGGTGCTGAATTATCCGGAGGACAGCGCCGGCAGCATCATGACCACGGAGTTTGTGGATCTGAAGCCCGGCATGACCGTCCGGGAGGCCTTTGACCACATCCGCCGCACCGGCGTGGACAAGGAGACCATCTATATCTGCTATATCATCGGCCCCACCCGGAAGCTGCTGGGGCTGGTGTCCGTCAAGGACCTGCTGCTGGCCGAGAGCGGCGCGGTTTTGCGGGACATGATGGAGACCAACATCATCTCCGTCTCCACGCTGGACGACCGGGAGGATGTTGCCCGGTTATTTACCCGCTACGATTTTACCGCTCTGCCCGTCGTCGACCGGGAAACCCGGCTGGTGGGCATCGTCACCGTAGACGACGCCATTGACGTCCTCCAGGAGGAGACCACGGAGGACATGGAAAAAATGGCCGCCCTGACCCCCTCGGAGCACCCTTATCTCAAGGCCTCCGCCCTGGAGATCTGGCGGCAGCGGATCCCCTGGCTTCTGATCCTGATGGTCTCCGCCACCTTTACCGGCATGATCATCTCGGGCTTTGAATCGGCGCTATCCCGCTGCGCCGCGCTGATCGCCTTTATCCCCATGCTCATGGACACCGGCGGCAACAGCGGCTCCCAGGCCTCCGTCACGGTGATCCGGGGCATGAGCCTGGGCGACATCGCCTTTTCCGACCTGCTGCGGGTGGTGTGGAAGGAGATCCGGGTGTCGCTGCTGTGCGGTCTTTCGCTGGCGGCGGTGGCCTTTGGCAAGCTCCTGCTCATCGACGGTCTGCTGCTGCGCAGCGAGGGCATCACGCCGGCCGTGGCGCTGGTGGTCTGCCTGACGCTGGTCTGCACCGTCTTTTTTGCCAAGCTGGTGGGCTGCACGCTGCCGCTTTTTGCCAAAAAGCTGGGTTTTGACCCGGCGGTGATGGCCTCGCCCTTTATCACCACCATCGTCGACGCCCTTTCCCTGCTCATTTATTTCCAGATCGCCTCCGGGCTTCTGGGCTTATGACTGTTTGTTTTGACCGTTCAAAGGAAGGAGAAGCTTATGCTTGAGATCGGAAAGACCCATGTAATGACCCATCGTGTGGCCCCGGAAAACACCGCCAGCGCCATGAAAAGCGGCAGTCTGGCCGTTTTGGCAACGCCGGTGATGATCGCATGGATGGAGGAATGCTGCCTGGAATGCGTCCAGCCTGCGCTGGAGCCGGGCTTTACCACCGTTGGCACCCAGGTGAACGTTACCCATGAGGCCCCAACGCCGGTGGGCAATGAGGTGACCGTCCGCTGCCGGCTGGAGGCCGCAGACAGCCGCTGCCTGACCTTCTCCGTGGAGGCCAGCGACAGCGCCGGCTTCATCGGCCGGGGCAGCCACCAGCGCTTTATCGTCGACGGCGCGCGCTTCCAGGCCAAATGCGACCGGAAGCGGGATCAATAAAATCAAAAAGGAAGGGAACCCACCTATGCTGATGCTGAGCAAAAAATTCGTCACCAACAACATGAGCCCCCACAACGACCCCATCGCCATCGCCAAAAGCGGCGACACCGTCTGCTTTGAGACCCGGGACTGCTACGACGACCGGCTCCACGGCGACGGCTCCGTCACCGAGCCGGAAAAGGCGCTGGAAAATCCCGCCACCGGCCCCCTCTATATCGAGGGCGCAGCGCCCGGCGACGTGCTCAAGGTCCACATCGACCAGATCACCATCAACCCCACCGGCCTGATGCGGGCCTCCATCACCGGCGGCGCCTTCAACGATCTGGTGGAATACCGCAAGGTGCGCCAGTTCGACACCTCCGGGGACATGATCCAGTTCAACGATAAGCTGCGCTTCCCCATCGACACCATGATCGGCGTCATCGGCACCGCTCCGGCGGAGGACACCGTCATGACCCACACCCCCGGCTCCCACGGCGGCAATATGGACTGCAACAAGATCGTTGCCGGCTCCACTCTTTACCTGCCGGTAAACGTGCCCGGCGCGCTGCTTTCCATGGGCGACCTCCATGCCCTGATGGGCGACGGCGAGGTGATGATCTGCGGTCTGGAGACCGGCGGAAAGGTCACCGTCACCGTGGAGGTGGTCAAGGGCTTCCCCATGCCCACGCCCGCCCTCTCCTGCCGGGGCCGGTTTTATTCCATCCAGAGCGCAAACACGCTGGATCAGGCCTCCCGCAAGGCTTCCCGGGCCATGCTGAAGTTTTTGCAGCAGGTGACGGACATGGACGTTTACGACTGCGCCATGCTGCTGAGCCTCAAGGGCGACCTGTCCGTCTGCCAGATCGTAGACCCCCAGCTCACCGTCCGCATGGGCATCGATCAGGCCATTCTGGATGCGTATGACGTGGTGCTGCCGTAACAAAGCCCCGGTAATAAACAAAGAAAGAGCACGGCCGAAGCCGTGCTCTTTTTATTTGTGTCAAAATCAGGAGTTGGGAGTCAGTTTGTTGGGATAGAGAATTTTGCTATTATCATATCCCTTGATCGTCGCGCCCTGATTGCCGCTTGCATCGGCATAAGAATTGAACACCTCGCAGCCGGAAACCTTAGGAACGAAGGTGCAGTTTTCAAATTCGATGGTTCCGCTGCTCGGGTCGATCTTCCCATCCTTGCTGTTGCTGGTGGTAGCAAAGCAGTAACCTACAGCTGTACTGCCGTTATTGTTTTGCGTATAATCTGTCGGATCGCCAGTAGCTGTGAGCGTGCAGTCAGTAAGCTTCACATCGCTATGCTTGACTTCCACCGCTGTAGCCCCCTCAATACTGCAGTTCGTAAAGGTCGCCTGCTGATAACCGCCTGCTGCCACAGTGACCGTGGAGCCGGAAATATACACGCCCGTCGCGTCTTCACCATCGTTGCCGCCATTGATTTTTGTATCAGTCACATTCAGGTTCAGGCCAGAATTAGAACCGTTATGATACAGTCCGCAGGTTTTGCCCTCCAGCGTGCTGTCCTGAATCGTGACCGTGGCATTATTTGCAAAATTGGCAAGCGCATAATCGCCTTTGATCTCGGAATCCTGAATGTTGTATGTGCAATTGTTCTCGCTGCATGCAACGCCAACTTGTCCCGCAACATCGACCTTCACGCTCTCCAGTGTCAAATTACCATAAGCAGCAATGCCGCGAGCCGTTCCGTTTCCCTGATAAGTGCCGTTCTTAATAACCGTATCGCCCTTCAACACCAGCGAATAGCCACTCTCCATGCTGCTGCTCAGCGTCTTATCATTCAAGTCGATGGTGGTCTCATTTTCGAAGGTGAGCGCCTCGGTAACATCAACATTTTTCGTCAACTGGATATAGGGAGCGCCCTCTTTGATCGCTTCCTGCAGTGCAGTCGCACTGTCAGCTGCTCTGACCACAGTATACCAGGTATCTTCGCCGTGCTGCTCGGAGATCACGGAATAGCCCTCGGCGACGAAGTTGGCCTGCGGATTCTCGCTGTCGCTGTGAGAAGGATCGTAATTCACAAAGGTGCCGCCCTTGACGATGATCTTGGCGCTGCTGTTTTTGTGGTTGGCATCATAGCAGTTCAGCAGATACCTGTAGTCATTAGTACCGATATCAGGAGCGCACTTAAAGAATCCGCCGTTAACAACCAAAGTTCCCTTTGTAACTTGGAATGTAGTGCCGCCGCCATAGTAGGTGCCGCCATTGACTGTAACAGTCTTATCAGGTGCATTCACATCTGCAACAAACGGGCCGCCAATGTAGGTCGCAGAGCTGTCCGTCTTGTCTTCGCAAATGATACCGGCGCCGTCAATCGCATTGATCGTGGTCTCATCGGTAATATACAGCGCCGCCCAGTTGTTGGAATCTTCCAGCGAACCGGGAACGGTGTATACGCCCTCAAAATTCAGCGTAGTGGGAGTTTTGATCGTCAGCCGATCACCCTGCTCCGTCTTTGTGGCATCCCCGGTAAAGTCACCGGCAATCGTGATATTCCCGCCATTGACCAGCGCGTCCTTCAGGCCGTCCGCGTCGAGAACGGGATAATAGGTGGCGTCCTTATCGTAAGTCGGCCCATAGCTGTCGTTCTCCACGGTATCCTGCGTAGCGTAGACGGTGAACTTCACATTCTCCAGCGTCTTGTCCTGATAATCGTTGCCCGCGGCTTTGTCCATATGCGCGGAAACGGTGATCAGCGCGGTGGCTGCGCCATCCGTGCCGACGGGGGTCATATGGCCCTCGGCGTTGATGTCAACCGCGTTTCCATCTTTACCCTTATAAGTAAACTCGATCACATCCAGCAGCGGAGAATCGCCGTCCGGACCGGTGATGACGATCTTATACTTGAGGGCCAGATTGCCGGTGTTGACGATCTTGAAGGGTGTCAGCAGATAGGTGCAGCCCGGCTCCCAGAGGATCTTGTCCTGATCGACGATAGCCGCGCCTTCTTTGGTGACCCATTCCAGCGTCTCGATTTTTTGATTATCCTTGTTCTGGATCTCATGGAGGTTACCGGAGGTGATCTTGTTCACCCCCGTCGTCGCCGTATCGGTGAACCAGGCGAAGGTGGAGCCGGCCAGCATGGCGAAGCAGATGAGCAGCGAGGTGAAGCTCAAAAGCAGCGCGCTTTTTTGCTTTTCCTGTGTTTTTTCTCCTTTACTGTTATTTTTGTTTTATATCATCGGCAGAGCCGGTCACATTCGGAGAGCGCAGAAAAAGGCCATGGCCTTTTTCAGGGGACTGCTTACGCCGTTATTTTAGCCCTCTGCGTGCATGCGTGATTGCAAGGTCCGGCGGGATAAAATCGTAAAAAAGCAAAAAGCCCCACAGCGGAGGCCTTTTGCCGAAAAAATTTGGTTATTTCTTTTCCTTGCCGTCCACAACGCCCTTCAGCAGCGCGGTAAACTGCTCCATGGGCATGGCGCCCAGGTCGCCGTCGGCCCGGTGGCGGGGAGAGACGGTGCCGTTTTCCACATCCCGGTCGCCCACGATGAGCATATAGGGGATCTTTTCCATCTGGGCGTCGCGGATCTTCTTGCCGATCTTCTCGTTGCGGTCGTCCACGGTAACGCGGAAGCCCAGCGCCTTCAGCGCCGCGGCCTGCTCCCGGCAATAGCCGTTGGCCCGGTCGGTAACGGAGAGGAAGCGCACCTGCTCCGGCGCCATCCAGGTGGGCAGCGCGCCGGCATAGGTCTCGATCAGATAGGCCAGCGTCCGCTCATAGCAGCCCAAGGAAGTGCGGTGAATGATATAGGGCAGGGCCTTTTCGCCGTTTTCATCGATATAATACATGCCGAAGCGCTGGGCCAGCAGCATATCGATCTGGATGGT
>DHMK01000053.1 GCA_002405755.1 Clostridiales bacterium UBA4644
ACGCCCACCGGCTCCACCGCCTATTCGCTGGCTGCAGGCGGGCCGGTGCTGGCCCCCTCCAGCGACTGTCTGGTGGTCACGCCCATCTGCCCCCATTCCCTTTCGGTAAAATCCTTCGTTATCAGCGCCGGCAGCGAGGTGGTGGTCACGCCGGACTGCGACGGACGGCAGGTCTTTCTCTCGCCGGACGGGGAGGATTATCAGCTGAAGGACGGCGACCGGGTCATCCTCCGCAAATCCCAACGGACCTTTTCCCTCCTGCGCATCAAGGGGCAGGGGTTTTATGAGATCATCCGCAAAAAATTAACGAATGCGAGGTCAGAACGATGAAATTTAAGCGACAGGCAGCCATCCTCGAGATCATCAGCAATAACGAGATCAAGACCCAGGAAGAGCTCTCCGCGCATCTGCGCCAGCGGGGCTACAACACCACCCAGGCCACCATCTCCCGGGACATCAAGGAGCTGCGCCTGATCAAGGTGGCCTCCCATTCCGGCGGATATCAGTATTCCACCCCCGACCAGAGCGGCTCCGTCACCCATATGACCCGGCTGAAAAATATCTTCCGGGAATGCGTGGTCAAGGTGGATCAGGCCCAGAACCTGGTGGTGCTCAAGACGCTGGTGGGCATGGCAAACGCTGCCGCCGCCGCCATCGACGCCATGAAGGTGAAGGATATCGTGGGCACGCTTGCCGGCGACGATAATATTTTAGTGATCCTCCGCACCACGGAAGAGGCCCAGCGCTTCTGCGAGATGGTGGCGGAGATGCTGGCGTAACAGAAGGGAACGGCCATGCTGCGGGAGCTTGTCATCGAAAATATCGCCGTGATCCAGCGGGCAGAGCTGCGGCTTGAGCCGGGCTTTTCCGTGCTGTCCGGCGAGACCGGCGCGGGCAAATCCATCATCATCGATGCGCTCAGCGCCATTCTGGGCGGCCGGGTCAGCCGGGAGCTGATCCGCACCGGCGAGAGCCGGGCCTGCGTCTCCGCGGTGTTCCAGGGGATCGGCCCGGAGGCGGAGCAGGTGCTCCGGGAGCAGGACATCCCTCTGGAGGAGACGCTGGTGCTCCGCCGGGAGATGGAGCAGGACGGGCGCAACAGCTGCCGGATCAACGGCCGCCCGGCCAATCTTTCTCTTTTGAAGGCGCTGGGGGAGCATCTTATCAATATTTACGGCCAGCACGACGGGCAGCACCTGCTGAACGAGCAGCTGCACATCGGCTATCTGGACCGCTTCGGCGAGCTGGAGCCGGCGCTGGCGCAGTATCATGAAAAATATGAGGCCCTGCTGCAGCTGAACCGCCGTTTGCGGACGCTCTCCATGAGCGCCGCCGAGCAGGAGCGCCGCCGGCAGATCCTGCCCGAGGAGATCGGACGGCTGGCGGAGGCTCATGTTTTGCCCGGCGAGCAGGAGGAGCTGCTTGCCCGCAGGGCGGCGCTGCAGAGCAGCGGGAGGATCGTCGCCGGGCTGGCGGAGGCCTGTGCGTTGCTGGACGGACAGGAAGGGCAGGAGGGCGCCTGCGCCCTGCTGGAGCAGGCCAGAAAGGCTCTGCGGGGCAGCGCGAAATACAGCGCGGAGGCGGAAGCGGCGGAAAAGCGGATGCAGGAGCTGGTCATTCTGGCGCAGGAGCTTTCCGGCGACCTGGCCGATGCCCTCTCCCGGCAGGAATACGCCCCCGAGGCGCTGGAGGAAACGGAGCAGCGGCTGGAGCTGATCTCCCGGCTGTGTCTCCGCTTCGGCGTTTCTGCCGACGAGCTTGCCGCCCACCAGGCGTCGCTGGAGGAGGAGCTGGCGTCGCTGGCGGAGCTGGACGGCGATCTGGTCGGACTGAAGGCCCGCTATGCGGAAAAACGGCAGGAGCTCTATGAGGAAGCGGGCAGGCTCCACGCCCTGCGCTGCGCTGCGGCGGAGGAGCTTTCCCGGCAGGTGGAGACGCAGCTGCAGGAGCTGGATCTGAAAAATGCCCGCTTCCGCGCGGAGGTGGAGGATCTGCGGTCAGACACCCAGACCCGCTTCACCAAGCGGGGCACGGACAGCGTGCGCTTTCTGCTCTCCGCCAACGCCGGCGAGGATCTAAAGCCGCTGGCAAAGGTGGCCTCCGGCGGCGAGCTTTCCCGCATCATGCTGGCGCTGAAGACCGTCCTTTCCGCCGGAGAGCAGCAGATCACCGCCATCTTTGACGAGGTGGACGCCGGCGTCTCCGGCCGGGCCGCCAGCCGGGTAGGGGAGAAGCTTTACGCCATCGGGCGGCAGCGCCAGGTGCTGTGCGTCACCCATCTGCCCCAGATATCCTGTCTTGCGGACTGGCAGTATCATGTGAGCAAGCACAGCCAGCAGGGCCGCACCTTTACCGATGTTCGCCTGCTGGACGAGGCCGGAAGGGCAGAGGAGATCGCCCGGATGAACGCCGGGCTCCATGTGACCCAGGCCACGCTGGAGGGCGCGCGGGAGCTTTTGCGTCAGGCGGAGCTTTATAAGGCGGCGCAGCGGGAAAACCACGGATAAAAACGGAAAACTGCCGGTCTTATGGGGAAAACCCCGGGCCGGCAGTTGATTTTTTTCCGGATCCTGATATAATAATATGGTATTACTTTATCAAGACAGAGGAAAGACCTATGCGTATCGTGATCAAGATCGGAACCTCCACCCTGACCCATCGGTCCGGACATTTGAACATCCGCCGGGTGGAGCATCTTTGCAAGGTGTTCAGCGACCTGAAAAATGCCGGACATGAGCTGGTGATCGTCTCCTCCGGCGCCATCGGCGTGGGCGTTGGAAAGCTCTCCCTGAAGGAAAAGCCGACCGACATTCCCACCAAGCAGGCGGCTGCCGCCGTGGGCCAGTGTGAGCTGATGTATATCTACGACAAGCTCTTTGCGGAATATAATCATACGGTGGCCCAGATCCTCATCACCGGAGACGACATCGAAAGCCCCAAGCGGGCAGAGAATTTCCACAATACTATTTTCCGTCTGCTGGAGCTGGGGGCGCTGCCCATCATCAATGAAAACGATACCATCGCCGTGGACGAGATCGTCATCGGCGATAACGACACCCTGGGCGCCATCGTGGCCAGCACCATCGGGGCGGATCTGCTGATCCTTCTTTCCGATATCGACGGGCTGTTCACCGCCGATCCCCAGCGGGATCCCGGTGCGAAGCTGATCCCCGTGGTGGAGGCCGTCACGCCGGAGCTGGAGGCCGCCGCACAGGGGGCCGGCTCGGCGCTGGGCACCGGCGGGATGCAGACCAAGCTGGCGGCGGCAAAGATCGCAACCGGCGCAGGCGTGGAGATGGTCATCGCCAACGGTACCCGGCCGGACGCGCTGTATGATATCGTGGAGGGCAAGCCCTGCGGCACCCGGTTCCTTTCGAAGGGAGAGAAAAAAGCATGACGACACAGGAGATCTTAACGCGGGCCAAGGCCGCCGCTGGGGCGCCCTGGCTGGAGAGCGGACAGAAAAATGAAGCGCTGCTGCGCATGGCAGACGCGCTGGAGGAAAATCAGGAGGAGATCCTTTCGGCCAACCGGCAGGATGTGGAGGCCGCCCGGGGCACGGTCAGCAACATGATGCTGGACCGTCTGGCGCTTTCGGCGGAGCGGATCGCCGGGATGGCAAAGGGCCTGCGGGAGGTGGCGGCGCTGCCCGACCCGGTGGGCGAGGTGCTTTCGGAGATCCGGCGGGAAAACGGCCTGCTGATCCGGAAGGTGGCCGTCCCGATGGGCGTGGTGGCCATCATTTACGAGAGCCGGCCCAATGTGACCTCTGATGCGGCGGCGCTGGCGCTGAAGTCCGGCAATGTGTGTATCCTCCGCTCCGGAAAGGAGGCGCTGCGCTCTGCCAGGGCCATCGTCAAGGCGCTGCAGCAGGGGCTTGCAGCCTGCGGGCTGGAGCCTGCGCTGATCCAGATCCTGGAGGATCCCTCCCGGGAGAGCGCCCGCCAGCTGATGCAGGCGGAGGGCTATGTGGATCTGCTGATCCCCCGGGGCGGCGCGGGGCTGATCCGCACCTGCATGGAGCAGGCCAGCGTCCCCTGCATCCAGACGGGAACGGGCATCTGCCATGTGTATGTAGACGCCTCCGCCGATCTGGAAATGGCGCTTAGCATCATTGAAAACGCCAAGACGAGCCGTCCCTCCGTGTGCAACGCGGCGGAGGTGCTGCTGGTGCATGAAGCTGTGGCAGAGCGGTTTTTGCCCCTGCTGCAACGGCGGCTCTGCGGAAAGGACGCGCCCCACCCGGTGGAGCTGCGCTGCGATAAGCGGGCCGCGGCCATTCTGGGCCTGCCGGAGGCGGGTCCGGCGGATTTTGATACGGAATTTCTGGATTATATTCTGGCGGTGGCCATTGTGGCGGATACCGACGCCGCCATCGCCCACATCGCCGCCCATTCCACCCATCATAGCGAAGCCATCATCACGGAGGACGCGGAAAGCGCGCTGCGCTTCACCCGGGGCGTGGACAGCGCCGCCGTCTATGTGAACGCTTCCACCCGCTTTACCGACGGCGGGGAGTTTGGCCTGGGCTGTGAAATGGGCATCTCCACCCAGAAGCTCCATGCTCGGGGCCCCATGGGCCTGCGGGAGCTGACCACATATAAATATATCATCACCGGCAACGGACAGATCAGGAGGTAACGCAATGGAACAGACCGTGCAGTTTGGCTTCATCGGCGCGGGCAATATGGGGACGGCCCTGATCCGCGCCATGCGGCAGAGGACCGCAGAAATCCTGGTCTCCGACCATACCCCTGCCAAGGCGGAGCGCCTGGCAAAGGAGCTGGGCATCCGGGCGGGAGACAACGGACAGATCGCGGCGTGCTGCCGGACGATCTTTCTGGCGGTGAAGCCCCAGGCGCTGCCGGCGACGCTGGACGAGCTCCGGGAGATCCTCTGCCGCCGGCTGGAGGAAGGGGAGAGCGTCACGCTGGTGACCATGGCGGCGGGCGTCACCATGGAGACGCTGCAGCAGCTGCTGGGCCGGCCGTGCCCCGTGATCCGCATCATGCCCAACACACCGGTGGCGGTTGGGCAAGGCGTCGTGCTTTACACGGCGGCAAATATCGGGGATGAGGCGGCGCTCACCGCCTTTCTGGACGCTATGGCTCCTGCCGGACAGCTGGTGGAGCTTGGCGAAAAACAGATCGACGCCGCCAGCGCCGTCTCCGGCTGCGGCCCGGCCTATGCTTATGCCTTTATCCACGCCATGGCCATGGGCGGCGTGCGCTGCGGCCTGAAATATGACGTGGCCCTGCGTCTGGCCGCACAGACGGCGCTTGGCTCCGCACAAATGGTGCTGGAGACCGGCGAGCATCCGGAGAGCCTGAAGGTCAAGGTCTGCAGCCCCGCCGGGACTACCATCGAGGGCGTCAAGGCGCTGGAGGAGCACGCCTTTGGCAGCGCCGTTATGGACGCCGTCTCCGCCGCCTGGCGGCGCACGCTGGAGCTGGCGGAGAAAAAGTAAAGACCTGGCGCGCTGCCGCCGAAGAATAAAAAGAAAGCCGCGGTTGGACCTTGGATCCTTCCGCGGCTTTGCTGTATTTTAATATCAGGACGCCGTGGGCGGCTGATGCTGTATCGCATCCACGAACAGGAGCGTCAGCCCGATATAAACGGCGCAGGCCAGCGCCAAAAGGACGCAGACCACGGTGCAGACCGTTCGTGCCGGGCTGCGTAGCCGCCGGGAGAAGAAGAGCCCCAGCAGCGCCAGCAAAAGCAGCGCTGCGGCCAACCAAAGCTGCATGGCGTTCACCTCCCCTTACGCCGGACGAAAGGCGTCGATCATGTCCGTGAACCACTTCAGCTCGGCGGAAAAGCGCTGACGCAGCTGCTCCGGCGTTTCCCGTCCCTTGCCAATATCAAAAAAGCCCCGGCCGCAATGAACGGCGACATAAAGTCTGCCGTCGGGATCAAGATTCAAGGCAAACTTGCCCATGGAAGAATCTGCCAGCGCCAGCAGCCGCTCTATCCGGGCGGGATCCAGCATACGGAGGGCCGCCTGCGCGTCGCCGCAGCTCAGCTGGAACCGCTTGTCAAAGGCTTCCTCCCCGGTCTGAACGGTGCTGCCGCTGCGGAAGAGCTGATCCATCGTGCCCCGGGGCCAGAGGGTCAGCCATGTGGGAAAGCTCTGCTCCAGCCGGCACAGCATCCACTGGCCCGTATAGACCTCTGTCTCGTTGGTCTCCCACTGGCCGGTCTCCTCCCGCTGAAGCTCGTGCTTCTCCGTCAGCCGGACGGTACACAGCTCGGCGGTCAGGCCCCGGTAGGTCCCCCGGATATAGCCGCTGCAGCTGCAACCGTCGTGCTTTGGCAGGGGGATATTGGTGGCTTCCGGGTCAAGAAGACGCGGCTTGGGATCCAACTGCACCTGCTCCAGCGCGGCATTCACCACATCCGGCAGGATGGCCTCCACAGCCCGCTGCCCGGCCGCGCCCCTGGTCTTCTGCCGGAGCCATCCGCCGAACCCGATGAGCGCCGCGCCCGCGAGGATTACCGGAAGCGAAATGCCCGCCGCCAGGCCCACGACAAGGACGATCCCGCCCAGGATCTCCACAAGCCTGCCGCCGGCGCCGCCCAGCGCACCCTTCCGCAGGTCCTGGGCAAGCTGCGCGTCGGTCTGTCTGTCTCTTTGTTCTGTCATAGCCGTTCTCCTTATTCTGCCGCGCCGGTGAGAGCGGGGCTTTCCGTTATCAGATCCAGCAGATTGCCCATACCGGTCAGCGAGGCAGTGAACCACTTGCGGATGCCGTCGATATCCCGCAGATCCAGCTCCTCCGGAACGCCCGCAAACACATACCGGGTGTTCAGGGCCAGCGTCAGATCGCCGTCACGGAGGATAAGGCCGCACAGCTTGGCATTTCTGGAGGATGCCTCCAGCTTCTGTACCAGGTCACGAAGCTGCGGCGTGACCTG
>DHMK01000074.1:0-18066 GCA_002405755.1 Clostridiales bacterium UBA4644
AAGACGAGGGACGAAGGGGCAAGCCCTGCGTCTGCCGCGGGGCTTCGCTTTGGCGCGGCGGGGACAAAAGCGCGCATATTTCCGCTGCTTTATGCAAAACTAAAGCGGAGGTGAATCATCATGAAACTGAATCGGAAGGAATATGCCGCGCTTTACCAAAAGGCCTCGCCCCCCTCCCCCTCTTACAAGACGATCCCCGCCGCCTTTCTGGTGGGCGGTGCCATCTGCGCCCTGGGACAGGGGCTGCGGATGCTTTATGAGGGCGCGGGGCTGGACGGACAGAGCGCCGGGACGGCGGTCTCCTGCTCGCTGATCCTGCTGGGAGTTTTGCTGACGGCGCTGCGGCTGTTTGAAAAGCTGGCCCGCTTCGCCGGGGCCGGGACGCTGGTCCCCATCACAGGCTTTGCCAATTCCATCGCCGCTCCCGCCCTGGAGTTCAAGACGGAGGGCTTTGTTTTGGGCAGCTGCGTCAAGATGTTTTCCATCGCCGGGCCGGTGCTGACCTTTGGCATCAGCGCCAGCGTGATCTATGGGCTGCTCCTCTGGCTGACGGGAGGCGCGGCATGAGGCGGCGGGGCGACACGCTGTTTTTCGATCCGCCGGTCTGGGTGGAGAGCTGCGCCGCCGCCGGCGGCGTCAAGGAGGGACAGGGGCCGCTGGGCCCGCTGTTTGACTACACGGCGAAGGAAAACCGCTTCGGCTGCAAGACCTGGGAGCAGGGGGAGCGGAAAATGGTGGAGACCGCCTGCGCCCACGCCCTGAACAAGGCGGAGCTTTCCCCCGCAGACCTGAGCTTCGCCCTGGGGGGCGACCTTCTGAACCAGTGTATCTCCACCAGCTTCGCCATGCGGGCGCTGGGCGTTCCCTACCTGGGGCTTTACGGGGCCTGCTCCACCATGGCGGAGAGCCTGCTGCTGGGCAGCGCCCTGCTTTCCGGCGGCTTTGGCGGGCGGGGGCTTTGTCTGGCTTCGTCCCACTTCTGCTCCGCCGAGCGGCAATACCGCTATCCGCTGGAATACGGCGGCCAGCGGCCTCCCTGCGCCCAATGGACGGCCACCGCCTGCGGCGCGGTGGTGCTTTCCCAAAAAAAGCAGCGCATCGCCGTCACCGCCGCCACCGTGGGCCGGATCTACGACCCCGGCGTTACCGACAGCGCCAACATGGGGGCCGCCATGGCCCAGAGCGCCTATGAGACCCTGCGCACCTTTTTTCAGGACAGCGGCCAGCGGCCGGAGGACTTCGACGGCATTTATACCGGCGATCTGGCATCGGTGGGGCAGGCGCTGGTGCGGCAGCTGTTCCGGCAGGACGGGGTGGAGCTGGGCGCGCGGTATCAGGACTGCGGCACGCTGCTTTATGACGAGACCCAGGACGCCCACGCAGGCGCTTCCGGCTGCGGCTGCTCTGCGGCGGTGCTCTGCTGCCGGCTGCTGCCGGAGCTGGCTCGGGGCGAAAAACGGCGGATCCTTTTCTGCGGGACGGGGGCGCTGATGAGCCCGGTCTCCGCCAATCAGGGGGAGAGCATCCCGGGGATCTGTCATCTGATCCGATTGGAGGCGATGGAGGGATGATGCTGCTGAAGGCCTTTCTGGTGGGCGGAGCCATCTGCGCCGTGAGCCAGGCGCTCATCGACCGCACCCGTCTGACCCCCGCCCGGATCCTCAGCGCCTATGTGGTGCTGGGCGTTGCGCTGGGGGCGCTGGGGCTTTGGGAGCCGGTGGCGGAGTTTGCGGGCTGCGGGGCCACCGTTCCGCTTCTGGGCTTTGGCTATACCATGGCGGAGGGCGTGAAAAGCGCCGTGGCGGAGAGCGGGCTGCTGGGGGCCTTTACCGGCGGGCTCACCGCGGCTGCCGGCGGCATTGCCGCCGCCGTGACCTTTTCCCTGCTGGCGGCGCTGGTCTTTTCTCCCGGCGACCGCAGCTGAAAAAGCGCCGTTTCTTGCATTTTTGCGCCCGGTCGTGTAGAATAGGGGCAAAGATCGCAGAGAGGAGCGAGCGAATATGCGCTATGATATTCTGATCCGGGATGCGCAGATCCTGGACGGTACCGGCGGCCCCGGCTATTTCAGCGACGCGGGCATTTCCGGCGGAAGGATCGCCGCCATCGGCAGGCGGCTGCAGGGCGAGGCGGAGACCATCGTTGATGGACGGGGGCTGGTGCTCTGTCCCGGCTTTATCGACGCCCACAGCCATCAGGACACGGGCCTGGAGCGCAATCCGGCCTGCGGGAACGTGATCGGTCAGGGCATCACCACCTTTGTGGGCGGGATGTGCGGCGAATCCCCCGCGCCCATGACCCGGGCTCATCTGGAGGACTGCATCCGCGTGGGCGGCCGGCCGCTGGACGAAAAGGCGCTGCAGGCCCGGCTGGAGCTGAAGGATTATTTCGCCTATCTGGCGCAAAAGCCCCTGGGAGCCAACGCCGCCTTTCTGGTGGGCCACGGCATGCTGCGGGCCTGCGTCATGGGCTATGAGAACCGCCGGCCCACGCCGGAGGAGCTGGGCAAAATGCAGGCGCTGCTGGCGGAGAGCATGGACGCGGGCGCGCTGGGCCTTTCCTTCGGCCTGATCTATCCGCCGGGAAGCTACGCGGAGACGGAGGAGCTGATCGCGCTGGCCCGGACGGCGGCGGAAAAGGGCGGTCTGTTCACCGTCCATATGCGCAGCGAGAGCGCGAGGCTGGTGGAGGCCACGGCGGAGATGCTCCGGGTGGCGGAGGAGAGCGGCTGCCGCTGCGTCATCTCCCACCACAAGGCCACCGGCGGCGTTTTCAACTGGAACAAGACCGCCGCGACCCTCTCCCTGATGGAGCAGGCGGCGGCCCGGGGCTGCGACGTGTTCTGCGACCAGTATCCCTATACGGCGTCGTCCACCGGCCTTTCCACCAACATCCCCGACGAGCTCCACGCCCTGGGCGTGGACGCCCTGCTGGACCTGCTCTCTCCCCAGAAGCGGGAGACGCTGCGGCCGGTGATCTGCGGCGAAAGGTCCTCCCGGGAGCGCTTTCAATATACCATGATCGGCTGGTCCGTCTCCCATCCGGAGTATGCCGGGCGGATGCTCAATGAGATCGCCCAGGCCCGGGGGGAGGATCCCTTCGACACCCAGTGCGACCTGCTCATCGCCGACCGGCTGAGCACCAACGCCATCTTCCACACCCAGAGCGAGGAGGATGTGGCGCGGGTCATGCGGTGGCCCCGGGCCATGGTGGGGACGGACGGCGTCTCCTATTCCGACGCGGAGCCGGCCCATCCCCGGACCTTCGCGGCCTTTCCCCGGGTGCTGGGCCGCTATGTGCGGGAAAAGGGCGTGATCTCTCTGCCGGAGGCCATCCGGAAGATGACCTCCCTGCCTGCCGCCGTTTACGGTCTGGCAGGCAAGGGCCTGGTGCGGGAGGGCATGGACGCGGATCTGGTGCTGTTTGATCCGGAGACCGTGGGCGACAACGCCACCTACACCGATCCCCTGCAGAAAAACAGCGGCCTGCGCTATGTGCTGCTCAACGGACAGATCGTCCTCCGGGACAACCGGCCCACCGGCGCGCCGGCGGGACGTCTGCTGCTGCAGCGGCAAAGGTAAGAAGGGAGGGGAAGCGATGCGTTTTCAGATCATGTGCGACGATAAGACTCCGGGCCGGCCCGGCTTCCGGCAGTTTTTTGAGACCGACGACCTTCAGGAGGCAAAGGCCTTCGCCATGCAGCTGGCCTTTCTCGAGACCAACACCGTCTACGTGCAGGACAGCGCGGAGGGCCGCCCCGTTATGGACTTCGACGACCCGAAATACCGGAAAAAATAAGGCCATTTTGCATATCCATACAGCCCGGCAGAGCGATCGGTTCGTTCTGCCGGCCTTTTTTCCCGCATTTGTCGGGGAAATGCGCAAATTCGACAAAACATATCTGCGGTTTTTGTTAAAAACAGTAAAACCAAAGGGAATTATGAACAATTACTGAATTTTTCATTGCGCTTTTGGGAAAAATGCAGTATGATACAGGGTATAACGGATAGTGTAATTAGAATGGTCGCATTGGGGCCATTTTCAGAACGGGAGTCTTTTTTCACATGGCAGTCATTCGCGCAAATGTTCAGGTCAACGGCATCGTTCAGGGCGTGGGCTTTCGCCCCTTTATTCATAAGCTGATCACCGGAGAGGCCCTTTCCGGCTGGATCCGCAACACCTCCGAGGGCGCGGAGATCGAGCTGGAGGGGGAGGAGACCTCCGTTCAGCGCTTTCTTTCCGACCTGCGCACCAAGACGCCCAAGCTGGCCGTCATCGAATCGGTGCACACGGCGTTCTATTCGGAGCTTATGGGCTATCAGGGCTTTGAGATCCGCCAGAGCAAGGCGCTGCAGGAGCGCAACACGCTGATCTCGCCGGACGTGGGCATCTGTGAGGACTGCCTGCGGGAGCTGTTTGACCCGGCGGACCGGCGCTATCGCTATCCCTTCATCAACTGCACCAACTGCGGCCCGCGCTTTACCATCATCAAGGATGTGCCCTACGACCGCTGCAAGACCACCATGGGCGTGTTTCCCATGTGTCCCGACTGCGAGGCGGAATATAAGACCATCACCGACCGGCGCTACCATGCCCAGCCGGACTGCTGCCCGGTGTGCGGCCCCCATGTGTTTCTGCTGGACGGGGCGGGAAGACCCGTGGAGGGCGACCCCATCGAAAAGGCCATCCAGGCCCTGACGGAGGGAAAGCTGGTGGCGGTGAAGGGCCTGGGCGGCATCCATCTGGCCTGCCGCTGCGATCTGCCGGAGGCGGCCATGACCCTGCGCCGGAAAAAGCACCGGGACGAAAAGCCCTTTGCCATCATGTGCCGGGACGCGGAGGCGGCCCGCCGCTTCTGCCGGATCACCCCGGAGGAGCAGACCGTTCTGGAGAGCTTCCGCCGGCCCATCGTCCTTCTGGAAAAGAAGGAACGGGGCAGCCTGCCCCACATCAGCGACAACGGCTATGTGGGCGTCATGCTGCCCTATACGCCGCTGCACTATCTGCTGCTTTCCGGCGGACTGGACAGCCTGATCATGACCTCCGCCAACCTCTCGGATATGCCCATCCTCTATAAAAACGAGCAGGCCCTGCGGGAGCTTTCCGGCATTGCGGATTTCTTCCTGCTGCACAACCGGGAGATCCACACCCGCTGCGACGATTCGCTTTTGTGGGTGGTGGACGGAAAGGAATATCCCGTCCGGCGCAGCCGGGGCTATGCCCCCTTCCCCCTTTCCCTGGCGGGAGCGGAGGGCCAGCTTCTGGCCTGCGGCGCGGAGCAGAAGGCCAGCTTCAGCCTGACCAAGGGGCGCTATGTATTCCAGAGCCAACACATCGGCGATCTGAAAAATCTGGAGACCTATGAGAACTATCAGGATCAGATCCGCCATTTTTCCCATATGTTCGACATCCATCCCACCCTCATCGCCTGCGACCTGCACCCGGATTATCTCTCCACGGAATATGCCGAGGAGCGGGCGGCGGAGGAAGGCATCCCCCTGCTGCGCATCCAGCATCACTGGGCCCATATGGCCTCCTGCATGGCGGACAACGGGCTGGAGGGAGAATGCATCGGCGTCGTCTGGGACGGCACCGGCTACGGCGCCGACGGCACCGTCTGGGGCGGAGAATTCCTCACCGGCGGCTACGAGGGCTTTGCCCGGGCCGGCTCTCTGCGGCCCTTTGCCCTGCCGGGCGGCGACCGGGTCACCAAGGAGCTCTGGCGGACGGCCATCTCCCTGCTGGAGGACGCGGGAGAGGATCCCGGCGCGTTTTTTCCGGCGGAGCAGGTGGAGCTGGTCCGGACGCTGCTGCAAAGCGGGCTGAACAGCCCCGTCTGCACCAGCATGGGCCGATTGTTTGACGGCGTGTGCGCCCTGCTGGACATCCGGCAGCAGGCCAGCTATGAGGGTCAGGGCGCGATTTTGCTGGAGACGGCGGCGGAGTCCTGCGAGACGGTCTATCCCTATGAGATCCTCCGGGAGGACGGCCTGCTGCGGCTGGACTTCCGTCCCATGCTTCGCGCCCTCTGCCAGGACCGGCGGCAGGGAAAGCCCGCCGGCCAGAGCGCACAGGCGTTTTTGAACACGCTGGCGGATATGGCGCTGAAGCTCTGCGAGCAGATCCGTGCCGAGACCGGGCTGGACAGAGTCGTCCTCTCCGGCGGCACCTTCCAGAACAGGATCCTGCTGCGCCGCCTGCCGGCGCTGCTGCAGCAGGCGGGCTTTGCCGTGTATCACCACAGCAGAGTCTCCACCAACGACGAGGGCGTCTCCTTCGGGCAGGCGGCCATTGCGGAAAGGAGCGGAAAGCACCATGTGTCTTGCCATACCGCTGGAGCTTGTTGAGATCTCCGGCAACGAAGCCGTGGGCGCGCGGGACGGCGTCCGGCGGAGCATCCGGGTGGACTTTATCCCGGAGCCGAAGGTGGGCGATCATGTTATGGTCCACGCGGGCTTTGCCATCGAGCGGCTGAGCCCGGAGCAGGCAGAGAAGGATCTGGCCGCCGCACGGGAGGTGGAGGCGGCCCTGCAGGAGGTCTATGAAGCGGCAAGAAGGAGCTGAGGCCATTCTGGAGCGCATCCGCCGCCGCAGGGCGGGCCGGGTGAACCTGATGGAGGTCTGCGGGACCCATACCATGGCCATCGCGAAGAGCGGCATCCGCTCTCTGCTGCCGGAGGGCGTCCGGCTGCTTTCCGGGCCGGGCTGTCCGGTGTGCGTCACGCCGCCGGAGGTCATCGACTGCTATCTTGCCCTGGCCATGGAGCCGGATGTGGTGCTCTGCACCTATGGCGACCTGATGCGCGTTCCCGGCAGCCGGCAGGGAGACAACCTGAACCGCCGGAAGGCGCTGGGCGCGCAGGTGGAGATCGTCTATTCCCCGCTGGACGCGCTGGCGCTGGCCCAGGCCATGCCGGAAAGGCAGATCGTGTTTCTGGGGGCGGGCTTTGAGACCACCGCCCCGGGGACGGCCATCGCCCTCCGGGAGGCGCGGCGGCAGAGGATCCCCAATTTTACCGTATTATCCATGCTCAAGCGGGTGGAGCCGGCGCTGCGGGCGCTGATGGCAGACCCGGAGTTCAATGTGCAGGGCTTTCTCTGCCCGGGCCATGTGGCCACCATTCTGGGGGAGGCGGGCTTCCGCTTCCTGCCGGAGCAATATTCCATGCCGGCGGTGATCGCGGGCTTTGTGCCGGAGGAGATCCTGACGGCCATCGACCTGCTGCTGGCCCAGCTGGAGCAGAAAAGGCCCCGGCTGGAAAACGCGTATCCCCAGGCCGTGCGCCCGGAGGGCAATCCGCTGGCCCGACAGGTGATGGAGCAGGTCTTCTGCCCCAGAGACGATCTCTGGCGGGGGCTTGGGTCCATCCCGGAGAGCGGCCTCGGTCTGCGGCCGGATTATGCGGACCTGGACGCGGAGCGGCGCTTCGGTCTGAAGCCAAAGCCGGCGGAGACGGCGCTGCCCTGCCGCTGCGGAGAGGTCATCCAGGGCAAGCTGGCCCCGGAAGCGTGTCCGCTGTTCGGGACGGTCTGTCTGCCGGAGGAGCCGGTGGGGCCGTGTATGGTGTCCGGCGAGGGCGCCTGCGCCGCGGCGTATAAATATCATCTGTAAAGAAGAGGTAGTATGGAAGAGCTCATTACGCTGGATTATGGCAGCGGCGGCAAAAAGACCGCTTCGCTCATCGAGAAGCTGATCCTGCCCCAGCTGGACAACCCGGCCCTTCGTCAGCTGGGCGACGGCGCGGTGGTCCCCGGCGGGGAGGAGCTGGTCTTCTCCACCGACAGCTTTGTGGTCAGTCCGCGCTTTTTCCCCGGCGGCGACATCGGCAAGCTGGCCGTCTGCGGAACGGTGAACGACATCTGCATGAGCGGCGGCGAACCGAAGTGGCTCTCGCTGGCGCTGATCATCGAGGAGGGCCTGCCCGCGGCCCAGCTGGAGCAGATCCTTTCCTCCGTGGCGAAGGCCGCGAAGGAGGCGGGCGTGTGTATCGTCACCGGCGACACCAAGGTGGTGGAAAAGGGCCGGGGCGACGGGATCTATATCAACACCGCCGGCATCGGCGTGCTGCGGCATCCGGGGCTGAGCCCCCGGGCCATCCGTCCCGGCGACCGGGTGCTGGTCTCCGGCACGGTGGGCGACCACGGCGCCGCCGTCATGCTGGCGCGGAATCAGAATCTGGTCCGGGGCGAGCTGAAGTCCGACTGCGCGCCGCTGCACCGGCTGTGCGCCGCGCTGCGGCAGCTGGGGAGCGGGCTGCGGGTCCTGCGGGATCCCACCCGGGGCGGCGTGGCCACCACCCTGTGCGAGTTTGTGGAGGGGACGGCGCTTTCCATCCTGCTGGAGGAGGCGGACATCCCCGTCCGGCCCGCCGTGGCCAGCGCCTGCGATATCCTGGGGCTGGATCCCCTTTACTGCGCCAACGAGGGCAAGCTGCTGGCCGTGGTGGCCCCGGAGCGGGCGGAGGAGGCGCTGGCGCTTCTGCGCGGGCTGCCCGAGGGAGAAAACGCCGCCGTCATCGGCACGGTGGGCGAGCAGTGGCCCGGGAGAGTGGCCGTGCGCACGGCCCTGGGCGGAACGCGCATCGCAGCCAAGCTGGCGGGCGCGCAGCTGCCCCGCATTTGTTAGTGTTATCCCATGCGAAGGCATATGATATAAATTAGAAAAACAAAAAATACACGATGAGAGGTGGAACAATGCAGGAATACAAGAAAATCAGCATCACCAAGGACCAGATCGTTCCCATCGCGCAGAAGATGCGGGCGGCGGGCGTTCCTCTGGCCATGATCCACGGCTTTATCAACGACCAGGGCAAGCCCAACGTTTCCTACGAGTATACGGTGGGCAGCGGCATCGAGTCCTACACGGTGGACGGAGAGAGCGTGCTTCCCTCCATCTCCGGGATCTACGACCTGGGCGCGGAATGGCCGGAGCGGGAGCTGATGGAGCTGATGGAGGTCACCTTTGAGGGCGTCGATACCTCCAAGCGGCTCTTCATGCCCGATACCATGCTCACCGATCAGGGCCACATTCTGGTGACTCCCATGAAGGAACTGATCGACAATATGCAAGGCAAGGAGGAAGCGAAATGAGCTATATCGTCCCCATCGGACCCTATCATCCCGCGCTGGAGGAGCCGGTCCACGCAAGGCTCTATACCGAGGGCGAGGAGATCAAGTCCGCAGAGGTATTCATCGGCTATAACCACCGCGGCATCGAGAAGCTGGCCATGCAGAAGAACTTCATCCAGACCATCACACTGGTGGAGCGCGTCTGCGGCATCTGTTCCCATTCCCACGCCCTGGCCTATGCCCTGTGTCTGGAGGAGATCGCCGGCGTCCAGGTCCCCAAGCGCGGCCAGTATATGCGCGTGATCGTGGAGGAGCTGGAGCGCCTGCATTCCCACTATCTGTGGCTGGGCATCGCCCTGCATCTGGTGGGCCACGACAGCCTGTTCATGCACACCTGGGACGACCGTGAGGCCATCATGGACATGCTGGAGGAGCTGACGGGCAACCGGGTCAACTACGGCATCGTCACCTTCGGCGGCTCCCGCCGGGACATCACCGACACCCAGATCCAGGACCTGCGGGATATGCTGGACAAGATCGAGCAGTCCATGCTGCGCCTGAAGGATATCCTGCTGAACGACAAGACCGTGGCCCTGCGCACCCAGGGCGTGGGCGTTCTCACTACGGAGGATGCGCTGCGCATCGGCGCCGTCGGCCCCCACGCCAGAGCCTCCAACCTGGCCATGGACGTGCGCAAGGACGCGCCCTACAGCAGCTATGAGGATTTCGACTTCGACGTGGCCGTCTGGCCCAGCTGCGACGTGTTCTCCCGGGTGGTCATCCGCGTTCTGGAGAACTTCTCCAGCATCTCCATCATCCGCCAGGCGCTGGATAAGCTGCCCAAGGGCCCTGTGAACCTGGGCAACAAGATCCCCAAGATCCCCGCCGGTGAATATATGATCCGCCACGAGGCGCCCCGCGGCCAGCTGACCTATAAGGTCGTTACCGACGGCGGCGAGACCAATAAGCGTCTGTCCATCCATGTGCCCACCTTCCGCAACGCTCCCACCGTCCCCACCATGCTCAAGGGCAATTCCGTGGCAGACGCGGGCCTGATCATCGCCAGCATCGACCCCTGCTTCTCCTGCATGGACCGGTAAACCGCGATGCATGAAATGGCCATTACCGAAGGGATCATGGAAGCGGCGGTCCCTGCGGCGCAGGCTCAGGGCGCAAAGAAGATCCTGGAGATCCGCCTGAAGATCGGCGAACTCTCCGGCGTGATCCCCGAGTGCATCCAGTATTATTTCGATATTGTGAGCCAGGGGAGCATCGCCCAGGGCGCAAGGCTCCGGGTGGAAAAGATCCCCGTCACCGTCCGCTGCAGAGACTGCGGCTACGAGGGCGGGATCGACCGGAAAAAGATCCGCTGTCCCCAGTGCGGCAGCGGGGAGCTGAAGCTCCTTTCCGGCAGAGAATATTATGTAGACAGTCTGGAGGCGGAATGATGGAGATCAAGGTCGTAAAGCAGATCCTGGCCTGGAACGAGGACGTGAGCCGTCAGGTCCGGGAGACGCTGGCAGAAAAGAAGGTCTGTATGATCAACGTGATGGGCTCGCCCGGCGCGGGAAAGACCAGCCTGATCACCCGGATCATCGAGTCCCTGCGGGAAACCTACCGCATCGGCGTCATCGAGGGCGATATCGCCGGGCAGATCGACGCGGACAAGATCTACGCCATGGGCATCCCGGTGGTGCAGCTCCAGACCGACGGCGCCTGCCATATCGAGGCCATGTCGATCCAGCATATGCTTTCCATGTTCGACCTGGACAGCCTGGACGTGCTGCTGGTGGAGAACATCGGAAATCTGGTGTGCCCCGCGGAGTTCAACATCGGCGAGAGCTTTCGCGTGGCCATCCTCAGCGTTCCCGAGGGCGACGACAAGGTGGAGAAATATCCGCTGATGTTTGCCACCACCGACGCCCTGGTCATGAACAAATACGACATGAAGCCGTATTTCGACTTTGACGACGGGCGGGTGGAGCAAAACGCCCGGGATCTGAACGCCCATGTGCAGGTCTTCCGCGTTTCCACCCGGACCCGGGAGGGCGAGGACGCGTTTATCCGCTGGCTGAGCGATAAGATCAGCCAAACAATTCATTCGTAATATTTTGGAAAGGGAGGCGTTCCTTTGAAAAAGGCAACCATTCCGGCAGTCCTCTCCACCAGCGTGATCTGTTATCTTTTCTGGCTGGTGGTGACGGGACAGCTGGCACAGCTGTTCGCTGGCAATCCAAGCGCCCAGGTCCTGATCGCAGGCGCGATCGTCAGCCTGGCTACCGCGCTGTTCGCGGCACGGTTTTTCATCCACAAGTCCCCGTTTTATCTCTGGAACCCCGTTCGTCTGGTCAAGCTCCTGGTCTATGTGCTGCCCGTGTTCCTGTGGGAGCTGCTGAAGGCCAACTGGGACGTGGCCAAGCGGGCTCTGAACCCCAAGCTGCCCATCAACCCCGGCATCGTGAAGGTCCCCGTGGATCTGAAGGAGGAATATGCCCAGTCCATGCTGGCCAATTCCATCACCCTGACCCCCGGCACCATCACCATGGCCACCGCTGAAGAGGACGGACAGCTGAATTACTACATCCACTGGATCGATGTGGCGACCCAGGACAATCAGGAGGCCGGCGACGCCATCAAGGGCACCCTGGAAAAGTGGGTAAGGAGGATCTGGGAATGAACGAACTGCTTTGGTTTGGCATCTGCTTCATCGCGCTGGCGCTGCTTCTGACCTACCGGCTCATCAAGGGCCCCAGCGTTGCAGACCGTGCGGTGTGCGCAGACAGTATGGATATTCTTACCGATATGGCGCTGGTGTGCTTCGCTCTGTATTCCGGCCGGGGCATCTACCTGGATATCGCCCTGATCACTGCGGTGCTGGGCTTTGTGGGTTCCACCATGATCGCCCGGTATCTGGAGGGCAAACTATGAGATATGTGATCGATTTCTTCATGGCCCTGAGCATCTTCTTCGCTCTGGCCGGCGTGGTGGGCATGCTGCGCATGCCGGACGCCTACTGCCGGATGCAGTCCAGCACCAACATCAGCACCCTGGGCATGCTGGGCGTTATCATCGGCGGCGCGTGCTACGCCATCAACGACCTGCATAATTACGAGATGTTCATCAAGCTCCTGATCCTGGGGCTGTTTTATCTGCTGACCTCTCCCATCTCCGGCCACGCCATCGCCAAGGGCGCGTATCATCACGGCGTGAAGATGGATGAGAAGTCTGTCTGCGACAAGTATGGGGAGGATATGGAATGATGCTGAGTGCTCTGTTTTCCCTGAATACGCTGGTGATCGTGGGCATGGTGGTCTCCGCCGTGCTGGCCGTGGCCTTTGAAAAGCCGCTGTCCTCCGTGATCGCCCTGGGCGTGACCGGCGCGTTTGCGTCGCTGGAGTTCATCCTGCTCCATGCTCCCGATGTGGCCATCTCCGAGGCCGCCGTGGGCGCGGTGCTGGGGACCGCCATCTTTATCATCGCCATCAAGAAGACTACCCCGAAGGAGGACGAAGAGAAATGAAAGCGAAACAGCTCATCGGCATCCTCGCGGTGGTGGTCATGCTGGTGACCTGCGTGGTCGTTCTGCAGGACACCTACAAGCTCGGCCCCACCTACACCGGCCGGACGGACGTGAGCCAGCTGCAGGCGGATCCTGACGGCTATACCTCCGATCCGGAGTATACCGATCCCAACGGCATCGCCGGCATCATCATCGACACCAACCTGCAGCAGACCATGGCGGCCAACGACGTGGCTCCCATCGTGTTTGACTACCGTGGCTACGATACGCTGGGTGAATCCTTCATCCTGCTGACGGCCATCGCCGGCTCCTATGTGATCCTCAGCTCCGGCAAGCACGGCAAAAAGGAGGGCAAGGATCAATGAAACTGAAAAGCGGAATCCAGGAGAAGAACATCATCCTGAAGTGCGGCGCAGACGCCCTGCTCCCCTTCGCCATCGTGTTCGGCATTTATGTGATCCTGTTCGGCACCGTCAGCCCCGGCGGCGGCTTCCAGGGCGGCGTCATCGTGGCGTCTGCCGCGCTGCTGCTCTATCTGGGCTATGGCTACAAGACCACCTCCGGCGCCATCAACGGCGAGGTCCTGCGCATCAACGAGGCCATCGGCGCGACGCTCTATGTTCTGCTGGGCGCCTGCGGCCTGGTGATGGGCTTCAATTTCTGCACCAATGTGTTTTATGATATCGGCAACGTGGGCGATCTGGTCTCTGCCGGTACCATCACCTTCATGAGCTGGGCCGTGGGCTATAAGGTCCTCACCGGCGTCGGCTTCCTGCTGCTGCTCATGCTGGGCCTGCTGGCCGCCGGCAGCGACGACGAAGCGGAAGAAGAAGGAGGGCAAGCCAAATGATGATCGTCAACTACATCGCCGCCGCCATCCTCATCTCCCTGGGCCTTTATGCGATCCTGTTCAAGAAGAACCTGATCAAGATCGTCCTGGGCATGGGCATCGTGGACTACGGCATCAACCTGCTGATCGTGAGCATCGGCTACAATGAGGGCGGCACCGCGCCCATCTTCGGCTCTGAGCTGACCGCCGGAATGTATTTCGTGGACCCCGTTCCCCAGGCCCTGACCCTGACCAGCATCGTCATCGGCGCCTGCGTGGACGCCATGGCCCTTTCTCTGGTCATCAAGCTCTACCAGCAGTATCACACCACCAATGCTGATGAAATAAGGAGGCTCCGCGGATGATTGGTTATGAACATTTCCCCGCGATGGCCGTCATGGGCCTGTTTCTGGGCGCGTTCCTTGTGGAGATCTTCGGCTCCAAGAACAAGACCGTCCGGAACATCCTGGCCGTTGGCGCAGCAGCCATCGCCTTTGCGGAGATCGTCGCTTTGATCAAGCCCGTCATGATCGACGGCCAGGTGATCTCCTACTGGATGGGCGGCTGGGAGCCGGTCAACGGCTATGCCATCGGCATCGGCTATGAGATCGACCAGCTGAACCTGTTCTTCGCTCTGCTGGTGGTCTCCACCTTCCTGTTCTCCGGCATCTATTCGCTGAAGTATATGGAGCGGGACCATCATCTGGGCCACTACTACACCCTGTATCTGATGCTCTCCGGCTCTGTGCTGGGTCTTGTGCTCACCGGCGATATCTTCAATATGTTCGTCATGATCGAGATCATGACCTTCGCCTGCGTGGCTCTGGCTGCCTTCCGCAGCCGGCAGAAGGGCGCTCTGGAGGCCAGCTTCAAATATCTGGTCATCGGCTCCATGGGCTCCTCCTTCACCCTCTTCGGCATCACCCTGCTCTATGCCCAGTGCCACACGCTGAACATGGCGCAGCTCTCCTCCATCCTTTCCACCACCCATACCCCCACCACGACGCTGGCGCTGGGCATGCTGGTGGCCGGCTTCGGCGTGAAGGCCTATCTGGTGCCCTTCCACACCCCTGCCGCCGATTCCTACACCGTGGCCCCCGCCTCTGTCTCCATGATGTTCTCCGGTATGGTGAACAAGGCCGGCGTCTACGGCATGATCCGTCTGCTTTACATCATCTTCCGCTCCATGGATTCCACCGCGGTGCAGACCCTGCTGACCATCATCGGCACGGTGACCATGTTCGTGGGCGTTACCATGGCGCTTTCGCAGCATGACTTCAAGCGTCTGCTGGCCTTCCACTCCATCTCCCAGATCGGCTATGTGATCACCGCCGCCGGCCTGGGCACGGCGCTGGGCCTGACGGGCGGCCTGTTCCACGCCATGAACCACACCCTGTTCAAGGGCCTGCTGTTCCTGTGCGCCGGCGCCGTCTTCTATGCCACCGGCAGCACCAATCTGGACGAGCTGGGCGGCCTGAGCAAGCGGATGCCCAAGACCACCATCTGCTTCCTGGTGGGCGCCTTCTCCATCGCCGGCCTGCCCCCCTTCAACGGCTTTGCATCCAAGTGGATGATCTATCAGGCCACCTATGAAAAGGCCGTTACCACCGGCCACATCGGCTATGCCCTGGTGACGGTGGTGGCGCTGGTGGTGTCTGTCATGACGCTGGCCTCCTTCATCAAGGTGACCCAGGCCGTCTTCTTCGGCCAGACCCCGCTGACCTGCCGCAAGGCCAAGGAGGTCCCCTTCGCCATGCGCCTTCCCATGTGGATCATGTCTGTCCTGTGCCTGCTGACCGGCGTCTGCTACGAGCAGGTCAATAAGTATCTGCTGACGCCCGCCGTCAAGGCCGCCTTCGGCGTGACCCACTACATCGATGAGATGATGGGCCAGGGCTATGCCGCTGCCGCCGGCGTCTCCGATATTCTGGTGGAGCCGGCCAAGCTGAGCCTGTGGAACCCCGTTCTGTGGCTGATCCTGTTCGTGATCGTCCTGGCTGCCGTGGGCATCGTCATCATCACCGGCAAGCCCAGCCGCGGCCGCGTTTTGGAGACCACCTCCCAGGAGGTCGTGGACGGCAAATATGCCACCTTCTTCGGCGGCGAAAAGAGCACCTTCTCCCAGGTGGGCGGCTCTGACCTGTTCTGGGGCTTCCGGAAGGACTGGAAGGGCTATTTCAAGGTCATCGAGGGCCTGCACTCCGGCGTGGTCAACGACTATGCCATGTGGGTCGTTGCGGCGACGGCCGGCATCGTGCTGTTCATGTTCATCTTTGTGCTGTAAGGAGGTGAGTAAAAGTGTTTGATATCATGTCTGTTCTGACGACTCTGTTCCACATTCTGGTGTTCCCCGGCCTTCTGTTCGTCTGCGTCATCGGCCTTTTGCTCGCCGGTATCGACCGCAAGGTCCTGGCGCATATGCAAAAGCGCGTCGGCCCCCCCATTCTCCAGCCCGTCTATGACTTCTTCAAGCTCATGGGCAAGGAGACCATCATCCCCGAGGAGGCCAACCCCTTCGTTTATAAGGCCGCGCCCCTGGTCGGCTTCGCCAGCCTGGTGGTCATGGCTTTGTTCATCCCCGTGTTCGGCTACAGCGCCTTCGGCGGCAATGCCGATCTGATCGTCATCCTCTATCTGCTGACCATCCCCGCCGTGGCCCTGATCGTGGGCGGCTCTGCCTCCGGCTCTCCCTTCGCCGGCATCGGTATCTCCCGTGAGATGGTCACCATGATGTCCTATGAGCTGCCTCTGGTGCTGGTGCTGCTGGCCGTTGCCAAAAAGGTCGGCGGCGGAGCGCTGTGCTTCTCCCTGCAGGACATCACCCTCTGGCAGCAGACCCAGGGCTGCGGCATCGTCCACTGGAGCCTGATCCCCGCCGCCATCGCCATGCTGCTGGTCATTCCCGCCGAGGTGGGAACCCAGCCCTTCGACGTGGCCGAGGCGGAGACGGAGATCTGCGAAGGCCCCCTGGTGGAATACAGCGGCGCGCCGCTGGCCATGTTCAAGCTGAACACCGCCATAAAGATGTTCATCATGACCTCCCTGTTCACCTGCCTGTTCCTGGGCGGCATCAACACCGGCATCGTGGCCCTCAACGCCCTGATCCTGGTGGCCATCTGCATCGTTCTCACCGTGCTGTGCATGACGCTGATCCATGCGGTCACCGCGCGTCTGAAGATCGAGCATCTGTTCAAGTTCTACTGGACCTTCGTCACCGGCCTGGCTGCCGTCAGCCTGGTGCTGGTTTGGTTTGGTCTGTAAGGAGGCAGCGATATGTTCAAAAAACTGATTGCCAACAGCATGGCAAGATCTCCCTGGATCTACCACATCAATACCGGCTCCTGCAACGGCTGTGATATCGAGCTGGTGGCCGTTCTGACCCCGCGCTACGATGCGGAGCGCTTCGGCTTCAAGCTGGCGGGAACGCCCCGTCACGCGGATATCATCGTGGTCACCGGCCCCATCACCAGCCAGTCCCGCGACCGCCTGATCCGCACGCTGGAGCAGGTCCCGGAGCCCAAGTGCGTGGTCTCCATGGGCTCCTGCCCCCGGTCCGGCAACGTCTTCAAGGGGAGCTATTCCGTGGAAGGCCCGCTGGAGAAGTATGTGGATGTGGACGTGGCCGTGGCCGGCTGTACGCCCAAGCCCGAAGCCGTCATCGAGGGCCTGTATAAGGCCGCTCAGATCCTGAAGCAGAAGAGGGAGGCTATGAACAAATGAACTTTCCGTTTTTGAAAGAAGCGATCACGAACCTCTTCTCCAAGCCCAGCACCGTTCAGTACCCCAATAAGGTGCAGAATGTGGAGGCCAAGCCCGGCTACCGGGGCCGCATCGCCTATGACCCCGAAAAGTGCGTCAACTGCGGCATGTGCATCAAGGTCTGTTCTCCCGAGGCCATCACCCGCCAGTTTGAGGACGTGGAGGGCGGCCAGAAGATCACCTATACCTTCGACCTGACCTCCTGCACCTTCTGCGGCACCTGCGCGGATTTCTGCAGCACCAAGGCCATCCAGATGACCGGCGACTACCATATGGTGGCCACGGATATCAAGGACCTGATGGTGGTCGGCTCCAAGGTCAAGGAGACCGTCAAGGGCAAGCTCACCTGCGGCGACGACTGCGTCTTCTGCACCCTCTGCGCCAAGACCTGCCCCGAGGGCGCCATCACCGTGGACCGGGCCACCAAGACCTGGAAGCTGGATGAGGAAAAGTGCGTCAAGTGCGGCCTGTGCGTCAGCAAGTGCCCCAAGAAGTGTCTGCGCTTTGAGGAGCCTGCCGAGGAGGGCGTCGTCTGCGGCGACGATTGCGTTTTCTGCACCCTCTGCGCCAAAAAGTGCCCCGCCGGCGCCATCACCGTGGACCGGGCGGAGAAAAAGTGGGAGATCGACCGGGATGCCTGCGTCAAGTGCGGCATCTGCATCCAGGCCTGCCCCAAGAAGGCTCTGAAGATGGGCCCCGTGGAGAAATAATTTCTGCGGGAAACAGCAGCGTTTCTTTCCTCCGGCGGGCTTTTTGCCCGCCGGAGCGCTTATTTTGGGAAAACGCAGGTTTTCTGCCAAAAACGGCTTGTAATCCCTCACGGAAGGGCGTAAAATCAGGAATAGACAGAACGCCGGGCCTTCGCCCGGGAAAAGGCCATGGCCTTTTCTGC
>DHMK01000074.1:18142-23808 GCA_002405755.1 Clostridiales bacterium UBA4644
ACGGAAAGAGCGCAGAAATGCGCGCTCCACGAATGTGACCGGCACTGCCGATGACATAATATCATAATAGTAAAGGAGAAAAAACACATGAAAAGCAAAAAAGCGCGCTGCTTTTGAGCTTTACCTCGCTGCTCATCTGCTTCGCCATGCTGGTCGGCTCCACCTTCGCCTGGTTTACCGATACGGAGACTACGGGGGTCAACAAGATCATGGCCGGTAATCTGAAGGTGGATATCGTAGACAAAGAAGGTGCTCATCTTGATAACCTGAGCTTCCAGAACAAGGAAGGAAGCGACAATATCCTTTGGGAGCCGGGCGTGACCTTCCTGACCCAGGGCTTTAAGATCAAGAACGACGGCAATCTGGCCCTGAAGTGGAAGATGACGGTCAATAAGGGCGTAAAGGGCGAAACGGATCAGTTTGACCTGAAGGATGTTATTGATTTCTCTATTGTCACAATGGATACCAGCGCTGATACGCCTGTTGAAAAGGAAGTGGATCTGGCTGCCTTTGAGGGAGAGCTGCCCAGCGGTATGAGCGAGGTTTATTACCTGAAGGCCCATATGCAGGAGAGCGCCGGCAATGACTATCAGAACCTGACGCTGGACGGCATCACGGTCACTGTCTACGCCACGCAGCTGAATTCTGAGAATGACAGCTATGGCCCGGACTATGACAAGGACGCTGTGTATCCTGCGGTCGTAAGCTCTCTGAAGGAGGTAAATGAAGCCATTGCCTCCGGAAACGCCTCGATTATCATTGACGGAAACTTTACGGTAGATGTCGCAGATAATGGCGGTTGGACTGCCTTTTACTTCAGCAAGGCAGAATACCCGAATATGGCCAAACAGATCGTTCTTGACGGCAACGGCACGGTAATGAGCAATAAATTTGCTATTTGGGCAAATCTTGGCGCAGACATCGTGATCAATGGCGGTACTTATGACAATACGGAAGGAAATGAAAGCGGAGAACAGCTGATCTATGCCAATCAGGACGGCAAGATCACGATCAACGGCGGCACATTTATTATGAAGCAAATCAATGGCGGATTGACATTCAACATCTCCAATCAGGCGGATGGCCTTGGCGGCACGATCATTATTAAGGGCGGCCTGTTCAATCAAAAGCCTGTTTGCGGAACCGCATGGCAAACGCAAGATGAGTGGAATGCAGAAACGGGCACCGGCATCAAAGTAGCCGAAGGATATATGATTGAAGAAGTAACGATCGACGGAGCAACCTGGTATAAGGTTGTTGCTGAAAACTAATTTGTTGTCAAGCCCTTTTGACAGAACCGTTTTCCCCATCCCACGGCGGCAGGCCCCCTGCCGCCGGTTTTTGCAAACGCTGTCGCAAACTGTAATGAAGATGTAACTTGACCTGCGGGGCGTTTTGCCGTATGATAGACATGAGCCAAAACGAAAGGAGGGCCGCCCCTTGGAAAAGGAAAAGATCAAGCAGATCACCGTTAACCGCAAGGCGCGGCACGACTATTTCGTGGAGGAGACCTATGAATGCGGCATCGCCCTGGCGGGCACCGAGGTCAAAAGCCTGCGGGCCGGGGCCGTCAACCTGAAGGACAGCTATTGCTCCATCGACGGCGGCGAGCTGTTCGTCAACGGGATGCACATCTCCCCCTATGAGCAGGGCAATATCTTCAACCGGGACCCCATGCGCAAGCGCAAGCTGCTGATGCACCGGCGGGAGATCCTGAAGCTCTTCGGCTATGTGAAGCGCGATGGCTACAGCCTGATCCCCTTGAGCCTTTATTTCAAGGGCTCCCGGGTGAAGCTGGAGCTGGGGCTTTGCCGGGGCAAAAAGCTCCACGACAAGCGGGACGATCTGGCCCGGCGGGATGCTTCCCGGGAGATGGAGCGGGCCATGAAGGAACGGAGATAACTGCGGGTAATATCATTTTATTTTATAAGGGGGCGTAAAGGTTTCGACGGGGATCCTGAGGCAGGTTCAGCGAGCAGAGGCGCCCGACCTCTATAAAACGAGCAACCTTAAAACAAACGACGAATCTAATTTCGCGTACGCGGCCTAACTAAGGCTGCCGTCTTTCCCGGGAGGGCCACGGCCCGGAGAGAGGCGTGGATCAGTGGCGTCCGTGAGTACGGTAAGCTTTGCCCGTGCCATGCATCATGAAGCTACCAAGGGCTGAAGACTGACGGCCGCCGTCAGCCCGAGGGAACGCAAACGACCGTCTGCGCTCGGAGAAAGACCTGTGGACGGGTTTTCGGACAGGGGTTCGATTCCCCTCGCCTCCACCAAAAGTCCACCGTAATTTTGATAGAATTACGGTGGACTTTTTCTATGCCCGAAAACCGCTTGATACAAGGCTTTTCGGCTGTTTCAGCACATAAGCGAACCCCGCCACAGAGCAATTCTGCGGCGGGGTTTTGTGCGTTTTTACGGCTGGTTCAGCGGTATGAGCCGTTGTAATCGTTAAACGGCTGGGGTAATCGTTAAACAGCCGAGTTCTGATAATACTCCTTATGAGAAAATCGGCGATGAAGTGCGGTCGTTGGCGGATGAGGTGCCGTTTGACATCCCCGATTCGTGGGAGTGGGTAACCGTAGCCTTTCTTCTGATGTTCCGGTGCAATAAACAGACGATTCAGCACATTGATGGCAGAATCGCTTGCATCCAACACGGCGCCTCCGATCAAGTCGCCTTTATCGTCAAAAAGCTCAAAACGGTTTTTTGTCGGATCGCACATGGCAATTTCAGGAAGCATGTCCGGCTCGTTATCATCTTCGTCCTCTTCTATCAGATTTGGGGGGCAGGGATTGGACTCAAACGCAGCGCTATAGATTTCGTTCAGCCGCCGCAGTTCTTCTTTTTCGGATTTCCTGATTTTTAACATATTACAGATTCCTTTTTCGTACGCCATCAAGGTTATCCCAAAAGGCATCAAACTCCGCTTCGCTGATGCTTCCGTTTTTGATCAGTATCTTGTACGGAACGCCGCGCCAATCATATTCTATTCCTGACTCGACATACCCGTTTTTCTCGTAAAAGGCTTTGCGCCTTACTCTCTGCTCATAATTCGGTGCGTCGGAAACATCTGCTTCCATATCAAGGATGATTCTGTTGCCTTTATAACGCTCGGCAATCAGCCCGAGCAGCGCCGAGCCGTACCCGTGATCGCGCAGCTCCTCGACGATGGCAATGAAAAGTATGTGCGTGATATCCCCAAAGGTCAGCGTCGAATAAAACCCGCAGAAAACTTCTCCGTCATAGCAGGCAATCAACTCACTTTCCCCATTTTGACCCATAAGGAATCGGACGGGGACACGCTCTTCCTTCGGGAAAGCGGTACGGTACAGGGAATCAAACTTTTCGTAGTCTGCAAAGTGATTGGTAATTTGTTTTTCGGTAAGCATAAAATCCTTTCTTGGAGGGCTTATACGCCAAAGGAATCCTTCAGCCGCTCGCAGAAATCCTCAAAATTCCCGATGCTTTCCTCATCGACAGAGGAAGCAGCAAACGCCTCTTCTTCTGCACGATAAATGGCATCCAGGCATTTCCGTGCGTATGCTTTTCCGGAATCGGTCAGAACGATATTCATTTCCCGCCGTTTTCCGGGGATTCGCTCCAGTCTGACATAGCCCTTTTCCATACATTCTTTCGTTATCGTGTTAAAGGTGGTGCGAGGAAGCATCCAATCCTCGCAGATTTGCTTTTGCGAATGTGGGCTTCCGTCGTCAAGGGCATAGAGCAAGCATATCATATTCACCTTTACGCCAAGCTTGACCGCCATCCGCTCATATATCCCGTCGATACGGTTGACAACAACCATCAGCCGACGGATAAGTGTACGGTTTTCCATAAACATCTCCTTATAATCTGAATTTGTATTATAATTATAATCCCGTTTCGTATTTTTGCCAAGACATGGTTTGTCTGCCTTGCGGTTGTCCGAGTCTATCCACAAGGGGAAAACGGCGATTTTGCATCTGCATTTTGGCGCAGATGCAAAAATCGCCGTTTGAGCAGCAAAGGACCTGATAGAATAGGAGTTTTCGGTGGACGCATTTTTGTGTCTACATTCAAGACGCTAAACTGCACCCCCCTAAAATCAAAATGCACCCCCTCTGAATCGGAGTTGCACCCCCTTAACGGGTTTCTATCAAAATTACGGTTCTTTTCCAAACAGGATCGGCCCGATGCCGATCGAAGCAAACCGCCGCCTTGACGCTGTTCTAAGGCGGCGGCTTTGTGCTGCGTTAGCGCCGGTAAATTTTGCCCCTGTGTCGAAGCCTGTCGATTTTTGTCGGAAAATAAAAGCGCCGGAGCCATTGACAAACCGGCCCGGTAGGAGTATGCTGTAATCAATAAGGATGCTCGCTCATGGCTGCAGCGGACATTCTTAGAAAGCCGTTATGGCTTGAGACCGCGCCGCTTAAAGTCATACGAGCGGCGCGGTCTTCCTTTTATCGAGAAAGAAAAACCGCTCTGTCTGCTTGACAAAGCGGCGGATCTGCATATAATGGAATCAGAAGGGCGCTGCCGATAAGCGGTTAGCCTAAAGAATAAGTAATTTCAAACGAAATGACCGTCTTCCTTTGGCGAGGGGCGGTCATTTTCGTTTGCAGATCTGATAAACCAGACTGCAAATGCTCACGATCAAAATACCGATCTGGATCAGCTCGGCGTATGTAACCATGTGCATCACCTCCCTTCCGGGAAGTGCCAACCGCCTACCGTATCTGGCAGCGCCTGCCCCTATCATACCACGCAGCGCGGGCTTTGTCAATTTTTGCCGGGGCTTGCCCCCCCCCTGTGTCGAAGTCTGTCGATTTTTGTCGGAAAATAAAAGCGCCGGAGCCATTGACAAACCGGCCCAGCAGGAGTATGCTGTAGTCAATAAGGATGCTCGCTCATGGCTGCAGCGGACATTCTTAGAAAGCCATTATGGCTTGAGACCGCGCCGCTTAAAGTCATACAAGCGGCGCGGTCTTCCTTTTGCAGGGACAGAAAAAACCGCCCTGTCTGCTTGACAAAGCGGCTCCGGAGTGCTATATTGGTGTCAGTAAGAACGGCTGCCATGACCGGTGGCGGTCGTCCCGAAATGGAGTTTAGAACTCGATGGAAACGCCGCTTACCGCTATGGTGGGCGGTTATTTCTTATGTCTGAAGGCCGTTACGACCAGAGACGCAAGGCCGATGAGCACAAGCGTGTATGTAAACATATCCGCGTAAGTGACCACATCGCGCACCCCCTTTTCAGGGAAGTGGACAACCTGCCGTTCTTACCGACGCATTTATCATACCATGCAGCGCGGGCTTTGTCAATTTCTGTCGGCGACTTGCCCCTCCGTGTCGAAGCCTGTCGATTTTTGTCGGAAAATAAAAGCGCCGGAGCCATTGACAAACCGGCCCGGTAGGAGTATGCTGTAATCAATAAGGATGCTCGCTCATGGCTGCAGCGGACATTCTTAGAAAGCCGTTATGGCTTGAGACCGCGCCGCTTAAAGTCATACAAGCGGCGCGGTCTTCCTTTTGCAGGGACAGAAAAAACGCCATGTCATCCTTGACAAAGCGGCGGATCTGCATATAATGGAATCAGAAGGGCGCTGTTGTAAGACGGTCAGCCCTCAAGTTAAACAGTCAATCTATGTTGACCGCTTGGGTACCAGCCGAGCGGTCAACACGCT
>DHMK01000089.1 GCA_002405755.1 Clostridiales bacterium UBA4644
ACCAGCCCAGCGAGAAGACCGTCACCCTCGTTGTCTGGATGCCCAAAGACGTGGGCAACGAGGCGAACCATAAGGCAAATGCAACCGCTCCGTCCGTTGAACTCGGTATCAATGTGGTCGCAACGCAGTATACCTATGAGAAGGACAGCTACGGGCCGGATTATGATAAGGATGCTACTTATCCGGTAACCTCTGCGGCAGATATGAAAAAGGCGCTGGAAGAGATCAATGCTTCTGAGACGGTCAACAGCGCGGTCCTTGCGCTGAATCAGGATTTTACCTATGATGATGCGCAGCTGCAGGTCGGAAGCGGAAAGGATATCACCATCGATCTTGCGGGCAATGATCTGACGATCACAAATACCGCCGGCGACGGCTTTACCATCGATAACGGCGGCACGCTGACGCTGGGTAATTCCGGAACAGACGGCACCTATATTTTTGACTGCGAAGCTTCCGGCAGCGACGGCATCTATGTACACAATACGGAAGCGGGCAAAACGGCTACGCTGAACATTACCGGAGATGTCCAGATCAATGTGGATGCAAATGTGAACTCTGCCATCCATGCTTATGCGGAAAGCGGAAATGCGGTGGTCAATATTGACGGCGCGACGATCACGACTACCGGTACAGCGCAGACCAGCGCGATCATAGTGGATCAGAATTCCACGCTGAATATCAAAAACGCCACCATGGAGCTGAATGCCGACTTTGACAGCTACAGCGACGGCAATGATGTGGTGGGTATCCTGCTCTGGGGTCAGAACGGAAAACAGGAGAATATCACGGTAAATATTGGCGAAAACACCACCTTTACGGTGGGCGGCAAAAATGCCTTTGCACAGGGCGTGCAGATCGGCATGTCGGATAAAGGATATTCTCCGAATCTTCAGGTGACTGTCGACGGCGCGAATATCGAGCTGGCTCCGACTGAAAACGGCAAGGGCTATGCATTTACCACTTACAAGGGTGCGTATGGCAAGTTTACCATGAACAGCGGAACGGTCTCCGGCAAGATCGATGCGCTGGGACTGGCGTACATTGGAGAGGTCGATCTGACGATCAACGGCGGTACCTTCGGCGCGGACCCCACGGATTATGTGAATTCCAAAACGCATACCGTGAATGAGAGCAACGGCACCTACACTGTGGCCGCGAAATAAGCTTTTTTCTCCATACTGTTATGCAGCCCCCCGACGGCAAGTTGCCGCGGGGGGCTGCGATATTTCTCTGCTGCTTTCGTTTTATTCCGGGGCCTTCAGCGATTCCACCATGTCGATGCGCCGCAGCTTGCGGGCCATCACCAGATTCACCAGCAGGGTGAACAGCAGGGTCATGGCGGCGGAAAGGACAAAGCTCAGCGGGCTGATCTCCCGGCCAAACATCACCGCGTCCACCTCGGCGGTCTGCACCACGAACCGGTGGAAGAAGATCCCGAAAAACAGGCCCAGCGCCGTCCCCATCAGGCTCAGACAGACGGTCTCCCGGTAAACATAGGCGGAGACCTCTCTGGGATGGAAGCCCAGGACCTTGATGGTGGCAAGCTCCTTCTGACGCTCGCAGATGTTGATGTTGGTCAGGTTGTAAAGCACCACAAAGGCCAGCGCCGCGGCGGAGATGATCAGCACCATCACGATGGAATCGATGCTGCGCAGCATATCGGAAAAGCTCTCCCGAACGGCGTCGGAAAAGGAGACGCCGGTGGCGTTGGAGCTGGAGAGCAGCTGGGAGGCCAGCACATCCCGGGCATCGGCGTCCGGCGTGTGGGCCTTGACATAAAGGGTCTCGTAAACGCAGGCCTGCCCAAAGGCTGCTTCATAGACCTCATGGGGCAGATAGGCATAGCCGTAAACATAGTTTTCGCAAACGCCGGCCACCCGGATCTGGGCCTGATCCCCATCCTGATCCTGCAGGGTGAAGGTGTCGCCGGCCTTGACGCCCAGGCGCTTTGCCGCCTTTTCCGAAAGGATCGCGCCGTCCTTGGAAAAGGCGATGGGGGCGTGGGTCTTCCGGCCGCGGAACAGGACGAAATCGGAAAGGGCTTCATCATCGGAGGGGACCACAATGTGCAGATCCACCTCCACGCCCTCCCGCAGGCCAAGGCCCGTCTCGGAATGCACGGGCAGATAGGCTTCAATGCGGCTCTCGTCCGCCAAAACGGCGGCGATGCGCCGGTCGGAGACCTCGTCGCCCTCGTGCTTCAGCTGAACCGTCAGGTTATATTCCATCAGCTGGCCAAACTGCAGGTCCACGATGTCTCGGATGGAATCCCGCAGGCCGAAGCCGGTGAGCAGAAGGGCCGTGCAGCCGGTGATGCCGATGAGCGTCATGAAAAAGCGCTTTTTATAGCGGAAGAGGTTGCGAGCCGTCACCTTGTGAGAAAAACTCATCCGCTTCCAGATAAAGCCCACCCGCTCCAGCAGAATGCGCTTGCCTGCCGGCGGGGCCTTGGGCCGCATGAGCTCTGCGGCGCAGCTCTTCAGCGAGCCTTGCAGCGCCCCCAGCGTGGCCGCCAGAATGGCCAACAGGATCAGCGTGGCGGAGATCAGCGCATAGACCGCGTGGCTGGCGGGGACCAGACCGGGCATCTGATACATGAGCTTGTAGGCGTTGCAGATCACCCGGGGGAAGAGGAACAGTCCTACGGCCAGACCGAAGCCGCTGCCCAGCAGACTGGCGGCCATGGCGTAGGAGATATATTTCAGGGCGATGGCGCCGGGACCGTAGCCCAGGGCCTTCAGCGTGCCGATGCTGCCCCGGTCCTCATCGATCATGCGGGTCATGGTGGTGGAAGCCACCAGCGCCGCCACCAGGAAGAAGAACACGGGGAAGACCTTGGCGATGGATTGGACCTTTTCCGTGTCGCTCTCATAATAAATATAGCCCTCGTTGCTCTCGCCCCGGGTCAGCACATACCATTCCGGATCCTCGATCTTTGCGATCTCATCCTCCGCGTCCCGCAGCTTCTGATTTGCGTCGGCGATCTTTTTCTCAAACTCCTGCTTGCCGCTTTCGTAGTCGGCCCAGCCGTCATCCAGCGTCTTCCGGGCGTCGGCCAGCTCTGTCTGAGCATTGGCCAGCTTACGCTGGCCCTCCTGAGCATCGGCCCGGCCGTCCTGCAGGGTCTGAAGGCCCGCGCGGTAATCGGCCCAGCCTTCGTCCAGCTCCCGGCGGGCGCTTTCCAGCTGCGTCTGAGAATCGGCCAGCTGCGCGGCGGCGTCATCCAGCTGCTGCTTGCCGTCGGCCAGCTGCGCGGCGGCGTCATGGAGCTGAGTCTCGGCCTCCGAAAGGCGCAGAAGGCCGGTGCGGTAGTCGATCTCCGCCTGCTCCAGCTGCTGCCGGGCGGCGTCGTAATCCTTTTCGCTGCGGGCCAGCTGCCGGCCGCCATCGTCCAGCTCCTGCTGGGAGACGTCCAGCTGCTGCAGACCTGCGCTGAGCTGGGCCTGATTTTCCTCCAGCTGCTGCCGGGCAAGGCGCAGCTGCGTCAGAGCTTCCTGATACTGCGTCTCCGGCAGAAGCCCCGCTGCGTGGGCCGCATCCAGCTGGGCCTGCTGCTCCTCCAGAGAGGAGAAGCCTGCGTCCAGCTGCCGCTGATTTTCCGCAAGCTCCGCCCGGGCCGCGTCCAGCTGGGCCTGACCGCTGTCCAGCTGATCCTGCCCCTCCTCCAGAAGGGAAGCGGCGTGCTTCAGCTGGACCTTGCCGTCCTGCAGCTGGAGATAGGCGTCGTCCAGCTTCGCCTTGTTTTCTTCATATACCGCCAGCCCGGCGGTATAGTCGGCCTGACCCTCCTGCCAGGAAAGCAGGGCGTCCTCATAGTCTGCCTTGCCCTCCTGATACTGCTGCAGACCGTCCTGATACTCCGCCTCGCCCTCCTGCAGCTGCTTCAGGGCATCGGCCAGCTCGGCTTCACCCTCCTGCAGCTTTTGCTCGGCGGCGGCCAGCTTCTGCCGGCCGGTCTCATAGTCGGTCAGACCGTCCTGATAATCCCGCTCGCCGTCCTGCAGCTCCCGCAGAGCATCGTCCAGCTCCGCCTGGCCCTCGGCCGCTTTGTCGGAAAGCTCCTGCCGGGCGTCGGAAAGGGCGTCCTGCGCATCCTGCAGCAGCCGGTCCGCCCGGACGTGCTTCTGGGTCTCGGAAAGGTCCTTCAGCGCCTGCTGCACCGGGGAAACGGTATCATCGTAGGCCTGGGTATAGGCCTCCTGATCAAAGGCGCCGGAAACGGTCACATACAGGTCGGTGTAATACTCCAGGTCAAAGCAGCGGTCGGGAATATAGGCGATGCAGCCGATGGCGCCGTTGCCCACGGAGGTGCTGCCCCGCTGCACCATGGAGATATAATAGCCGGAGATGACCACGCCCACCACGGTGTATTCCGTGCAGGTCAGCGGTTCGTCGCCGTCCTCCTCCTGGGGCAGGACGGTAAAGGTGCTGCCCACGCCCATAACGCCGTCGTGGAGGGAATATTCCCGCTCCACCACGCATTCGTTTTCCGCCTGCGGCCAGCGGCCCTCCACCAGCAGGGAGCGGTTCATATCGGCGCTGTCGGCGCTGCCGAAATGGCGCACGCCGTGGAGCCGGGCCACAAAGGTGTCGCCGGAGGCAAAGGCGATCTCACGGTCGAGCGTGTGGGCGGGCATGACGGCCTCCACCCCCGGGATGGCGGCGACGGCCGCCGCATCGTCCTCCTCCAGACCCAGGCTGCCGATGATGCGCAGGTCGTAGAGGTTGGTGTCGTGGTAATACTGGCTGGCGGAATGGCGCATGTCCGGCGTTGTGACCAGCAGGCCCGCCAGAAAGCCGCAGCCCAGCGCCACGATGGCGAAGATGGCGAGAAAGCGGCTGAAGCTGCTGCGCACAGACCGGATGCAGGTCTTCCAAAAGGTACGGTTCACCATTCGATCTGCTCCACAGGAACGGGGGCGGGATTGACCTCGTTGCTGATGATCCGGCCGCTCTTCACCCGGATGACCCGGTCGGCCATGGCGGTGAGGGCGGTGTTGTGGGTGATGACGACGACGGTCTTGCCGGTGGCGCGGCAGGTATCCTGCAGCAGCTTCAGGATGCTCTTGCCGGTGACATAATCCAGCGCGCCGGTGGGCTCGTCACAGAGCAGGAGCTTGGGGTTTTTCGCCAGCGCCCGGGCGATGGCCACCCGCTGCTGCTCGCCGCCGGAAAGCTGGCCCGGGAAGTTGTCCAGCCGGCGGGCCAGACCCACATCCTCCAGCGTCTTTCTGGGATCCAGCGGCGCCCGGCAGATCTCCGAGGCCAGCTCCACATTTTCCAGGGCGGTCAGGTTCTGCACCAGATTATAAAACTGAAACACAAAGCCCACGTCGTACCGCCGGTAATCGGTGAGCTGGCGGCTGTCGTAGGCGGAGATCTCCTGCCCGTCCAGCAGAATGGAGCCGGAGGTGCAGGTGTCCATGCCCCCCAGCATATTGAGAATGGTGGTCTTGCCCGCGCCGGAGGAGCCGACGATGACGCAGAACTCGCCCTGCTCGATCTGGAAGGTGACGCCGTCCGCCGCCCGGATGGTCTGCTCGCCCACGGTATACTGCTTGACCACATCGTGAAATTCGATAAAGCTCATAAAAATCCCTTTTTTGTTAAGATGGGAATATTATACTATGCTTTCAACAAAAAGTGTGTAAAAAATTTGTGATAAAAGGCCGCCCCGCAAGGGAGACGGCCTGTTTTGGAAGGAAAAACGGCAGAGCAGCGCAGCTCAGAGCGCCGCCAGCAGCCTGTCCACCTGTTCCCGGGTGGTGGCCCAGCTGGTGCAGAAGCGGATGCTGCGGGGGCCGCTGCCGGGTGCGCCGGTGTCGTCGAAGGAAAACTCCCGGCCCAGCCGCTGGATCTGCTCGTCGGAGAGGATCACGAACTGCTGGTTGGTGGTGCTGTCGCCATCGAAAACATAGCCCCGGGCGGCCAGCCCCGCCTTCAGCACCATGGCCAGATCCACTGCATGGCGGCCCAGCTGGAAATAAAGCCCATCGGTGAACAGCGCGTCAAACTGGATGCCCAGCAGGCGGCCCTTGGCCAGCAGGCCGCCCCGCTGCTTGATCAGCGGACGGATATCCGGGATCAGGGCGGGATCGGGGATCACCAGCGCCTCGCCGAACAGCGCGCCAACCTTGGTCCCGCCGATGTAAAACACGTTGCAAAGGCGGGCCAGCTCCGGCAGGGTCAGATCGTTATCCTCCGCCGCCAGGGCATAGGCCAGTCGGGCGCCGTCGATATACAGGGGCAGATGATATTTTTGGCAGACGGCATAGATGGCCTCCAGCTCTGCCTTATGGTAGAGGGAGCCGGTCTCCGTGGGCTGGGAAAGATAGACCATGCCGGGCTTGACGATGTGCTCGTGGAAGGTGTCGTTGTCCCAGACGCGATAAGCCTCCTCCAGCCGCCGGGCGGTGAGCTTGCCATTTTCGCCGGGGATGGCCAGCACCTTATGGCCGGTGCCCTCGATGGCGCCGGATTCGTGGCAGTTGATGTGGCCGGTATCTACGGAAAAAACGCCCTCCCAGGGCCGCAGCAGGGAATAGATCACGGTGGTGTTGGTCTGTGTCCCGCCCACCAGAAAATGGACGCCCGCCCCGGGCAGGCCGCATGCTGCGCGGATCTTTTCGGCTGCGGCGGCGCAGTAGGGATCGATGCCGTAGCCCAGGGTCTGGTCCAGATTGGTCTCCTGCAGCCGCTGCAGGATGGAGGGATGGGCCCCCTCCAGATAATCACAGTCAAAACGGATCATAATGCCCTCCTTCAAAGCGATGGATCTCTGTCCTGATTGTAACCAAAAGCTCTGCGCTTTGCAAGAGGTGGGGGAGACTTTACAGCGGCGGCCGCCGCTGGTATAATAAAATCAGCAAAACGCTTTGGGAGGAGAGCTATGGATAGAAGAGAAAGGATCTATATTGCGGGCATCGCGCCGGACTGCCGGGCGCAGGCCCTGCGCTGGGGCCTTGGGGTGGAGAGCGATCTGTTCTGCACCGCCGCCAATCTGGAGGATCCGGAGAGCATCCGTCTGGAGGCGGCGCTTTTGCGGGGGATCCCCCGGCGGATCGTTCACGGACCATTCAACGAGCTTTGTCCCGCCGCCATCGACCCCATGGTCCGGCAGGTGACCCGGCTGCGTTATGAGCAGGCGCTGGCCATGGCGCGGCGCATGGGCACGGGACGGCTGGTGCTGCACAGCGGATATATCCCGCTGATCTATTTTCCGGAGTGGTTCATCGAGCAGTCCGCCGCCTTCTGGCGGGAGCTTCTGCAGGACAAGCCGGCGGATACGGAGCTGCTGCTGGAAAATGTTTTGGAGGACGGCCCCGGCCTGACGCTGGAGATCGTGCGCCGGGTGGACGATCCACGGCTGCGGCTGTGTCTGGACATAGGCCACGCAAACTGCCAGACGAAGGAGCATTCCGTGGAGGACTGGGTGCGGCAGTGGGCGCCGTATCTGGGCCATACGCATCTGCACAACAACGACGGCTCCTGGGATACCCATTCTTCGTTGGGGGAGGGGACCATCCCCATGGAGCACATTCTGGAGCTGCTGGCGGAGCTTGCGCCCCGGGCCACCTGGACGCTGGAGGCCCGGACGGCGGAGGAAAGCTGCCGCTGGCTGGCGGAAAGGCATTGGATCGGTGAAGAACGATGAGCTATGAAACGGCAATTCAGGCGACCATCGCGGCTATCCGTCCGGCAGACCGGGCGGCCATGGCGCAGGCCCGGGCCCGGCAGGACAGTCTGGCAAAGCCGCCCCGGAGCCTGGGCGTGCTGGAGGAGCTGAGCGTCCGGCTGGCAGGCATGACGGGACAGGTGCAAAATACCGTGGAGCGCCGGCGGATCGTGGTCTTCTGCGCGGACAACGGCGTCTGCGCCGAGGGCGTTTCCTCCGCGCCCCAGAGCGTTACCCTGGCCCAGACGGTCAATCTCACCCGGGGGATCACCGGCGCTTCCGCCCTGGCAAAGCATTTCGGCGACGAGCTGGCCGTGGTGGATGTGGGCGTGGACGGGGATCCGGCCTGCCCTGCGGTGATCGATCGGAAGGTAGCGCGGGGCACGAAAAATATGCTGCGGGAGCCGGCTATGACCCGTCTGCAGGCGCTGCAGGCCATGACGGCGGGCGTGGAGCAGGCCTGCGTCGCCAAAAGCCAGGGGATCCGGCTGCTGGGCCTGGGCGAGATGGGCATCGGCAATACCACCACCTCCTCCGCCGTTTTGGCGGCGCTGCTGGACAGACCGCCGGAGCAGGTCACGGGACGGGGCGGCGGACTGCTGGATGAGGCCTTTTTGCACAAAAAGCAGGTGATCCGCCGGGCGCTGGAGCTGCACAGGCCGGATCCCGGCGACCCTGTGGACGTGCTGACCAAGGTGGGCGGCTTCGATCTGTGCGCCATGTGCGGGGCTTTTCTGGGGGCGGCGGCAGAGCGGCTTCCGGTGGTCATCGACGGCTTTATCGCCGCAGTGGCGGCAGTGTGCGCCGCAAGGCTCTGTCCCGCAGCGGCAGACTACATGATCCCCTCCCACGCCTCCTCTGAGCCGGGCTTCCGGCTGGCTATGGAGGCCCTGGGCCTGCGGCCCTATCTGCTGCTGGACATGCGGCTGGGCGAGGGCAGCGGCTGTCCGCTGGCCTTTTTGACGGTGGAGGCGGCCTGCGCCGTCATGAACGAAATGGGGACCTTTCAGCAGGCGGCCATCGACGATGGGTATCTGACGGACATCCGGAGGGGCGACGCCTTTTCCGTTACACAGGAGGATGTATGCTGATCTTTCTTTCCGGCGGCGCGAAAAACGGCAAGTCCATGCTGGCCCAGCAGCTTTGCAGGCAGCTTTCCGGCGGCAGGCCGCTTTATTATCTGGCGACCATGATCCCCCGCGACGCCGAGGACGAGCAGCGCATCGCCCGCCATGTGCGGGAACGGGCGGGCTGGGGCTTTCAGACGCTGGAATGGGGTCGGGCGCTGGAGACGCATCTGGCGGAGATGCCCGCAGGGGCGACGGTTTTGCTGGACAGCGTCACCGCCCTGCTGGCCAATGAGATGTTTCCCGGGCCGGAGCCGGAGCTGGCCGCGCCGGAGCGGACATGGCGGGGGCTGGCGGCCCTTTGCGGCCGGGCGGAAAACGCAGTGCTTGTCAGTGATTTTATTTACAGCGACGCGGGCCGCTACGATCCGCTGACGGAGGCCTACCGCCGGGGACTGGCCATGCTGGACCGTGCCCTCTGCGTCCGCTGCGACGCGGCGGCGGAGCTTTGCGGCGGCAATGTGACGGTGCATAAGGGGGTGCTTCCGGAATGAAACGGCTCTGGTATGCCTTCTGGATGTGCTGGGGGATGTTTTGCGGCGTGCCCTGCCCGGTGCGGGTGTGGGACGAAAAAGCCCGGCCGGCCATGCTCTGCGCGCTGCCGGTGCTGGGCGGGGTAATCGGCGGCGGCTGGGCGCTGACGGCCTGGCTCTGCGGCGTGTTGGCGCTGCCGCCGCTGGTGCGGGGGGCGATCCTCTGCGCCGCGCCCTGGCTGCTTTCCGGCTGCATCCATCTGGACGGCTTTCTGGATTGCTGCGACGCCATCTTTTCCCGCCGGGATCCGGAGACACGCCGGCGCATCCTGAAGGACAGCCATGTGGGTTCCTTCGCCGTCATCGGCATGGTGCTGCTGGCGCTTTTGCAGACGGCGCTGCTGGCAGAAGCGCAGACTCTGCCGCTGCTTCCCCTGGCGCTGCTGCCCGCCGCCGTGCGGGCCTGCGCCGCGATGGCGGTGACGGCCATGAAAAAGCTGGGCCACAGCGAATATGCCGGCCTGCCCGCAGACAAAACGCAGCTGGCCCGGCGGCTCTGGTTCCCGGCGGCCTGTCTGCTGCTCTCTGTCGCGCTGCCGCCGGCCCTGTGCGGTATGGCCGGGCTTGCGCCGCTGGCAGGAGCTGCGGGCTATGGGCTGGCTGCGGTCTATGCCTCCCGGCAGCTGGGCGGCATTTCCGGCGACGGCTCCGGCTTTGCCCTGACGGTGGGCGAGCTTTGCGGCGTGGCGGCGCTGACGCTGCTTTAAGATCGAAAGGAGAGACCATCCATGCATCTGATCATCGGCGGCGCTTATCAAGGCAAAACGGACTACGCCATGGCGCAGTTTGGCCTGACGGCGCAGGATATTTGCGTCTGCACGGCGGAGGAGCCGGCGGACTTTTCCCAAAAATGCCTTTCCCGTCTGGAGGAATACGCCCTTTTTTGCCTGCGGCAGGGACGGGAGCCGGCGGACTGCATCCCGGAAGCGTGGGACGGCGTTTTGATCTGCAGAGACATCTCCTGCGGCGTGGTTCCCATGGATCCGGAGGTGCGGGCCTGGCGGGAGGCCGTGGGGCGGATGCTGGTGCGGCTGAGCCTGCGGGCGGAGACGGTGACGCGCCTGTTCTGCGGCCTGCCCCAAAAGCTGAAATGAGCCAGACGATCTACCTCCTCCGCCACGGGCGGACGGAAGCCAACCGGCGGCGGCTCTATTGCGGCAGCACAGATCTGCCCCTTTCCCCGGAGGGGGCGGCGGAGCTGCGCCGGCTGGCGGAGCGGGGAGGCTATCCGCCTATTGCGGGACTGCGGGTGATCACCTCCGGCCTGCGCCGGACGGCGGAGACGCTGCTTGCCATCTATGGCCCCGTGCCCTTTGCGCCTGAGCCGGGCTTTCGGGAGATGGACTTCGGCGATTTTGAGGGGAAGAGCTATGAGCTGCTGCGGGACGACCCGGCCTATCAGGCGTGGATCACGGGGGAGAATGAACAAAACCGCTGTCCTCACGGGGAGAGCGGCGCGGATATGACCCGGCGGGTGCTGGCGGCCTGGGAAAGGGTGGTCAGGGACGGACGGGACGGGCTCATCGTGACCCATGGCGGACCCATCGCCGCTATTTTGCAGGCGCTGGAGCCAGAGCGGAGGGAGAGCCGCTACCGCCTGCAGCCGGACAACGGCCATGGCTGGCGCTTGACGCTACAAAACGGAGCGCTGCTGCAAAAAGCGCCCTTTCCGGAGGAGTGAGCCTATGGAAAGCATTACCTTCAAGCTGCAGAAGGAGGCAAAAAGCCCCCTGTATCAGCAGATCTATCACTATATCATCGGCGAGATGGCGGCGGGACGGCTCCGGGAGGGGGAAAAGCTCCCCTCCAAGCGGGCGCTGTGCGCCCATCTGGGCGTCAGTCAGAGCACGGTGGAGACGGCCTACGGCATGCTGGCGGCGGAGGGCTATCTGCGGGCCGTGCCCAAAAGCGGCTATTATGTGAGCGCGGCGCTGGAAAAGACCGCCCGGCCGCTGCTCTCGCCCCGGCAGCCTGCGGCGGAGCCGGACAGGCGGAGCTGGCGCTATGATTTTTCCACCGGCGCGGTGGATACCTCGCTGTTTCCCTATGCCTCCTGGGCAAGGATCAGCCGGGAGGTCATCTCCCGGGATCCCCAGCTGCTGCAGCGGGGCCAGGCCCAGGGCGATGCGGAGCTGCGGCAGACGCTGGCGGCCTTTCTGCGGGAATACCGGGGCGTGTGCTGCCGGGCGGAGCAGATCGTGGTGGGCGCGGGACTGGAATATCTGCTTTCGGTGCTGGTGCAGCTGCTGCCGGAGAAGAGCGTTTTTGCCGTGGAGGATCCGGGCTACGGCGCACTTTGGCAGACGCTGCGCAACCACCGGCGGCGGATGATCCCCATCCCGGTGGACGGCGGAGGGATGCAGGCGGAGGCGCTGGTCAAAAGCCGGGCCCAGATCGCCTATGTAACGCCCTCCCACCAGTTTCCCATGGGCAGCACCATGCCCGTGGGCCGCAGAAGCCGGCTTTTGCAGTGGGCAGCGGCCAGGCCGGGCCGCTACCTGATCGAGGACGATTACGACAGCGAGTTTCGCTATGCCAGCCGCCCCATCCCCGCCATGCAGGGCATGGATCCGGAGGGCCGGGTGATCTATATCGGGACCTTTTCCCGCTCCATCGCGCCGGGCATCCGGGCGGCTTATCTGGTGCTGCCGGAGACGCTTCTGCCGGTTTATCGGGAGCGCTTCGGCTTTGCCGCGTCTACCGTCTCCCGCTTTGAGCAGCAGACGCTGCGGCTCTTTCTGGAGCAGGGGCTTTATGGGCGGCATCTGCGGCGGATGACGCTGCACTACCGGAAAAAGCAGCAGCTTCTCACGCAGGAGCTGCGGCGGCGCTTTCCCGGGGCGGAGCTGGCCGGGCAGGAGGCAGGACTGCATTTTTTGCTGACGCTGCCGGGGAGAGACGGCGCGGCCATGGCGGCCCGGTGCCGGGCGGAGGGCCTGCCGGTGCGGGCGCTTTCCGACTATCGGATGAAGCCGGCGGAGGCGCCGGAGGGGACGCTGGTCCTGGGCTTTGCGGGGCTGCGGCTGGAGGAGATCCCCGCCGCCGCAGCGGCGCTGCAGGCGGCCATCGAAGAAAGGTGAGCTTTTTTCGAAAATACCGTTGCAATTTTGCCTGTTCGGTAATAAAATAGCTCCTGCAAAGCAGGATTTGGAAAACGTTATAATAAACAAAAGGCCATGGCCTTTTCTGCGCTCCCACGGAAAGAACGTAAAAAGTGCGCTGCTTTTGAGCTTCACCTCCCTGCTCATCTGCTTCGCCATGCT
>DHMK01000064.1:0-10382 GCA_002405755.1 Clostridiales bacterium UBA4644
TTTCGTCCCCCGTCCCCCGAAGGGCAAAGCCCAGCCCCGCGGGGGACGCGGGGCTGGGGTGCAGGAGAAACCATCCTCTGAGTAGGCGAACGGGGGGTTCCGGGGGGCATTTCGATTTCCCCGCAAAACCCGTTTTGCGGGGGCCCCGAGAATTTCATAGATTTCCGGCAAATGAATTGCCGGAAATCAGACGCCGGCACTCGCCGGCGGGCGAAGCGGAGCTGGCGCAGCGCGCCGCCCTTCCTCTGCTTAAAGGTTGAAAAACGCCTTTCTGCCCGGATACTGCGCCACCTCGCCCAGCTCCTCTTCGATGCGGAGCAGCTGGTTATATTTGGCCACGCGATCGGTTCGGGAGGGGGCGCCGGTCTTGATCTGCCCGGCGTTCATGCCCACCACCAGGTCGGCGATGGTGGTATCCTCCGTCTCGCCGGAGCGATGGGAGACCACGGCGGCATAGCCCGCCCGGTTGGCCTTCTGGATGGTGTCCAGCGTTTCGGTGAGGGTACCGATCTGGTTCAGCTTGATGAGCACGGCATTGGCCACGCCCAGTTCCAGGCCCTTTTCCACCCGCTGGGTATTGGTGACGAACAGATCGTCGCCCACCAGCTGAACGCGGCTGCTCAGCGTCTTGGTGAGCAGGATCCAGCCCTCCCAGTCATCCTCGCCCATGCAGTCCTCCATGGAGATGATGGGATAGGTATCGGCAAATTTCTTCCAGAGATTGACCATCTGCTGGCGGGTCATGGTCTTTTTGGCCTTGGGCAGGTCATAGCACTGGGTCTCGTGGTTATACCAGTCGGAGACGGCGGCGTCGATGGCGATCATAAAATCATCGTAGGGCTTGTAGCCGGCCTTTTCGATGGCCATCACGATGGCCTTCAGCGCGTCCTCATCCTTCTTCAGGTTGGGCGCGTAGCCGCCCTCGTCGCCCACGCCGGCCGCGGGAGCGCCCATGTCCTTCAGGACGGATTTCAGCGTGTGGAATACCTCGGAGCACATCCGCAGCGCCTCCCGCCAGGAGGGCGCGCCCACGGGCATGATCATAAACTCCTGAATGTCCACGTTGTTGGAGGCGTGAGCGCCGCCGTTGAGGATGTTCATCATGGGAACGGGCAGCGTCTTGGCGTTCGGCCCGCCCAGATAGGCATACAGGGGCATGCCCAGCGCTTCCGCCGCAGCCCTGGCGCAGGCAATGGAAACGCCCAGAATGGCGTTTGCGCCGAAGCGGGTCTTGTTGGGCGTGCCGTCCAGCTGGATCATGGTCCTGTCGATGAGGGCCTGATCCATGGCGTTCATACCGGTGATGGCCTCTGCGATCTCACCATTGACGGCGGAGACTGCCTGCAGGACGCCCTTGCCCAGATAACGGTCCTTGTCGCCGTCCCGCTTTTCACAGGCCTCATAGACCCCGGTGGATGCGCCGGAGGGCACAGCCGCCCGGCCGCAGAAGGTGTTCAGACCGTCCTCCACATAGACCTCCACCTCCACGGTGGGATTGCCGCGGCTGTCCATGATCTCGCGGCCGACAACGTCAATGATCTCCAGAAACTTTTTCATTGGATGAAAGCCTCCTCCAAAAGTTTAATACGCTTGCACAAAAAGCAGCTCAAAGCAAGGAATGTCCCGTCATCTCCGGGGGCTGGGGCAGGCCCAGCAGGGCCAGCATGGTGGGCGCAAGATCGCACAGCGCGCCGTCATGGATGGCGTCGCCGCCGCCCACCAGCAAAACGGGGACGGGGTTTGTGGTGTGCTGGGTAAAGGGAACGCCGTCCTTCTCCATACATTCGGCGTTGCCGTGGTCTGCGGTGATGATGGCCCGGCCTCCGGCCCTTCGGATGGCGGCCAGCACCTGTCCCACGCAGGCGTCCACCGTCTCCACCGCCCGGACGGCGGCAGAAAAGACGCCGGTATGGCCCACCATATCGCAGTTGGCAAAGTTCAGGATGATCACGTCATAGCGATCGCTCTCGATGCGCCGGACGCATTCCTCCGCCACCGCAAAGGCGCTCATCTCCGGCTGCAGATCGTAGGTGGCAACCTTGGGGGAGGGGATCAGCACCCTGTCCTCCCCGGGGAAGGTCCGCTCCTCGCCGCCGTTGAAGAAAAAGGTCACATGGGCGTATTTTTCCGTTTCGGCGATGCGCAGCTGGGTCAGCCCATGTCGGGAGATCCATTCGCCGAAAACATGGGTCAGTATCTCCGGGCGGAAGGCCACCTCCACATGGGGCATGGCCGCGTCATATTGGGTAAAGCAGACGAAATGAGGCTTCACCGCGCCATTTTCCCGGGAAAAGCCGTCAAAGGCATCGTCGCACAGGGCGCGGGTCAGCTCCCGGGCCCGATCCGGCCGGAAGTTGAAGAAGATCACGCTGTCCTGCGGGCGGACGGTCTGCCCGCCCCGGAGCATCACCGGCCGGAAAAACTCATCGGTAACGCCCGCTTCATAGGAAGCCGCGATGGCCGCCTCCGCACTTTCCGCCTGCGGCGCTCTGCCGGAGACCAGCGCCTCATAGGCCAGCCGCAGCCGGTCCCAGCGCTTGTCCCGGTCCATGGCGTAGTAACGGCCCATAACGGTGGCGATCTTGCCCACGCCGATCTCGGCGCAGTGGCGGACGGTCTCCTCCACAAAGCCAAGGCCGGAGGTGGGGGACACGTCCCGCCCGTCCAGGAAGGCGTGGATATAGACCTTCTCCAGCCCCTGGCGCTTGGCCATCCGCAGCAGGGCGTAGAGGTGCTCGATGTGGGAGTGGACGCCGCCGTCGCTGAGAAGGCCCATCAGGTGCAGGGCCGTCCCCTGGGCGCGGCAGGCCTCCATGGCGCGGAGGTAGGCGGCGTTGGCAAAGAAGCTGCCGTCCGCCACGGCGTTGCTGATCCGGGGCAGGTCCTGATAGACCACCCGGCCTGCCGCCGATGTTGGTGTGGCCCACCTCGCTGTTGCCCATTTGTCCCTCCGGCAGGCCCACGGCCAGCCCGGAGCATTCCAGCAGGGCGTTTGGACAGCTGGCGAACAGCCCGTCCAAAACGGGCGTCCGGGCCGCAGCGACTGCGTTGGCCGGGCCGGCGGGCGCTTTGCCCCAGCCGTCCAGGATCATTAGGATCAACGGTTTATGCTTCATTCTGATTCGCCGCCTCGATGATTCTTCCAAAGCTTTCCGCGTTCATGGACGCGCCGCCGATGAGTCCGCCGTCCACATCCGGCTGGGCCAGCAGTTCAAAGGCGTTGCTGGTGTTCATGCTGCCGCCGTAGAGGATGGAAACGCTGCGGGCGGCCCGTGCGCCGTAATTCTGCCGCAGCACCTCCCGGATGGAGGCGTTGACCTCGTTGGCCTGCCGGGCCGTGGCAGTATAGCCGGTGCCGATGGCCCAGATCGGCTCATAGGCGATGGAGACCCGCCGCACCTGCTCCAGCATAACGCCCCGCATGGCGGTCTTGACCTGCATCCGCACCATGTCCAGCGTCACGCCGTTGTCCCGCATTTCCAGCGTCTCGCCCACGCAGATGATGGGCCGCAGCCCGGCCCGCAGCGCGGCCAGCACCTTCTGGTTGACGATCTGATCGGTCTCGCCGAAGTCCCGCCGCCGCTCGCTGTGGCCGATGATCACATATTTCACGCCGGCCTCCGCCAGCATATCGCAGGAGATCTCGCCGGTATAGGCCCCGGCAGGCTCATAATGGCAATTCTGCGCGCCGATGGCGATCTTGGTGCCTCGGGCGGCCTTCACCGCCGCCGGGATCTGCAGAAAGGGCACGCAGAGGATGGCATCGCACCACCTGGCCCGGGCGGCCAGCGGCTTGAGCTCCGTGATAAAGGCCCGGGCCGCCTCAGCGTTCAGGTTCATCTTCCAGTTGCCGACGATCAGTGTCTTCCGATATCTCAGGTTCATAGGTTCCTTTCTTCAGTCCGCATCTTCCAGGCAGGCGATGCCGGGCAGCTCCAGTCCCTGCAGGAATTCCAGGGAGGCTCCGCCGCCGGTGGAGATATGGGTTACCTTCCGGGCAAAGCCCAGCTGATCCACCGCGGCCGCGCTGTCGCCGCCGCCGATGATGGAAACGCCCTTGGAATTGGCCACCGCCGTGGCGATGGCGCGGGTCCCCACGGCGAACCTCGGCATTTCGAAGACGCCTGCCGGGCCATTCCAGACCACCGTGCGGGCCTGCTCGATGATGGCAGTATATTTTTCAATGGTACGGGGGCCGATGTCCATGCCCATCCAGCCGTCGGGGATCTGGCCGGAGGGGACGCACATGGTATTGGCATCGTTGGCAAAGCGGTCGGCCACGATATTGTCCTCCGGCAGCAGCAGGCGGGAGCCCACCAGCCGGGCCTTTTCCTCCAGACCGGAGACCGTCTCCAGCATGGCGTCGTTGCAGAGGGAATCGCCGATGGAGCCGCCGGCAGCCTTCTGGAAGGTATAGGACATTCCGCCCAGGATCAGCACGGTGTCGCAGTGCTCCGTGAGCAGCCGCTCGATGAGGCCCAGCTTTTCGTCCACCTTGGCGCCGCCCAGAATGGCCACGAAGGGATGCTCCGGATGCTCCATGGCCTTGCCCATGACGGTGATCTCCTTCTCGATGAGAAAGCCGCACACGGCGGGCAGGAAGGCGGCGATGCCTGCGGTGGAGGCATGGGCCCGGTGGGCCGTGCCGAAGGCGTCGTTCACATAGATCTCCGCCATGGAGGCAAGCTCCCGGGCGAAGGCGGGGTCGTTTTTCTCCTCTTCCGGACGGAAGCGGATGTTTTCCAGCAGCATGACCTGTCCCGGCTTCAGGGCCGCGGCCATGGCCTTGGCCTGGGGGCCGACGATATCCTCCGCCAGCGGCACGGGCAGCTTGAGAAACTCCTCCAGCCGGCGGGCCACGGGCTTCAGGCTCAGTTTGGGGTTGACCTTGCCCTTGGGACGGCCCAGATGGGAGCACAGGATCACGGCAGCGTTCTTTTCCAACAGATAGCGGATGGTGGGCAGCGCGCCGCGGATGCGGATGTCGTCGGTGATCTCTCCGTTGTCATCCAGCGGAACATTGAAGTCGCAGCGAACAAATACTTTTTTCCCGGAAACGTTGATGTCCGCAACGGACTTCTTGTGGTAATTCATAATAATTGTCCTCGCATTCTGTCTCTCATTTTTTGTGGGAGTTGACCCCCGCAAGGTCATTATAGTATGCCGGCCCCGCTTTTTCAACCCGGCAAAGCCGACTTCTAACGAAGAACGCGAATTTTTGTAGATTTTTCTGAAAAAACGGCTTTTTTTTGAACTTTTCTGCCGCAAACATAAGGTTTTGCCCCCTCCGGCTCAGTCCGGCCGGCCCGTGAGCGCCCCCGTCTCCTGCAGGCCGGCAAAGTCCTGCTGCCGCAGCACCTCATAGGCCATCACCGCCACCGCGTTGGAAAGGTTCAGGCACCGGGCGCCCGCCCGCATGGGGATGCGCACCGTCCGTTCGTAGTCCGCCGCCAGAAGCGGCTCCGGCAGGCCGTGGGTCTCCTTGCCGAAGAGCAGCCAGGCGTCGTCGCCGTAGCGGGCCTGGGTATAGGCCTGCGCCCCCTTGGAGGTAGCCATCCAGGGCCGGACCTGAGGGTGGGCCGCCCGAAAGGCCTGCCAGCCGTCGTAATAAAACACCTGCAGCATGCTCCAATAATCCAGCCCCGCCCGTTTGAGCCAGCGGTCCTCGATGGAAAAGCCCATGGGGCCGATCAGGTGCAGCTCCGCCCCCGTTACCGCGCAGGTGCGGGAAATATTGCCGGTATTCTGGGGGATCTCCGGCTCCAGCAAAACGATATGCAGCATAATTAAGGCTCCTCTTCCTCCTCATCCTTCCAGGCGATGCCCAGGTCGTTGCCCATGAGTCCCGCCGAATGGATGGCGCCCCGGCCGTATTTCTGCCGGATGGCATCCATGGTCTGCTCCAGCTGCTCCCGGCGCTGCCGCCGGGCCTGCCCCGCCTGGTCGAAGAGCATCAGCTGCTCGTTCTCCTCCTCCGGGGAGACCAGGCTCTGCCCGGTGACGGTGAGCATCCGGATGGGCTTGCTCAGATCCCAGTTGTCCCGCAGCAGCGCAAGACTGGTCTCCGTCAAAACAGAGGCCAGATGGGTGGGCCGCTCCAGCCGCCGCTGCCGGGTGATGACCCGCAGGGCAGGATCCTTGACGGTGAGCTGGACCGTGCGGCACTTCAGTCCGGCCCGGCGCAGCCGCTCCGCCACCTCCTCAGAAAGGGCCTGCAGGCCCTTGCGGGCGTCGCTCTCTCCCAGAAGATCCCGGCGGAAGGTCATGCCGTTGCCCACGGAGCGCACCGTGCGCTTTTCATAAATGGAGGCCACCGGGCTCTCGTCCAGACCGTTGGCATAGTCCCAGATCTGCTCTCCCAGCTTGCCCAGCCGGCGGGACAGAAGCTCCCGCGGGGCCAGCGCCAGCTGCCCGATGGTATGGATGCCCAGCGCGGCCAGCGTCAGCCGGGAAGCGCCGCCCACGAACAAAAGGGCGTCCACCGGTTTGGGCCACACCAGCCAGGGCATATCCTCCCGGCCGATGACGGTGGTGGCATCGGGCTTTTTGTGGTCGGAGCCCAGCTTGGCAAAGATCTTGTTAAAGGAAACGCCCACGGAGATGGTCAGTCCCGTCTCCTCCCGGACCTCCCGGCGCAGCCGGTCGGCAATGGCGGGGCCGTCGCCGAACAGGGTCTGGCTGGCGGTCACGTCCAGCCAGCTCTCGTCGATGCCGAAGGGCTCCACCAGCTCGGTATAGCGCTGATAGATGCCGTTGACGATCCGGGACCAGTGGGCGTAGTCCTTATGATGGGGGCGCACCAGCGTCAGCTGCGGGCATTTCCGCAGCGCGTCCCGGATGGTCTCCGCCGTCTGGATGCCAAAGCCCTTGGCCAGCTCGTTTTTCGCCAGAATGATGCCGTGGCGGCTCTCGGGATCGCCGCAGACGGCCATGGGCACCCGCCGCAGCTCCGGATGGCGCAGCTGCTCGCAGGAGGCATAAAAGCCGTTGCAGTCGCAGTGGAGGATGACCCGGTCGCTCATGGGATCCGAACGCTCCCCAGCACCTGCCCGATGGGTTCCCGCAGCACCAGCGCAGCCTCCCCGTCCCGGGGCGTGGCCTCCCGGTTGATGAGCACGATAGGTCCGCCGCGGTATGCGCCGATCAGCCCCGCCGCCGGATAAACGGCCAGCGAGGTGCCGCCGATGATCAGAAGATCCGCCCGGGCCAGCGCGTCCAGCGCCCGGCGCAGCACGGTCTCGTCCAGGCTCTCCTCATACAGCACCACGTCCGGCTTGATGATGCCGCCGCAGCTGCACCGGGGGACGCCCTCCGCGCGCAGGATGTCCTCCGCAGAATAGGCCCTGCGGCAGCGGACGCAGTAGTTCCGATGGATGGAGCCATGGAGCTCCAGAACGTTTTTGCTGCCTGCCGCCTGATGCAGGCCGTCGATATTCTGGGTGATGACGGCGGAGAGCTTCCCCGCCTGCTCCAGCCGGGCCAGAGCGATATGCGCCGGATTGGGCCGGGCGGAGAGGGGCAGCATCTTCTGCCGGTAAAAGGCAAAGAACTCCTCCGGGTGCTCCCGGAAAAAGGTGTGGCTCAGGATGGTCTCCGGCGGCCAGCGCCAGGTCTGGCGATAAAGGCCGTCCCGGCTGCGGAAATCGGGAACGCCCGATTCCGTGCTCACCCCCGCGCCGCCGAAAAAGACGATGCGGCGGGCGCCGTCGATATATTGCTGCAGACGCTGCTGCTCTGTCATGGATCCCGCCTCCCGAAGCTCGCTTATTTTTTCCCGCCCTGTCCGGGCAGGAGCTGCTCCACCGGCACGTTGATGCGCAGCGCGTGGGGCACGTTGCAGATGTCCGCCTGCAGATGGTCGCCGCCGTATTCCCCGTCCAGCGTCCAGGGGATGGGGGTATCGCAGGTGATGCGGAGCCTTGTAGTCTTGAAGGAATAGATCATATCCGGATCCAGCTGGGAGACCAGCAGGTGGTTGATGATCCGGGTCAGCTCCAGAATGGAGGGCGGATTGCGCACCAGCGTCACCTCCAGCAGGCCGTCGCTCATGGAAACGTCCATCAGCCGCCCCACGGGGAAGCCGGCCACGGAGCTGCTGTTGCTCACCAGGCCCACCAGGATGTCGTCCTCGATAACGCCGCCGTCGTGCTCCACCCGGATGGAATAGGGATGCAGGGAGGGGAGCCGCTGGGCGCCCTCCAGCAGATAGGCCAGCTTGCCCAGCGCATTTTTGCTGCCCTGAGGCGTGGCGTAGGGCACGTCGGTAAAGGCCCCAAAGGCCGCCACATAGGAAAAATAGGCGTCGCCCAGGCGTCCCACGTCCAGCTGGACCGCCGCGCCGCTGACGGCGGCCTCCGCCGCCTTTTCCATGCTGCGGGGCAGGCCCAGAGAGGCGGCAAAGTCGTTGGTGGTGCCGGCGGGGATATAGCCCAGCGTCGGCGGATGCTTGCAGCGCAGCAGACCGTTGACCGTCTCGTTCAGCGTTCCGTCGCCGCCGGAGCAGACCACAAGGTCAAAGTCCTCCGCCCGCCGGGCGACCACGTCCGGCAGCTCGCCGGCCCGCTGGGAGAGGTAAACGGTGGGCTCGTAGCCCGCCCGCACAAAGGTGTTCATAATGGACAGGAAGGGGCCGCGGATGGCCTCCTTGCCTGCGTGGGCATTTACCAGAAACAATAGCTTCCGTGGACTCATAGCCGCTCCTTTCTCTTACCGGCGGGGCTTGCGCAGGATGCGGCCCGCCCGGACCTGGGTCTGAACGCCGTTTTCCAGCGCCACCTGACCGCCCAGCACCACATGGCGGACGCCCTGGGCCAGCTGGATGGGCTTCAGATAGGTGGCCCGGTCGCCGACCTCCGCAGGATCAAACACGGTGATATCCGCCACATAGCCCTCCTTCAGCAGGCCCCGGTCGGTCATGCCCAGCATGGCCGCGCCCTTGGAGGTGATCCGGCGCACGGCCTCTTCCAGCGGGCAAAGCTGCTTTTCTCTGGCCAGCCGCAAAAAGCGGGCGATGGCCCCGAAGGAGCGGGGATGGGGCAGGCAGGCGATCTTTTTCGGGTCGTCGGGATAGGAATAGCCGTCGGAGCCGATGCCAATGTCCTGCCGCAGGAAATAAAGCATATCCTCCTCGCTGATGACGAAGAAGATGCAGTTGGCCAGACCGTGGGTGCGGGTGAGGATCTCCGCCGCCGCCTCCGGATAGTCCATGTGGAGCATATCGTCGGCGATCTCCTGCAGGGTGTGGCCCACGATCTCCGGCCAGAAGCCCGCGTCGTCCTGGATCAGGCAGGTGGCGGCCCGCTGGGCGTTGGGATAATACACATCGCGGATATAATCCAGCACCTCCTGCCGCCGGGGCCCGGCCAAAACCTGCTCCACCGCGCCGTTGCCCCCCTCCAGCACCCACTTGGGGCACCGGTTGTTCAGATAGGTGCAGCAGGCGTCGTAGGGATACATATCCGCCGTCACATTCACGCCCTCGGCCCTGGCGTCGGCGATGCGCTTCCAGATGGCGGGAGCCGTGCCGTGGACCCGGTAATTGTCCAGCTTCAGATGGGAAATATGCACGTGGACGCCGGTCTCCCGGCCCACGGAAAGCAGCTCGTCGATGGCCTGGGGCAGCTTTTCGCCCTCGTTGCGCAGGTGGGCGGGCAGAAAGGCGTCATATTCCTTCAGCACCCGGCCCAGCGCGGCAAACTCCTTCTGGTCGGCAAAGCAGCCGGGGGAATATTCCAGCCCCAGCGAAAGGCCCCAGACGCCGGCCTCCAGATCCTGCCGCAGCAGCTCCTGCATGGAGCGCAGCTCCTCGTCGGTAACGGCCCGGTTGGCATAGCCCAAAACGCCGGCCCGCAGCGAGCCGTGGCCCGTGAGAGGCGCAAGATTGACGCCCATCTGCCAGCCGCCATCCTCCACCCTTTTGGCAAAGTCCCGGAAGGACGCGCAGTACCAGCTCCGGTCCACGCCCTCGCCGGGATCCACCTCGGCGAGATGCTCCGGCAGGGCCGGGAAGGGAGAAAAGCCGCACTGGCCGCAGACCTCGGTGGTCACGCCCTGATAGAGCTTGGCCGCGCCGCTGCTGTCCAGCAGGAAGGTGGTGTCGGAATGGCAATGGGCGTCGAAAAAGCCCGGCGCCACCGCCAGTCCGGAGGCGTCCAGCTCCCGGGCGGCCTTTTCACCGGAAAGCTCGCCGATGGCACGGATCCTGCCGTCCTTTACGGCCACATCCGCCCGAAATCCCGGCGCGCCGGAGCCGTCCACCACCAGTCCGCCGCGAATGATGATATCGTCCATGAGATCGACCTCCTGAGATCTTGATTTTAAGCCTATTATACAGGAATCCTCCGCGGTTTACAATCAAAAAAGAGAGCACGAATGTGCTCTCT
>DHMK01000064.1:10437-10567 GCA_002405755.1 Clostridiales bacterium UBA4644
AGAGAGCACGAATGTGCTCTCTTCAGCTTGTCGAAAAAGTCTGCGAAATCGCAGGCTTTTTCTTATGGAATGTTTTTTCACGGACATGCGCCGGGAAAAAACACCGTAACCCGCCAAATTTTCGCAAAAA
>DHMK01000064.1:10709-17463 GCA_002405755.1 Clostridiales bacterium UBA4644
AGAGAGCACGAATGTGCTCTCTTTCGCATACCATCGCTTGACAAGGGGAAGTATGCTTTCCGGCGGCCAAAATAGCCGCTGGGCTTCGTCATCGTCCTTGGTGGGCGTCAGCCCACCTTCGTCCTCTTCCTTGCCAGCAACGATTTTTGCTCGCCGGAAAGTCCGAGGAGTTTTTCGGGAGCAGATTTGGCGGCCTGCAAGGCAGACGAGGCCGCCGGGCTGTCGCCCGGCAATGAGGATAACGCTGCAAGCTGCCAAAGATGCCCCGAAAAACCATGTTTCCCCTTGTCAAGCGATGGTAAGATCAGGCGTTTATCGGTCCTTCCGGTCCCAAAGCGCCCGGCGCTTGTCCAGGGCGGAATAGGTCAGCTCGCCCAGCACGCCGCAGGAAAGCACCTCGCCCAGCCCCACCGTCAGCATCAGGAAGGGAATGGACTCCTCCACCCCATAGGCCCAGGCCAGCACCGGCGGCACCAGCAGAATATTGCTGACAATGGGCGGCAGGACGGCCAGCCAGCGGTTTTTGCGCAGAAGACGGGTCCCCAGCGCGCCCAGCAGCGTGGCCAGGCTGCCCACCGCCACATCCCAAAGGACGCAGCCCGTCAGCAGATTGGCCAGCAGACAGCCCACGAACAGCCCCGGCACCGCCGCCGGGAAAAAGCAGGGCAAAACGGTCAGCGCCTCGGAAAGGCGCAGCTGGATCTGGCCGGAGGCCAGCCCCATGGCGGAGGACACCAGCGTCAGCGCCACATACAGAGCGGCCACCATGCCCCCCTGGGCCAGAAGGCTCCCGGCGCTGCGTTGCTTTGCGTTTTTCATTGGGTCAGGTCCTGCAGGGCTTATTTCTGGATGCGGACAGACTTCATCACCGGCCTTGCGCCGTGCTTTCCGTCCACGATCTCGTCGATGACCTCCAGCCCGGAGATCACCCGGCCAAAGGCGGCGTAGCTGCCGTCCAGATAGGGGGCCTCGTCCACCATGATGAAAAACTGGCTGCCGGCGGAGTTGGGATCGTTGGTGCGCGCCCAGGAAAGGACGCCCCGCTCATGCTTCAGATCGTTGGCGAAGCCGTTGGCGCGGAACTCGCCGGGAATGGTCCAGCCGGGGCCGCCGGTACCGTTGCCCTCCGGGTCGCCGCCCTGGATGACGAAGCCGGGAACGATCCGGTGGAAGGTCAGGCCGTCATAAAAGCCGCTCTCCGCCAGCTTGACGAAGTTCGCAACCGACCTGGGAGCCACGTCGGGATACAGCTCAAAGCCCATCACCGCGCCGTTTTGCAGGGTGATCTTGCCCTTGACGATATTCTTTTCCATGCTGCAGATCTCCTTTTTTCAGAGTGGTTTACCGGGATATTTTACAGGAAAGCTCAGGCTTTGTCAACGGCTCCCCGTCTGCGCCAGGGGCCGGTCAGATAAAAGGCCAGGGAAAGGGCCGCCGCCGTGCTCCAGCCGATGGGCCAGGCGCTCCAGATGCCCCGGGGGCCGAAGGAGGCCGAGAGCAGAATGGCCAGCGACACCCGCAGCGTCAGATCGGTAAAGGTGCTCACCATAAAGCGGCCCATGAGACCGCCGCCCCGCAAAACGCCGTCCGCCATGAACTTTACGGAGATCACCGGATAAAAGGGCACCAGGATATGCAGCAGCTGAACGCCGGTCTCCATGGCCAGCGCGGTGCCGTCCTTCAGGAAGAGCCGCAGCAGCGGCTCTGCGGCGAAATAATACAGCCCCATCAGCGGGACGCACAGCCCCCAGATCAGCCAAAGCCCCGCGGCAAAGCCCTTGCGGATGCGCCGGGGCTTTTCTGCGCCCAGGTTCTGGGCGGTGAAGTTGGACATGCCGTTGCCCAGGGTGGTAAAGGAGGTGGTCACCAGATTGTTCAGCTTGATGGCCGCCGCATAGCCCGCCACCACGGCGGTGCCGAAGCCGTTGATCACGCCCTGGATGATGATATTGCCCACGGAGATGCAGCCCTGCTGCAGCATGCTGGGGACGGCCACCCTTGCCAGCCTGCCCAGCATGGGCCAGGAAAAGGGCCGGCCCTTCTGCTCCGGCGAAAGCCCCCGCAGCCGGCGAAACACCACCCAGACCGCCAGCAGACAGCTCGCCCCCTGACAGAGAAAGGTGGCCCAGGCCACGCCGGCCACGCCCATGCGGAAGACCGTCACGAAGAAAATATCCATAAAAATATTGCTGAGCGACGACGCCGCCAGAAACCAGAAGGGCGTGCGGCTGTCGCCCAGGGCGGAAAAGATGCCCGTGGCCACGTTATAAAACAGCAGGAAGGGCACGCCCAAAATATAAATATCCAGATAGAGCCTGGAATCCGCCAGGATCTCCGCCGGCGTCCGGATCAGCGCCAGCAGTCGGCCGGAGAGGAGCAGCCCGCCGCCGGTGAGCAAAAGGCAGACCGCGCCGGAGGCGATCAGCGCCGTGTGGATGGCGGTCTTCATCTCGTCGTGCCGTCCCGCGCCGAAGAGCTGGGCCGTCACCACGGAGCAGCCGATGTTGCAGCCGAAGGACACCGCCAGAAAGAGCAGCGTCAGCTCGTAGCTGTTGCCAACGGCGGCCAGGGCGTTTTCTCCCACAAAGCGGCCCGCCACAAGGCTGTCTGCCAGATTATAAAGCTGCTGAAAGACCACGCTGCCGAACAGGGGCAGACAAAACCGCAGCAGCACCCGGGAGGGCTTGCCCTCCGTCAGATCATGCACCATCGCGCATCCCCGCCTTTCTTCCGTTTCCCGCCCTATTGTAGCACGGAGTCCGGCGGGGGAGCAATGGCGCTTTGTGCCAAAAATCGGGAAGGGAAGCGGGCCGAACGCAGCAAAATGCCGCCGAACGCCGCTTTTTCCGCACATCCCGCCGCCCCGGCCCATAGACTGGGGCAAAACAGAATGAAAGGATCCTGACGCTATGGTACTGCGATTTTTTCTTGGGGCAAACAGCGGCGAGGGCTTCTTTTCCCTCTATCCGCAGCTTTGCCGGGAGGAGGACCGGCGGATCTTCGTGATCAAAAGCGGCCCGGGCAGCGGCAAATCCACCGCCATGCGAAGGCTGGCGCAGGTGCTGGGGGATGCGCAGGAGGAGATCCTCTGCTCCTCCGACCCGTCCTCCCTGGACGGCGTGGTCTTCTCCGATCTGGCCCTGCTGGACGGCACGGCCCCCCACGTCACCGAGCCGGACTTCCCCGGCGCAGGCGGCGATTATCTCACCCTTCCGCCCTACCGGGACCGGGCTGCGCTGGAGCAAAAGCGGCCGGCGCTGCTGGCGCTGAAGGCGGCCTCCACCCAATGCTATGCCCAGGCCTGGCGGCTGCTTTCCGCCGCGGCAAGGGTGCGGGAGGTCCGCCGCCAGCTGCTGGAGCCTGCGGTAGACAAAGCGCGGCTGGCCGCCCGGGGCCGGAGCCTGATGCTGCGGAGCCTGCCGGAGACGGGCCGGCCCGGCCGGCTGCGGCTGCGGTTTCTGGAGGGCTACACGCCCCAGGGGAAGCTTCTGCTGGCGGAGACGGCCGCCGCCTGCGCCCAGAGGATCTGGACGGTGGGCGATCGCTTCGGTCTGGCCCAGCCTCTGCTGCAGGCAGCCCGGGACGCGGCGCTGGAGCGGGGACAGCTGGTCTATGCCTGTCCGGATCCGCTGGAGCCCGGCCGGCTGCGCCATCTGCTGCTGCCGGAGGCGGGGCTTGCCCTGATGACCCGGGAGGAAACGCCGCTGCCCCTGCCCGTTTACCGGAGCCTGCGGGTGGACGCCATGCTCCCGCCGGAGGTCCTGCGGCTCCACAAGGGCCGGCTCCGCCTGCTGGGCCAGACCGGGCGGGCGCTGGAGGAGGAGGCGCTGAGCCACATCGCCCAGGCCCACCGGCTCCACGACGAAATGGAAGCCATCTACCGGCCCCATCTGGCGCTGGAGGAGATGGAGCAATGCCTGCTGCGGCAGCAAGCGCTGCTGCGGCCCTGAGAAAGGAGAATCATGCCGCCCTTTGAGACCGTCAACTGCGGCTGCGCCCCGGAGCCCTGCCAGCCGCCGCCCCACCACCCGCAAACGGGCCAGAACTGGCTCAGCGACAACCTGCTCATGTGCCTGCTGGCGCTGGCCGTGGTGCTGTTCTGCTTTTATTTCGTCATCAAGGCCGGCGTCAAGGGCGGCATCCTGGAGCTGCTCAACGACCCGAGCTTCTCTCTTTCCAAGCTGCTGGGCGGCGGCGAATGCCGTTGAGCCGCGCCCGTTCCGCTCCGCTCCGGAGGCGATCTGCTTCCGGAGCCTTTTCCGCTCTTGACAAGCGGCAGAAGTTAGTGCATACTAACTTCTGAAGCACAAACAGCTGAAAGGATGAAGGATCTATGACACTGGCCCAGCTCCCCGCCGGAAAGAGCGGGATCATCGAACAGGTGGGCGGCACAGGCGCGCTCCGCTGCCGTCTTTTGGATATGGGGCTCATCCCCCGCACGCGGGTGACCGTTCAGAAAATCGCTCCCATGGGCGATCCTATCCAGATCCGCCTGCGGGACTATGAGCTGACCCTCCGCAAGGAGGACGCGGAAAGCATCACCCTCCGGGAGGTGGAAGCATGATCCTCGCGCTGGCAGGCAACCAGAACTGCGGCAAGACCACCCTGTTCAACCAGCTCACGGGCATGAATCAGCACGTGGGCAACTTCCCCGGCGTCACCGTGGACCAGAAAAGCGGCCCCGTCCGGGGGCAGAAGGACTGCACGGTGGTGGATCTGCCGGGGATCTATTCCATCCGGCCCTATTCCGCCGAGGAGATCGTCACCCGGCGCTTCCTGCTGGACGGCCATCCCGACGGCATCATCAACATCGTAGACGCCACCAACATCCAGCGGAATCTTTACCTGACGCTGCAGCTGATGGAATGCCGCATCCCCATGGTGCTGGCGCTGAACATGATGGACGAGGTCCGGGCCAACGGCGGCTCCATCGATGTGCAGGCGATGGAAAAGCAGCTGGGCATCCCCGTGATCCCCATCAGCGCCGCCAAAAACGAGGGCATCGACGAGCTGATCCGCCGGGCGGTGGAGACGGTGCGCGCCCGCGCCCTGCCCCAGGTCATGGACTTCTGCGGCCCCGGCCCGGTGCATCGCTGCATCCATTCCGTCATGCACCAGATCGAGGACCACGCCCAGAGTGCCGGCCTGCCGGTGCGCTTTGCCGCCACCAAGCTCATTGAGGAGGATCCGGAGATCCTGAGCAAGCTCCGGCTGGACCAGAACGAGATCGAGCTGGTGGAGCACGCCATCCTCCAGATGGAGGAGGAGGACGGCATGGACCGCAACGCCGCCCTGGCGGAGATGCGCTATGATTTTATCGAAAAGGTCTGCCGGGAGACGGTGGTCCGCTGCCGGGAGAGCCGGGAGCACCGGCGCAGCATGCGCATGGACCGGATCCTCACGGGCAAATATACCGCCATCCCCATCTTTATCCTCATCATGCTCTCCATCTTCTACCTGACCTTCAATGTGTTCGGCGCGGCCCTTTCCGACCTGCTGGCGGCGGGCATCGGCTGGCTGCAGGGCGTCGTCGACGGTGCGCTGACGGCCTACGGCATCAATCCCGTGGTGCAGAGCCTGATCATCGACGGGATCTTTGCCGGCGTGGGCAGCGTTTTATCCTTCCTGCCGGTGATCGTGGTGCTGTTTTTCTTCCTTTCCATCCTGGAGGACACGGGCTACATGGCCCGGGTGGCCTTTGTGATGGATAAGCTGCTGCGCAAGCTGGGCCTCTCCGGCCGGAGCATCGTGCCGCTGCTCATCGGCTTCGGCTGCAGCGTCCCCGCCATCATGGCCACCCGCACCTTAAGCTCTGACCGGGATCGGAAAATGACCATCCTGCTGACGCCCTTCATGAGCTGCTCCGCCAAGATCCCCATTTATGCCGTCTTTTCCGCCGCGTTTTTTGAAAAATATCAGGCGCTGGTGATGATCGGCCTGTATCTGGGCGGCATGCTGATGGGGGTTTTGGCGGCGCTGATCTTTGGGCGGACGCTGTTCCGGGGCAACCCGGTGCCCTTTGTCATGGAGCTGCCCAATTACCGCTTCCCCTCCGCCAAGAGCGTGGGTCAGCTCTGCTGGGAAAAGGCCAAGGACTTTTTGCAGCGGGCCTTTACCGTGATCTTCTTCGCCACCTGTGTCATCTGGTTCCTGCAGACCTTCGACGCCCGGCTCAACGTGGTGCAGGACAGCGCCCAGAGCCTGCTGGCCGGCGTGGGGCGGCTGCTTTCCCCGCTGTTCCGCCCCTGCGGCTTCGGCAGCTGGCAGGCGGTGACGGCGCTGATCTCCGGCTTTATCGCCAAGGAATCCGTCATCAGCACCCTGGGCGTCCTTTTGGGGAGCGAGAGCGCCGTCACGACGCTGTTCACGCCGGTCTCCGCCCTGAGCTACCTGACCTTCACGCTGCTCTATACCCCCTGCATCGCGGCCATTGCGGCGGTGCGGCGGGAGCTGGATTCCGGCTGGAAGGCGGCAGGCGTCTCCCTGCTGCAGTGTATTCTGGCCTGGCTGTGCGCCTGCGGCGTGTTCCAGCTGGCCGGCCTGCTTTGAGCGCATGGGAACGGCTGTGATCCTGGGCCTTCTGGCCCTCTGGGCCGCGCTGGCCCTGCGCTCTATGAAAAAGCGCCGGAGGGCCGGCGGCTGTGGCTGCAGTCAATGCGGCGGCTGCGCCGCCTGCGGGCGTGCTTCCCGGCCCCGCCGGGATGAATGACGAAAGCCCCCGCCCCTTGGCCCCCGCTGAGGGAACCCCCGCAGG
>DHMK01000087.1 GCA_002405755.1 Clostridiales bacterium UBA4644
GCCTTTTTTTCGACTTTTTTCCGCTTTCCCGCTCCCCCGCCATATCTTGTGCCAAAGTCATCCCCACCCACACAAGCTGCTATCCCTTCAGCCAATGGAGCAGCTGTCCCCAGAGCTCTGCCAGCCGAAACCGCACCGCATATCCGTCCTCTCCGCAGATCAGTCCCACCTCATCCTCCGAAAGGCCCGCCTCCCGGGCCAGCGTCTCCACATCCGTCTCGCAGGCGCCGGCGCAAAGGGGCGGATAAATGACGCACCACCAGTTATGCCCCTCCCCCGCGCCGATCACCACGCGCACCGCGTCATAATAGCCTGCCGGAAGGGAAAAATCCTCATACACTCTGGTGTCGAACCAGCAGTTTTCCCGGCTCACCCGGACCTCATATCGCCGCCCTGCCTGCCAAACCGTGCGCTGCGCCTCCCGCTGCAGCCGCGCCAAAAGTGCATCGTCCAGCACCGCCGCGCCGGCCGAGGCCTCCAGCACCGCATCCCGCACCTGCAGCTTCAGCGCCTGATCCTCCTCCGAATCGGAATTGGCCAGCACATGCAGCCGCACCAGCTTATCCGCCAGCGCCGACTGGGCCTGAGCCGGAAAAGCACAAAACAGGATCGCCGCAAGGATCGACGCCGCCAGGGCGATCTCCCACCGTTTCCAACGCATCGGTCTCATCTCCTTTTTTCTGATACCCCAAGCATGCCCGGTTTTGCGGAAAAATATTCCTGCGGATACATAATTCCGCACGCGCCGCAAATCCTATGGGAAAAAGGAGCGATGTGCATATGAATCGGAAGGACTGGATCTGGGTCAGCGCTATTTTCACGGCCATCGTGCTGGTGATCCTGCTGACCGCAGGCGCCGATGCCGCCGTTTACCGTCAGGGCAGCTCCGGCGAGCAGGTGAAGACCATTCAAACCAAGCTGAAGCGTTGGGGCTATTACAGCGGAGAGGTGGACGGCATTTATGGCAGCAAAACCGCCGCCGCCGTGCGCTATTTCCAAAAGGTCAACGGTCTTACGCAGGACGGCATCTGCGGCGCGCAGACCCTGAAGGCGCTGGGAATGTCTTCCGACAGCGGCGGGCAAAGCGTCTCCGGCGTTACCGTCAGCCGGGACAATGACCTCTATCTGCTTTCCCGCGCCATTACCGCAGAGGCCCGGGGCGAGCCCTACACCGGGCAGGTGGCGGTGGGGGCCGTCATCCTCAACCGCACCAAACACCCCTCGTTTCCGGACACGGTCTCCGGTGTGATCTACCAGCCGGGCGCTTTCAGCTCGGTATCCGACGGGCAGTTTGCCTCCGTGACCATTACAGACAGCGCCCGCAAGGCGGCGCAGGACGCCCTCAACGGCAGCGACCCCACCGGCGGCGCCATCTATTTTTACAACCCCGCCAAAAGCACCAGCAAGTGGATCTTTTCCCGGGAGGTGGTTCTGACCATCGGCGATCATGTCTTCGCAAAATAAAATCCCCCCGACATCAGACCCGATCTATAAAACAAGCCCTCCGCACAGTCTCGCCTGTGCGGAGGGCTTTGTTTAAAGGGGCTCTCTCACTCCACTGTTGCCTCCAGAATAGAGAAGCGGCCATTGTCGCCGTCCAGCTCCGCCATGGCGCCGATGGGAATGATGCCCGCCGGGCTGTTGTGGCCAAAGGTGGCGTTGGAGACCACCGGGATATGGGAAAGCCCCAGCTCCGCCAGCACCTGCAGCGTGATCCGGTCATACAGCGCCGCGGCCTGCCGCCCGCCCAGGGGCTTGCCCAGCAGCAGGCCGGCGATCCCGTCAAAAAATCCGTGCTCCGCCATCTTTTTCATGCGGGCCGCATAGGTCTCCCCATCGGGACAGCCGCAGACCTCATAAAAAAGGATGGAGCCCTGAAACGCCTCCCGGGGCGGCAGCAGCACATTCTGATAAAAATCCGGGAATACCTCGAAGCAGCCGCCGATCAGCGTCCCCCGGGCCAGGCCGCCCTGCAGCGGCGCATAGCCGGTGTCGGGCACATAACACCGCCGCTGGGGCTGCAGCCGCTCCGACCAGGCCGGCCCATGCTCGCTGGTCATATTGCAGGCGTCCACCCGCCCCACAGTCTCGCCGGAAAACAGCAGCTTTTCTACCTGCCGCACGGTATACGGCGGCATTTGTCCCGGCTCGCCAAAATCATTGAGCACATGTGCGCCATAAAAAGAGCGCAGACCGGCCTTCATGCAGATAAAATCCGAAACGGTCCCGTCGGAATAGCCGGTGAGGATCTTGGGATGGCTGCGGATCAGCTCAAAATCAAGACAGGGCAGCATCCGAATACTGTCGTTTCCGCCGATGACGCCGAAAATCGCGCGGATGCCGTCGTCCGCAAAGGCCGCCATCAGGTCCTCCGCCCGTTTTTCCGGATGCTCCGAAACATAGCGCTCCGGGGCCAGCGTGTGGGGCATCTCCACCACCTGCAGGCCAAACAGCGTTTCCATCCGCCGCTTGCCCAGCTCATAGCGCCAGCGGATGTCCGGCGAACCGGCCGCGCCCCAGGAAAGGCTCACCGTCGCCACCTTATCGCCCCGATGCAGCCGGGGCGGCTTTTTCAGTTGCAGCATGATCTCGCTCCTTTTTCTTATACGCCGCAGATCCGGCGGGCCAGCACCAGCGCCGCCGCAGAGATCGCGCTGCCCCAGAGCAGCTGGGGCCAGGTGTGCCGTCCCAGCCTTTGGGAAGACCACCACACCGCCGGCATCAGCAAAAGCCCAGGCGCGGCCCGCCATCCCAGCAGACAGGTAAGATACAGCACCGGCCCGGAGGTCCCGCAGGCATGGCCGCTGGCCCGAATGTGCAGCACCTTATTAAATATGGCGATCAGCAGGCCGGAGATCAGATAGGTCAGCATCAGCACCCGCAGCCAGTCCGATGCCCTTGCCCCATAGGCCCAGGCCGCGCCGCCCAGATAGCCTGCCACCGCCAGCACAATGGCCAGCTTCCGCTGGGTCTCCCGCCCGCCGGCGCGCAGCTTCGGGATCCAATGCTGCAGCGGATAAGCCAACAGCGGCAGTCCCGTCAAAAATACCGCCGCCATCAGCAGATCCCCCGGCCCGCGAAACAGCTCCCGCCGCGTCAGCCAGAGCAAAAGCAGCGTCAGCAGCGCCAAAAGCGGCGCCACCGTTACGATCCGAAGGGCCTTGGCCCATTTTTCTGCAGTGCGCATTCCTGCTCCTCCCATCTTTTCAGATCCGTTGTGTCCGTCAGACAACATCTAACTTAGTACATTATATCATGTATTTTTGTTTTCACAAGATGGTTTTGCAGGAGATTTCTGAATTTTTCAGAACTTGGATTCAGAAACGCCGGCATCCGAAGCTTCGGATGCCGGCGGAAGAAAAACGCGTCTTATTTTGCGATCTGCGCCTTGT
>DHMK01000002.1 GCA_002405755.1 Clostridiales bacterium UBA4644
CGCTTTCTTAGAATACCACACCCATCCCCCTTTGTCAACTCTTTTTTTTCATCTTTTTTCATCTTTTTGAAAAGGCTGGCTTTTTTCAACAAAAAGCCCGAGAGTTTTTGCTTTCTTCCATTTATTATATATGTATTTGCCTCAATATCCCCGGATCTCCAGAGAATCATCATCGCCCTTGGCCTTGGTGATCCGGCGGATCTCCACATAATATTTCACATCCGGGCTCACCTCCACGGCCACCCGCTCGCCCTCATGATGGCCCAGCAGCGCCCGGCCCACAGGCGAATCCTTGCTGACGATGCCGTGCATGGCATCCTGCCGCAGCGCCGTGGAGACCCGCAGCCTCTTTTCCTGCTTCAGGTTTTCCAGATAGACCAAAACCTCGTCAAACAGCCCCACGCCCTCGCTCTGCGCAAAAGGGATCACCTTTGCCGTCTCGATCATTCTGCGCAAATAGCGAATGCGGCTGTCGTTGCGGTTTTTCTCCCGCTTGGCCGCCTTGTATTCAAAATTTTCGCTGAGATCGCCCCATTCCCGCGCCGTCTGCACATCCTCGATGAGCTTTGGGCGCAGCTGCGTCAGGCGATAATCGATCTCCTCCTGCATCTTTTTGATGTCCACTTCCGTCAATTCATCATACATACCGATCCCTCACCTTCCATAAGTGCTCAGCAGCAGCCGATGATCCTGCATCAGCTGCACCGCCGTTCCCGCGCCTGCGGTGACGCAGATATAGTGCTTGCCGGAAGCACCCGTTCCATAGCTCACCAGACAGTTTTTGCTCTGACGGATATAGCCGTTTTTGCAGGCGGTGACGGTAAAGCCCTCCGGCTGCTTTTCCTGAAACCAATCCAGATACTTGTTCCGCAGGACGATGCCCTCCGGCTGGCTCTCCGTGGCTGTGGTGGTATGATCCACCGTGGAAAGCACCTCCCTGCAAAGCTCCTGCTCCATGGCCGCCGCCATAATGGCCGCCATATCCCGGACGGTGCAGGTGTTGTCTGCGTCAAACAGGCCGCTGGTATTTGCAAAATGAGTCTTTTCCGAAAGGCCCAGCTGCAGCGCCTTCTTGTTCATCCGCTCCACAAAGGCCCGCTCCGAGCCGCAAAGGCTCTTGGCCACGGCCCCGGTAGCATCGCCCGCCGACCGCAGCGCCGCAGCGTAGCAATATTCCCGCAGAGTCAGGCTTTCTCCCGCCGCCACGCCGGTAAGGGTCGCCCCCTCCCGATAGAGCGGATCCAGGATCTCCTGGGTCATGGTAAAGGACGCTTCCAGATCCTCCGCAAGCTCCGCCGCCGTCAAAAGCGTCATCACCTTGGTCATAGACGCAGGATAGATCGTCTCGTCCGGGGCCTTGGCCGCAGTCAAAACGCCATCCTCCACGCAGAACACCGCGCAGCTCTGGCTGTTGACCTCCTCGCCCACCAGCGCCATCTCCGGTCCGTCGGCCGGCGGCGACCGCTTCGGCTCCTCCGGAAGGGCCGGCAGCATCTGCGGAACGGAAAGCGCGGAAAAATCCGGCAGCGCCAGCAGCTCCGCCTCCATCACCGGCTCCGGTGCTTTGCCCGCCCGGATCAGCGCGGAGACGCCCAATCCGACGCCGCCCACCAGCGTCAGCGCCGCCAGCGCCAAAACGCTCTGCCGCAGCAGCGCCTTTCTTCTTCTTTTCCTTTGTCTGAAGGTGCGATACGGCATGGATTTCACGGCTCCTTTTCGTTTCCTGCGTTTCCCGCAAACAGTAGTATACTGCACCTTTGCCGAAAAAACACGCACTTTTTCGCAAATTCAGAAACCACAGGTAAAATTTTATTTTTTCATCGCCCTCTGCGGGATTTTATGCTATACTGTCTTCAGAAAAAGTGCGGCGTCGGCGCTGCCGGCGCTTTGGAGAGGGGATCTTTTTATGAAAGCAGAGGAGCTTTGCTTCTGCGGTAGCGGACTGCCTTACGGGCAGTGCCACCAGAAGACGATGGAGCGGCTTGCCGCTCTCCACGCCAAGGGCGTCAGCGTCCCCCGGCGGGATATGCTGAAAAACGCAAAGCAGATCGAGGGCATCCGCCGGGCCTGCGCCGTCAATTCTCAGGTGCTGGATGAGGTGGCCCGGCGCCTTCAGGTGGGCATGACCACTCAGGACATCGATGACATCGTGGACAGCACCACCCGCCGGCTGGGCGGCATCCCTGCGCCGCTGAATTACGAGGGCTTTCTGAAAAGCGTCTGCACCTCGGTGAACGACCAGATCTGCCACGGCATTCCCAGCGACAAGGTGGTCCTTCGGGCGGGAGACATCGTCAATGTGGACTGCACCACCATCGTGGACGGCTATTACGGCGATGCCTCCCGGATGTTTACCTTCAGCCCTCTGTCGCCCGTGGCGGAAAAGCTGGTGCGGGTGACGCAGGAGGCGGTGGAACTGGCCGTTTCCCATCTGGAGCCCTGGTGCCATCTGGGCGACATCGGCTACTATATTTATAATTACGCCCGGCAAAATGGCTTTTCCGTGGTACGGGAGATCGGCGGCCACGGCTGCGGTCTGGCCATGCACGAGGATCCCTATGTGTGCCATATCGGCGCGCTGCACAAGGGCATGGTGCTGGCGCCGGGGATGTGCTTCACCATCGAGCCCATGCTTTGCCAGGGTTCGCCCCGGTTCCGGGTGGACAAAACAGACGGCTGGCAGGTCTATACCGCCGACGGCGGACTTTCCGCCCAGGTGGAGCATATGGTGCTCATCACCGAGACCGGCGTTGAGGTGCTCTCCAAATAAAAAATTAGAAACCGATCCTGTTCTTACAGATCCTTGGGAGGTATATGAATATGAAAAAGAACGTTCGTTGGGACAATCTTACCGCACCCCAGCTTGCAGGGCTGGCGGAGAAAAACGCCGTTGTTCTGCTGCCCACCGGCTCCACCGAGCAGCACGGTCCCCATCTGCCCGTGGGCTGCGATGCCATCCTTGCCACCTGGTTTGCCGAGCGGGCCGCCGCCGGTCTGCTGGAAAAGGGCGTTCCCGCCGTGGTCGCCCCCACCTTTGCCATCGCAAACTCCATGCACCATATGCATTTCCCCGGCAGCCTGAGCCTGCATCCCCGGACCTATATGCAGACGCTGGAGGAGCAATGCGCCGCCATTGCGTCCCACGGCTTCCGCCGCATCGCCATCATCAACGGCCACGGCGGCAACACCGCCCCCACCAAGGCCGCGCTGGTGGACATCAACATCCGGCTGGGCTTCCCGGTCTATTTTATGGATTATATCGTAGTGGACGAAGCGCCCTTCCTGGAGAGCCAGAAGGGCATGAACCACGCCTGCGAGAGCGAGACCTCTTTGATGCTGGCCTATGACGAGACGCTGGTGGATCCCATCTACCGGGAGACCCGCGGCAATCCCAACGACTGCACGGTCTATGAGGATCAGGGCCTGATCTCCACCTTCCACCGGATGGAGGCCCACACGGAAAACGGCGTCATGGGCAACAGCTATCTGGCCACCCGGGAAAAAGGCCTGGCGCTGGCGGAGGCCACCACCCGCAAGCTGGTGGAAATTCTCTCCGACGAGCGCATCTGGGGCCTGCCGGTGTGAGAATTTTTCGGTTTTTCCTTGCGCCGCCGCCCGTCCGGTGGTAAAATAAAGGGTACGATTTTTGCGAAACGAAACTGAGGTGGATCCCTTGCAGACGACCATCCGCGGTCTCCGCACCCATTACATCCTCCAGCCCGGCCAGAAGGAGACCGTTTTGTTCCTCCACGGCTGGGGCGCGGAGATCGGGCTGTATCAGCCCATTTTTGACCTGCTGCAGTCGCTGGGCTACGGCGTGGCTGCCTTTGATATGCCCGGCGTGGGCGGGACGGAGGAGCCGCAGGTCCCGCTGACCCTTTCCGATTATGTGGGCTTTACGCTGGACCTCTGCCGGGAGCTCGGGCTGGAGCGATGCATTCTCATGTGTCATTCCAACGGAGGCCGCATCGCGCTGCGCCTGCTTTCCGACCCGGCCTGCCCCCTTTACTGCGAAAAGGCCGTTCTGATCGACGCCGCAGGCATTCCGCTGCCCAAATCCGCCGCCCAAAGGCTGAAAAACCGCGGCTATCATCTGTTGAAAGCACTGGGCACCGGCAAGCTCACCGGGCCGCTGTTCGGCGAGCTTTATGAGGAAGCCCGGGACCGGCGCGCCTCCGCCGACTATAAGGCGGCCACGCCGGTGATGCGGCAGACCATGAACAATCTTCTCCCGGTGGATCTGCGCGAATGCCTGCCCCGGATCCGGGCGCAGGTGCTGCTGATCTATGGGGAAAACGACACCGCCACCCCGCCGGAGTGCGGCAGGATCCTGGAGCAGGGCATTCCCGGGGCCGGTCTGGCCCTGATCCGGGGGGCGGGGCATTTTTCCTACGCCGACAACTGGCCCCAATTTTCCGCCGTGCTCAAGGCGTTTCTCTGACTCCACTCCGAAGGAGGGCTTTTCCATGACCTGGATCTGTCTGGCCGCGCTGGCGGCGGCGCTGTTTTGCTGCGGCTTTTTCGCCTTTCGGCAGGCGCTGCATCTGTTTCAGCTGAGTTCCTATCAGGACGGCTCCTATCTCAAGGCCGTCAAGGCGCATAAAAAGGACTTTCGAACTATCCGGCGCACCCTTCCCTGCATCGTTATGCTGCTGGGCGCGTTGAGCTTTTCCTCCATGCCATGGATGACGCTGGCGGGAATGCTGCTCTATCTGCTGCTGAACCGGCCGAAAAAGGCCAAAAAGCCGCTGGTCTATACCGCCCGGGTGAAGCGTCTGCTGTGCTGCGCGGGTATTCTGGCGGTTTTGTGGCTGCTGCTGCTGAATTATACCTCCACCTGTCTGCTCTATGCCGCTCTGGTGCGGCAAAGCGCCGCGCTGGCCCGCTGGAGCCTTTTGCTGCCGGTGCTGGCCGTGGTCCTGACCATTCTCTGGGAGCATCGGCTGGTGCTGCTGTGCAATGACCTGATGTCTCCCATCGAGCACGCCATCTCCCGGCATTATTATAAGGACGCCCAGCGCATTCTGGAAAGCATGCCGGCTCTTACCGTCATCGGCATCACGGGCAGCTACGGCAAGACCAGCACCAAATATTTCCTGGAGCGGCTGCTCTCCCTGCGCTATAATGTCTATATGACCCCCGGCAATTACAACACCACACTTGGCGTGGTCCGGGCCGTTCGGGAGGGCCTCCGCCCCACCCACCAGATCTTTCTCTGCGAGATGGGCGCCCGCCATGTGGGCGATATCGCGGAGATCTGCCAGCTGGTCCATCCGTCCATGGGCATCATCACCTCCGTGGGTCCCCAGCATCTGGACACCTTCGGGACCCTGACCAATGTTCTGAACACCAAGCTGGAGCTGGCCGCCGCCGTCAAGGGCAAAGGCCCTGTGTTTCTGAACTTCGACAGCGTCCCGTTGGCGACCCATGCGCCCCAGCAGCAGGTGATCTCCTACGGGCAGGAGGGCGTCCATTATCACCTCTCCGACCTGCGCATCGATGAAAACGGCTCCTGCTTCACCGTCACCGCCCCCGACGGGCAGCGCCAGAGCTTTTCCACCCGTCTTCTGGGGCAGGCCAACGTGCAGAATATCTGCGGCGCCATCGCCGTGGCCAACACGCTGGACATTCCGCTGGCGCAGCTGGCTCCTGCCGTGCGGCAGCTGGAGGGCGCGCCCCATCGGCTGCAGCTGCTGCGTCAGCCGGGGCTGACCATCATCGACGACGCCTACAATTCCAACCCCGCCGGAGCGAAAAACGCGCTGGAGACGCTGGCGCTGTGCCGCGGGACCCGCATCGCCGTGACGCCGGGTCTGGTGGAGCTGGGCGGGCAGGAGCAGGAATATAATGAGACGCTGGGCCGTCAGGCCGCCGCCTGCTGCCATTGGCTCATCACCGTGGGCGATCAGCCCCGCACCGAGGCCATCCGCCAGGGCGCCCGGGAGGGCGGTCTGCACCGGGATCGGATCCTGGAGGCAAAGACCGTCCAGCAGGCCATGGAGCTGGCCCGGGGGCTTCCCGCAGAGGAGGGCAGGTTCGTCCTGCTGCTCAACGATCTCACAGACAATTACTGATCACATCAAAAGAAAAGAGGCAAGCTTATGGCAAAGTCCAAACGCTCCGGTAAAAAGGGCCCCACGCCCCGTGCCGCCCGTCCGAACCCCCGCTCCACGCCCATGCGCGATCAGATCCGCGCCAAGGCCGATGCCATCTCCGCCGCCGTGGCCCGGGTAGACCAGAAGATCAACCGGGTCCTACTGGTGCCGCTGCTGGTGCTGGCCGTGTTGTGGATCGCAAAGCCGGCCGTCTTCGGTCTGGCCTGCCGCTACGCCATCATCATGCTGCTGGGCTTTTCCATGACCCTCAACGGCCTGGCCGGCTACCGCAAATCCCGCTGGGCGGGCTTTTTCCTGATGGCCTTCGGCACCATTCTGTTCCTCGGCAATCTGTTCATGCTGGCGTCACAGCTTGCGGCGTGAGCAGCCGGCTCCGGGAGGTTTGATTTTATGATCGCAAGGATTCGCGCAGGCGTTTTCTTCGGCGGCCCCAGCGTCGAGCATGAGGTCTCCGTCATCACGGCCATGCAGGCCATCGGGGCGCTGGACCCGCAAAAATACCAGGTGGTCCCCGTCTATGTGTCCAAAAACGGGGATTTTTATACCGGGGAGCATCTTTCCCGGCTGGAAAGCTTTCGGGATATCCCCGCCGCCCTCGCCAAGGCCACGCCCGTTCTTCTGGTCCGGCAAGGCAAGGACGCGGTGCTGATCCCCGCCCGGCCCAGGCGCTTCGGCAAAGCTCCCGTGCAGGTGCTGGATGTGGCGCTGCCCATCTTCCACGGCACCGGCGGCGAGGACGGCGTCATGCAGGCGCAGTTTGAGCGGCTTGGCCTGCCCTACGCCGGGCCGGATGTGACCGCCAGCGCCATCGGCATGGACAAATGGGCCTCCAAGGCCCTGTTCCGCATGAGCGGGCTGCCCTGTCTGCCCGGGGCGCGGCTGCACAAAAGCGCCTACTACGCCGACCCCCAGCAGGCCATCTCCCGGCTGGAGCGGGAGATCGGCTATCCCATGGTCGTCAAGCCCTACAATCAGGGCAGCAGCGTTGGCATCCACAAATGCCGAGATGCCGCCTCCCTGCAGGAGGGTCTGGAGGACGCCTTTCTTTACAGCGCCTTTATTCTGGCAGAGCCTGCGGTGCAGCATCTGCGTGAGATCAACTGCGCCGTTTTGGGCGATGATGAGAGCGCCCGGGCCAGCGTCTGCGAGGAGCCGCTGAACGCCACAGATATCCTCACCTATGCCGACAAATACCAGTCCGGCGGCAAGGGCAAGCTGGGCGGCAAGACCGGCGGCAGCAAGGGGATGCAGTCCCTTTCCCGTCAGGTGCCCGCGCCGATCTCTCCGGAGCTGACGGCGCGGATCCGGCAGCTGGCCATAGACGCCTTTCACGCCGTGGGCGCCGCAGGCTGCGCCCGCATCGACTTTTTGATGGACGGGGAGACCCAGGAGGTCTGGATCAACGAGATCAACACCATCCCCGGCTCGCTGGCCTTTTACCTTTGGGAGGCCTCCGGCCTGCCCTTCTCCCAGTTGATGGAGGAGCTGGTCTCCCTGGCGCTGAAGCGCCGCCGGGAGCAGAGCCTGCTGCACACCTCCTTCGAGACCAACCTGCTGCAGACCGCCAGCCTTGGCGGCTGCAAGACCGGAAAAAAGGTTTGAAGCAAGATCAAAAAAGCCCGGCGGCATTTGCCGCCGGGCCTGCGTTTTACTGCGTCTGAATGAGATCACCTGCCGCTTTACTGGATATCAACCCCGCTTAAATAGCCTTTTGCGTCATTCTTGAGCTGTTCAATCGTAAGGCCATTCAGCGTGCCGGTGCCGGTGTAGATGGGCTTGCCCCTGCTGCTTACCGCCCAATCTGCAGAAGAAATATCACCAACGATCGTGCCGTTGTTGGTCAGCGTGCAGACGCCGTTATTACTGTCATTGTTGATAATAATATTCTGCTCGATCGTCATGCCCTCGCCAATGGTCACATTGCCGACCACGATAATTTCATTGCTCGCACGCGTAGTTCCATCCACCACCGTGTTGCCTTTCATGGAGCCAGATTCAAAGATGTAATTGTTGGCATTTGTGGTACTATAGGTTGCAAATACATGGTTGGAAACAATATTATTCTCCACGACCAGATTGCGCGCCGTTACATTTGTTCCGCTATTGCGGGCATAGATCAGAACACCGGAACCGGAGGAATTATTATTGTCCGTCAGCGCCTTGCAATTTCTGATCGTCACATTTTCGAGCAGCACCTCTGTCCCCTGAAGCCACAGCAGACAGGCGCGGCCATTGTTATTAGAGCCGCTGCTCACGCCGGTCAAGGTGATATCTTCAAAGATAGTATTCACGATCTTCACCGTGTCCGCCTGTTCCGAGTGAACGGCGCGCGTTCCGCTAAAATTCTTAATGGTACAGTTGCTGATCTCAACAGTGCCTTTGCCGCCGTTACTAATGGGGAATGCCTTTCCGAGGTTCTGGCCGTCGCCATCCATCACCACATTGTCCAAAACCAGCTTCGTTTCCTGGCTGCCGTTGACCTGGAAAAGATTCGTATCAGTCTTCGACATCTTAATGGTATTTCCGTTACCGTGAATGACCGTGTCTCCTGCGATTTGCACAGTAGAATTCAGCGCGATATCCTTCGTGATGCTGACCTCGCCGCCGTTTTCAATGACCTTGATCAGGTCTGCTTCTGTCTCCACCGGCTCGCCGGGCGCGAGATAGGTGGCGTCCTTATCATACTGATCGCTGATGCTGTCGAACTCGTGCGTCGCCTGCGTGGCCTGCACCGTGATGCCAAAGCCCTCGATGCTCAGACCCTGATAGTCGTTTCCGGCTTCCTCCATCATGTGGCCGGTCACGGAAATCATGACTGTGTTGGCATTTTCCTCTGCCGTCAGCTTTGCGCCGTCAACGATCACAACGCCGTTGGCGAGATCGGCAAACAATTCGTTTTTCTTGATCTCTTCGTCGCCGACCTTGACCGTCCACTCGATCACATCCAACAGAGATTTGCCGTCAGCCGTCTTGGAAATGTTCCCCGCCTTGAGCACGACCCGATACTTCAGCGCCAGATTGCCGGCGTTTTTGATCTGGAACGGTTCCAGTTCATAGGTGCATTTGGGCTCCCAAAGGACCTCCGTCTCGCCAGCACCGGCCGCCTTTACCCATGTCAAGGCCCTGTCTTTTGCAAGCTTCTCTCCCTCTTTGTCCAGGAGCTCCACCTTCAGATTTCCCGCCTGGATCTTATTGACCCCCGTAGTCGCCGTATCGGTGAACCAGGCGAAGGTGGAGCCCACCAGCATGGCGAAGCAGATGAGCAGCGAGGTGAAGCTCATGAGCAATGCGCTTTTTTTGCTTTTCAGTTTCATGTGTTTTCTCCTTTTTCATTATTATTTATATGTAAAGGCAGCCGCCTTTTCCATCAAGCAGCTTTCTGCGTCCTTCCACAGGGTGAGGACGCAGAAAAGGCCATGGCCTTTTCTCTTTTAATATCAAAAATTATATTCGAACAGGTTTCATTTGCAATTATTTTACTGCAGATCGTATGGGATTGCAAGCACTTTTTGCTTTTTTGTAAAAAATGACGGAAAAATCGCAAAAAAATCCCCGGCCGGAAGCCCGACCGGGGAACGCCTTTATTCTTCGTCCTTTTTTGTCTGCCGGGGAGCTATGCCGCGCCCCGGCCTTTTGCGCTTCGGATGCTTCAGCTGTCCAGATGCTTTTCCTTGCGGCTGACCACCGTTCCCAGCGCGATGGAGGCCAGCTTGCTCTCCGCGCTGTCGGAGCGGGAGACCAGAATGATGGGGACCCGCGCCCCCACGATCATGCCGGCGGCCCGTGCGCCGCCCAGGCAGAGGGCGGTCTTATAGATGGCGTTGCCCATCTCATAATTGGTCACCAGCAGAATGTCGGCGTCTCCCGCGCCGGGAGCATCGTAGTGCTTGTGCCGGCAGGCCTCCCGGCTCAGGGCCAGATCCACGGAGAGCGGCCCGATCACATCCATATGATAGGGCGCCCAATGACTCTTCATGGCGGCCATGGCAGCGGCGTCCACCGTGCCCTGGATCTTGGGATTCACCGTCTCCGCGCCGCAGACGCAGGAGCAGTTGATATGCTCATAGCCAAGGCACCGGAGCACATGGGCGGCGTTTTCCAGGATCTGCACCTTTTTGACCAGATCGGGGAAGGTGTTCATCCCGCCGTCGGTCATCAGCAGCATCTTGGGATAGAGCTTCGCTTCAAAGAGCATGATGTGGCTCAGCAGCCGATTGGTGCGCAGATTGGCCTCCTTGGAAAGGACGGCCCGCATCAGATCCGCCGTGCCGATGATGCCCTTCATCAAAAAGTCTGCCTTGCCCTCCGTCACCAGCTGAACGGCCACCCGGGCACACTCCAGATCCCCGTGGGCCGGGACGATCTGATAATCCTTCGGATCCTCGTCCAGCTCCCGAAGGATCCGGTCGATCTTTTCCTCGTCGCCCACCAGCAGCGGCGTGACGATCTCCGACCGGCGCGCCATGACCACAGCCTCCAAAACCGCCTTATCATGCGCGGCGGCCACGGCCAGAACGCCGGCCTCGTCGTCTACGGCGGCGGCGACGATCGCATCCAGCGATCTCAACATCCTTGTTTCCTCCTTCAAAACTTTTTCGCCTGCTCCTGTCCCTGCAGCACCCGCAGCGCCCCCTGCGCCAGCGAGAGCATCTCCGCCTCGCCGGGCAGCACCAGAACAGGGGCGATCCGGTGCACATAGCTGTCTACCAGGGCGCACAGCCGCTTGGAATAGGCCATGCCGCCGGTAAGGACGATGGCGTCCACCTGAAAATGCAGCACGGCCGACAGAGCGGCGATATCCTTGGACAGCTGATAGGCCAGCGCTTCAAAGATCAGCCTCGCCTCGGCATTGTCCTCCTCAAAGGCCATTTTTTCCACGGTGCGGAAGTCCCGCGTGTTCAGATAGGAAACGATGCCCGAGCCGGTGTCCAGCTGCCGGAGGACCTCCTCCTTGGATCGGCCGGAGAAGCAGAACTCCACCACCTGATGGACGGGCAGTCCGCCGGGCCGGTCCATGGAAAAGCAGCCCTCGTCGAAAATATTGCTCACATCCACCGCCCGGCCGTGATGATGGGCCGCAGAGGTGATGCCGCCGCCCAGATGGGCGACCACCAGGTCACATTCCTCATATCGCTTCCCCAGCAGAGCCGCAGCCTTCCGGGCCATGCCCCGATGATTCAGCGCGTGGAAATAGCTCTCCCGCACCATGCCCTTCTGCCCCGTGACCCGTGCGATATCGGTGATCTCGTCCACCGACACCGGGTCTACAAAGAAGCAGGGGATCGCCGTCCCCCGGGCCAGCTCCCAGGCCAGCAGTGCGCCCAGGTTGGAGGCGTGCTCGTGGCGGGCGTGGCGCATGGCCTCCACCACATCCTCGTCTACCCGATAGGTGCCTGCCGACACCGGCTTGGTAAAGCCGCCCCGGGCGCTGATGGCGTCCAGCTCTGAGATCCGGTAACCCGCCTTGTCCAGGGCGGCCAGGATCATCTGCTTCCGGTAATCCAGCTGATCCAACACCGTTTTGTATGGAGCCAGGTCTGCCGGCTCATGGCTGATGCTTTCCGAATAAATGGGCTCCTCATCCCGGAAGATTGCGATCTTCGTGGAGGTGGAGCCGGGGTTGATCACAAGAATTTTCATGGGTGACCCTCCTGTTGTTTTCCGTTCGCTTTTATTCTAAAACGCAAGTAGGAAATTGTCAACCTGCCCCGCACAATTTCGTTAAATTTTTGCCATTATGCGCATTTTTCTTGCTCCGAAACAGATTCTTTCTTGCAACTGCCGCAGATTCCGTATAGAATAAAAGAGACACTGCAGATATAAAGGAGGTCCCGCCATGATCTATCTGCTGGAGGATGAAAGCAGCATTCGGGAGCTTGTGATCTACGCGCTGAACAGCGCAGGCTTCCATGCAGAAGGCTGCAACACGCCCTCCGCCTTTTGGAGCGCCCTCTCCCGGCAAACACCGAAGCTGGTGCTGCTGGACATCATGCTTCCGGAGGAGGACGGGCTTTCCGTCCTGAAAAAGCTCCGCGCCGCCCGGGAGACCGCCCTGACGCCGGTGATCATGCTCACGGCCCGGGGCAGCGAATACGACAAGGTGCTGGGGCTAGATCTGGGGGCGGACGATTATCTGCCCAAGCCCTTTGGGATGATGGAGCTGCTGGCCCGGGTCAAGGCCCTGCTGCGGCGGGCCGGACAGCACAGCAGACCGGAGGAATATACCGTGGGCGGACTGCGGGTCTGCCCGGAGGCCCGCCTCGTCCAGGCAGACGGGCTGAACGTGACGCTGACGCTGAAGGAATATGAGCTGCTCTGCACGCTGCTCCGGGCCGGCGGCCGGGTCCTCACCCGGGATCAGCTGCTGGAGGAGATCTGGGGCTATGCCTTTGCCGGCGAGAGCCGCACGGTGGATGTGCATATCCGCACGCTGCGGCAAAAGCTTGGCTCCGCCGGCGACTGCATCGAGACCGTTCGCGGCGTGGGTTATAAGATCGGAGGGAGCCGGCCATGAGACGCGCCATCTTCAAAAGCATTTTTTATACCGCCATGGCGGTGTTTCTGCTGAGCCTGCTCTGCGTGAGCCTGGTGCTTTTCCCGTATTCCGCCCGGCAGCAGAAGCGCAGCCTGGAGGATACCGGCGAGGTCCTGGCCGCCATAGCCAACGATAGCCCGGAGCTTCTGGCCCAGACGCTTCCCTATTACAGCGGCAGCCGGCTTCGGGTCACGCTGCTTTCCCACGAGGGAGAGGTCCTGCTGGACACCCAGGCAGATCCCTCCGCCATGGAAAACCACGCCCAGCGGGAGGAATTCCGTCAGGCACTGGCCCAGGGCCGGGGCGAGAGCACCCGTTATTCCAGCGCGCTCTCGGAAAAGACCGTCAACTATGCCGTCCTGCTGGAAAACGGCAGCGTTTTGCGGGTCTCCGGCGATTTTTCCGCCCAAACGGCTCTTGTCGTCAGCCTGTTCACCCCTTGCCTGCTGGTGCTGGCGCTGGCGCTGGTGCTTTCCTTCCTGCTGGCGGCCCGGGTCTCCCGCAAGATCACCCAGCCGCTGGGCAAGATCGACCTGCGCAATCCGGACGACCGGGAGATCTATGACGAGCTTCGCCCGCTGGTCCAGCGGATCAGCATCCAAAACCGGGAGATCCAGCACAAGGTGGAGGAGCTGAAGGCGGAGCACGCCCGGCAGGACGATATGCGGCGGGAATTCACCGCCAACGTTTCCCACGAGCTGAAAACGCCCCTGACCTCCATCTCCGGCTATGCAGAGCTGATGCAGAACGGCATGGTCCGTCCGGAGGATGTTTCCCGGTTTTCCGGCGTGATCTATCATGAGGCCCAGCGGATGATCGTTCTGGTGAACGATATCATCCGGCTCTCCCGGCTGGATGATAAGGACATCCGGGAGGAGACCCTGCCGGTGGACCTGTTCCAGGTCTGCGAGGAGACGCTTTCCTCTCTGCAGCCTGCGGCGGAGGAGCGCGGGATCAAGCTGCATTTGACCGGCGCTTCCGCAGTCTTCCCCGGCGTGCGCCATATCGTGGACGAGATCGTCTATAACCTCTGCGACAACGCCATTCGCTACAACAAGCCGGAGGGCAGCGTTTTTGTCACCTCGGAGGCCAAAGACGGCTTTGCGGTGCTCACCGTCCGAGACACGGGCATCGGCATCCCGGAAACGGAGCTTGACCGTATCTTTGAGCGATTTTATCAGGTAGACAAGAGCTATTCCAAGAAGGTCGGCGGAACGGGCCTCGGTCTTTCCATCGTCAAACACGGCGCAGCCCGTCTGGGAGCGGAGGTTCGGGTCACGAGCCAGGAGGGCGCGGGTTCCTGCTTCACCGTCCGCTTCCCGCAGCAGCCCCACTGAAATGGTCCTCGATTTTACGCGTATGTAATCCAGCGTTCTTTTTGATTTAACCTTGATCCGATATACTGGTTCTTATGTGAAAACAACTGCAAGGAGGCAGAGGCATGGACTTTTTCTCCCTGATCTCTCTGATTGGCGGCTTGACCTTCTTCCTTTACGGCATGAGCGTCATGTCCTCCAGCCTGGAAAAGATGTCCGGCGGAAAGCTGGAGGAAATGCTGCGGCAGCTGACGGCAAAGCCGCTTCTGAGCATGGTCCTGGGCGCGGTGATCACCATCGCCGTGCAGTCCTCCTCCTCCACCACTGTCATGCTGGTGGGTCTGGTCAACTCCGGCATCATGCAGTTTTCCCAGACGGTGAACGTGATCTTCGGCGCCAACATCGGCACCACCTTCACCGCCTGGCTCACCTCCCTTTCCGGCATCGACAGCGACGCCTTTTTCCTGCAGCTGCTGAAGCCCAAGAATTTCTCCCCCATTCTGGCCTTCATCGGCATTCTGATGATCATGTTTTCCAAGCGGGACAAGCGCAAGAGCGTGGGGACGGCCTTCGTGGGCTTTGCCATCCTGATGTATGGCATGGAGCTGATGGCCGCGGCCATGAGCCCGCTGGCGGATATGCCGGAGCTGGAGGATCTTCTGATCCAGCTGAACAACCCCATTCTGGGCGTCCTGGTGGGCCTGCTGTTCACCGCCGTGATCCAGAGCTCCGCCGCCTCCATCGCCATCCTGCAGGCCCTTTCCATGACCGGCGCCATCACCTACGGCATGGCGATCCCCATCGTCATGGGCCTGAACATCGGCACCTGCGCCACCTCCCTGATCTCCTGCATCGGCACCAATATCCGGGCAAAGCGGGTGGCCGTGCTCCATGTGTCCATCAAGGCCGTCAGCACGGTGATCTGTCTTTCGCTCTTTGAGCTGCTGAACGCCATGTTCCGCTTCCCCTTTGTGGAGCTTTCCGTCCACCCCTGGCAGATCGCCCTGATCCACACCATCTTCAACATCGTCACCACCATCCTGCTGATGCCCTTCAGCCGGCAGCTGGTGCGGCTGACGGAAAAGGTCGTTCGGGATCGGAACACCGACGGCAGTCCCCTCAATGCAGACGCGCCCCTGCTGGACGACCGTCTGCTGCGCGCCCCCTCCATCGCCACGGCGGAGGCCTTCAATGTTTCCACCCACATGGCGCTGCAGGCGCAGGATATCCTGCTGCTGGGGCTTCCGCTGGCGAAAAATTATGATCCGCGGGACGATAAACGGATCCTGGAAATGGAGGACCAGCTGGATCAGTATGAGGACAAGCTGGGCACCTATCTTGTGAAGCTCTCGGCCCAGGCCCTCTCCAGCAGCGACAGCCAGGTCTGCTCCAAGATCCTCCACGCCATCGGCGACTTTGAGCGTCTGGGCGACCACGCGGTGAATCTGGTCCGGGTGGCCCGGGAGATCAACGAAAAAAAGATCGCCTTCTCTCCTGCCGCCCAGGCGGAGCTGGACACCATCACCGCCGCGCTGGACGAGATCCTGGACGTTACCGTGCAGGCCTATCTGAACAACGACGCCGACATGGCCGGCCGGGTGGAGCCGCTGGAGCAGGTCATCGACCGGCTCACCTCCATCTGCAAGGACAACCATATCCGCCGTCTGCAGAAGGGCTCCTGCACCATCGCCGGCGGCTTTATCCTCTCCGACCTGCTGAACAATTACCAGCGCATCTCCGACCACTGCTCCAACATCGCCGTGGCCATCATCGAGGTGGAGCACAACAGCTTCGACACCCATCGGTACTTAAACGGCGTGAAATACGGCAACAGCGTTTTCAACGAGATCTACGACCAATACGCGCAGAAATATTCCCTTTAACGCAGCAAGCAAAAGCCTCCGCGCCAGCCCGGCGCGGAGGTCTCTTTTTATTTGGAAGCGCTTCAGTTGTCCGCCGGCTGGAAGCCCAAGCCGTAGGCGGTATCGTAAGGACAGAGCACCACGAAGGACGCCTTGTCGTGGCGATTGGCGATGGCGCGGATGCGGCAGGCCTCCGCCCGGGTGCAGGCGCACATGAGCACCTTTTTCCCCTGCCCGGAGAACATACCGGTGGCATCGATGGCCGTAACGCCCCGCTCCACCTCCTCCATGATCTCGTCGGCGATCTCCTTGCCCTTGCTGGTGATCACAAGGCAGAGCTGGCCGGTGACAAAGCCGTTGGTGATCTTATCTACCACAGTGGCGCTGGCCACGGTCATTACAAGGCCCTGCAGCACAGGATCGATGCGGCGGAAGACAAATGCGCTCACCAGAATGGCGGAGCCGTCGATGATCATGGAGATGGTCCCCACATTCACATGAGGCATCTTTTTCCGCAGGGAAAGGATCAGAAAATCCGTTCCGCCGGTGGAGGAGCCCCGCCAATAGATCAGCGCAAGGCCCGCGCCGGAAAGGGCGCCGGCAAAGAGCGCCGCCATCAGCTTATCGCCGGTGTAGGAGGGCAGGTGGGGAAACACCAGGTCCAGCAGCACCGTGCTGATGACCATCGTCCGCAGAGAATGGAACAAAAACCGCTTGCCCAGGGTCTTCAGGCAATAGAGGACGATGGGGATGTTCAGGATCAGGATCCACAGACCGATGGGGATGGATTTGATAAAATAATTCAGGATCATGGCGTAGCCGGTGATGCCGCCGGTGACGAAATCCGCCTTGGACGCGAAGGAATAGACCCCCGCCGCATAGAGCGAGCCGCCGATGATATCATACAGGATATCCAGCAGCAGCTCTTTTTTGTTGATCTGTTTCAGCTTTTCCATCATAGCCGATACCTCCCCTTTCCGCTTTTCGCGCGCTGTTCTTCTGTAATTTCAACGGTTTATTATAGCACATTCCGCCGCGTCTGGCAACCCCCGCCGCCGCAGGACAGCAAAAACCGGCGGCAGAAGGCCTGCCGCCGGGGTGCTTGAATCATTCTGCTGTGTGAGACGGAATTACTTCTCGTAAATGGTGATTCCTGCCGTATTTGTGATCGTTGCGGCATTATTATTGTACTTATAATGCGCAAACCCGTGAGCACCTTCCGCAGTGACGGTATAGGTGCCGCCGGAAACAGTCACAACGGGGTTGCCGCCGGGATAGCCGCAGGCATCGATCACCACGGCATCGCCAGTAGCATAGCAGCCGTTTCCATCGTATTTGTACCCGCTGGCCTGGGCGGCAGTGGCATGCATCTCGCCGCCCGCAAAGGTCAGAGTGCCGCTCTTTGCATAGATGGCCGTTTCGCCCGCGATATAGCCGTCGTTCACAGTCAGACTACCGCTCTGAGGATGATAGATCGCAACGGTATTGGACTTGATAGAGCCGTTGTTGATCTCAATCTTCGTTCCAGTCGTATTGCCGTCACCGCTGGCCTGGATGGCCGCAAGGGTGCCGACCGTCTTTTCAATCTCGCCGCCGTTCATGATGAAGGTGGTGTTAGAGCTATACATACGGACGGCCATAGAGCCAGCGGGCACATCGTCGCGGCTGTTATCGGCAACGATCTTGCCGCCGTTCATCACAAACGAAGTGCCTGCTCTACTCAGCATTACAACTGCGCCCGCCGCCTCCGCATAAAATTTATAGGTAGAGGACGCATAAAGAGTGCCGCCGTTCAGGGTGACTTTGGCACCATCATAAGCGGTCTGGATGCCATTTTGACTTGTAAAATGGATCTCGCCTGTGCCGGCAGAGTCAGAGATGACCACAGTCCCAGCATTGTTCAGAATGATCTGCGGAACCGTCAGCTTATGGCCGTTCAGGTCAAGAGACAGCTGCAGATTAGGAGTTTGAAGTGTAATGCTCTTCGTCAATTCGATATCATTCGTCAGAACGACCTCCGCATTTTTCTGGAGGAAAGCGTTAATAAATATCGTTCCATCATTAAACGCCGTTTCATCCGACGCGAGAACGGGATAATAGGTGGCGTCCTTATCATAATCCGGGCCAGTGCTGTCGTTCTCCACGGTATCCTGCGTGGCGTAGACGGTGAACTTCACATTCTCCAGCGTCTTGTCCTGATAATCGTTGCCCGCGGCTTCGTCCATGTGTGCGGAAACGGTGATCATTTTCGTGCTTTCGCCAGCCTTCAGATGGCCCTCTTCGTCCAGCTGCGACTCAACACCGTCAACCTTATAGGTAAACTTGATCACATCCAGCAGCGGAGAATCGCCGTCCAGACCGGTGATGACGATCTTATACTTGAGGGCCAGATTGCCGGTGTTGACGATCTTGAAGGGGGTCAGCAGATAGGTGCAGCCCGGCTCCCAGAGGATGTCTTCCTGCTTTTCAATAACCGTGCCGTTCTCTTTGACCCATTCGAGTTTTTCGATTTTCTCATTTTTTGCGTTCTGGATCTCCACATGGAGGTTACCGGAGGTGATCTTATTCACCCCGGTAGTCGCCGTATCGGTGAACCAGGCGAAGGTGGAGCCGACCAGCATTGCAAAGCAGATGAGCAGCGAGGTGAAGCTCAAAAGCAGCGCGCTTTTTTGCTTTTCCTGTGTTTTTTCTCCTTTACTTATGTCATCGGCACAAGCCGGTCACATTCGAAGAGCGCATTTCTGCGCTCTTTCCGTGGGAGCGCAGAAAAGGCCATGCAGAACTTCTCATTTTCTGCCTGTATGCCGCCATTTTATCCCCGAACAATTGCAACCGGTTTTTCAAAAATCAGAAAAAACTACCCTTCCCGCTCGAGCAGAGCCACCGTCTCAATATGTGCATCATTGTCCAAACTCAAACTCATATCTTCCGCAATGATTGGAAGTCTGAATTTAATGGACTTGAGCCACTGACCGTTGGGCTGCCGTTCCTCATAAATCTGGACTTCGGAAAGCAGCGATTCCATAAGCTGCCGCTTTTCCTGATCGTCCATGACGGAATAGAGCTTATCAAAGTAAATCAGCACCTTGTAGATGTTGTCGCCCGTCAGCTTTTCCGCCTCAATTGC
>DHMK01000009.1 GCA_002405755.1 Clostridiales bacterium UBA4644
TGCTCTCTGCCAACAACCTGCTGAAGCCCCAGGACGGCGCCCCTGTCACCGTGCCCTCTCAGGACATGGTCCTTGGCTCCTATTACCTGACCATGGAGCGGGACACCGAGCCCGGCTCCGGCAAGCTGGACCCGGAGACCGGCCGCATCGATCCCAAGAGCGGCGCGAAGGTCTTTTCCAGCGTGGACGAGGCCATGCTGGCCTATAACGACGGCGTCATCGGCATGCATTCGCTGATCCGCGTCCGGGTCACCAAGACCATCAACGGCATCACCGAGAGCCGCCTCATCGATGCCACCGCCGGCCGCCTGATCTTCAACCAGGGCATCCCCCAGGATCTGGGCTTTGTAGACCGCACGGATCCCGAACGGGCCTTTGATCTGGAGATCACCTTCAAATGCGGCAAGAAGCAGCTGCAGAAGATCATCAAGGCCAGCATCGAAAAGCATGGCTTTGCCGATACCGCCGAGCTGCTGGACCGCATCAAGGCCATGGGCTATAAATATTCCACGCTGGGCGCCATCACCGTATCTGCCGCCGATATGTCCATCCCCAAGGCGAAATATCAGCTGGTGGCCGAGACGGAGGAGCGAGTGGGCGAGATCGCCGACCTGTTCAAGATGGGTATGATCACCGATGACGAGCGTCACCGCCTGATCATCGAGGAGTGGGAAAAGACCACCAAGGACGTTACCAACGCCCTGATGAGCCATCTGGACCCCTACAACCCCATCATGATGATGGCAGATTCCGGCGCCCGCGGCTCCGTGAACCAGATCCGCCAGCTGGCCGGTATGCGCGGCCTGATCGCCAACACCGCCGGCCGCACCATCGATATCCCCATCAAAGCCAACTACCGCGAGGGCCTGAGCGTTCTGGAATACTTCATCTCCTCCCGCGGCGCCCGAAAGGGCCTGGCCGATACCGCTCTGCGTACGGCGGACTCCGGTTATCTGACCCGCCGTCTGGTGGACGTTTCCCAGGATGTGATCATCCGCGAAATGGACTGCGGCGCGCAGGACGGCATCGAGGTCTATGAGATCAAGGACGGCAATCAGGTCATCGAGCCCTTCTCCGACCGTCTGGTGGGCCGTTATCCCGTCCGTGATATTCAGGATCCCAAGACCGGCGAGGTGCTAGTCTCCAAGGATAAGCTCATGGACGGCAGCGATGCTAAGAAGGTGGTAAATGCCGGCATCGAGCGGGTCCAGCTTCGTTCCGTGCTGCACTGCCGCTCCCGCTACGGCGTCTGCGCCCGGTGCTACGGCTCCAACCTGGCCTTCAACAGCCCCATCGGCATCGGCGAGGCCGTTGGCATCATCGCGGCACAGTCCATTGGCGAGCCGGGCACGCAGCTGACCATGCGCACCTTCCACACCGGCGGTGTTGCCGGCGGCGACGGCGGCGACATTACCCAGGGCCTTCCTCGTGTTGAGGAGCTGTTCGAGGCCCGCAAGCCCAAGAAGGCGGCCATTCTTGCCGATATCGGCGGTCTGGTGCGCATCGAGGAGGGCCGCCGCGGCATCAATAATGTGACCATTACCAACACCGAGACCGGCGAGAGCAAGACCTATCCCGTTGCGGCCAACACGCAGCTGCGGGTCCGCAACGGCGATCTCATCGAAAAGGGCACCGCGCTGATGGGCGGCCCGTGGAATCCCCATGATGTGCTCCGTACCCGGGATGTGGACGCCGTCCGGGCTTACCTGATCCAGGAGGTCCAGCGCGTTTACCGTCAGCAGGGCGTGGATATCAACGACCGTCATATCGAGGTCATCGTCCGTCAGATGATGCGGAAAGTGAAGGTGGAGGCCAGCGGCAGCACCGACCTTCTGCTGGGCTCCATGGTGGAGATCACGGATTTCCAGGAGGCCAACGATCGGGCGCAGAGGCTCTGCGAGGAAAAGGGCGAGGAGTTTGTCCCGGCCGAGGGCAGCACGGTGCTGTTGGGCATCACCAAGGCCTCTCTGGCAACGGAGAGCTGGATGTCGGCCGCTTCCTTCCAGGAGACCACCCGCGTCCTTACCGAAGCCGCCATCAAGGGCAAGATCGATCCGCTGCAGGGCCTGAAGGAAAACGTCATCATCGGCAAGCTGATCCCCGCCGGCTCCGGCGTGGAGATTTATACCCATCCCGAATACGAAGAAATCAAGGAATATCTTGACTAATCGGAAAAAGTAAAGTATAATATACAAGTTGCGAGATTTCTGCGCTATTTTTGCGTCCTTTTTCCGGGAAACAAGCGGAAAAGACGGGATCTTGCAGGACTGCGGTCTATTTCCTCTCCCCGAGATCCGGGGAGAGGTCAGATAGAAATCTTGAAGAAGGAGGAATATCGTCAATGCCTACGTTTAACCAGTTGGTAAGAAAGGGCAGAGAGCAGGTTTCTTACAAGTCTACCGCGCCGGCTCTGCAGAAGGGCTTCAACTCCAAGAAGAAGGAGTCCATCGACCTGGCTTCTCCCCAGAAGCGCGGCGTCTGCACCACCGTCAAGACCATGACTCCCAAGAAGCCGAACTCCGCTCTGCGGAAAGTCGCCCGTGTTCGCCTGACCAACGGCATGGAGGTCTGGGGCTATATCCCCGGCGTCGGCCATAACCTGCAGGAGCACTCTGTGGTCATGATCCGCGGCGGCCGTGTCAAGGACCTGCCCGGTGTGCGTTACCACATCATCCGCGGCACGCTGGACACCCAGGGCGTTTCCGGCCGTATGCAGGGTCGTTCCAAGTACGGCGCAAAGAGACCCAAGGCTGGCAAGGCTGGTAAATAAGCCTTTGTTTAAGCCGCAAAGGTAAAAAAAGCATAAGCAAAGCAGACGCTTTGGACGGTATTTCTTATTTATAAGATTTTCCCGTTCTATGGCGCTGACAGAAGCACAATGCGCTTTTGAGTACCTGTGAAATCATTTTTTCATGAAGGAGGGAAGCAAAGTGCCCAGAAGAGGAAATGTTCCGAAGCGGGATGTCCTTCCGGACCCGCTTTACAATTCGAAACTGGTGACCAAGCTTATCAACAATATCATGCTGGACGGCAAAAAGGGCGTTGCTCAGCAGATCGTCTACGGCGCTTTTGATATTGTCAAGGAAAAAACCGGTAAAGACCCCTGCGAAGCCTTTGAGACGGCCATGGAGAATGTCATGCCCGTCCTGGAGGTCAAGTCCCGCCGCGTGGGCGGCTCCAACTATCAGGTGCCGATGGACGTTCGTCCCGACCGCCGTCAGACCCTGGGTCTGCGCTGGATCACCAGCTATGCCCGCGGCCGCAGCGAAAAGACGATGAAAGAGCGCCTGGCCGGCGAGATCATGGACGCCATGAACAGCACCGGCGGCGCCGTCAAGAAGCGTGACGATGTCCATAAGATGGCTGAGGCCAATAAGGCCTTCGCCCACTTCCGCTGGTAATCCGGCGGGAGCACCAACATTCATCCAATGGAAAGGAGATAGCAGATGCCAAGGCAGTATCCTTTGGAGCTGACTCGCAATATCGGTATCATGGCGCATATCGATGCTGGTAAGACTACCACCACCGAGCGCATCCTGTTCTATACCGGTAAGAATCATAAATTGGGCGAGACGCATGACGGCTCTGCAACCATGGACTGGATGGAGCAGGAGCAGGAGAGAGGTATCACCATCACTTCTGCCGCCACCACCTGTGCATGGAAAAAGCATCGCATCAATATTATCGACACTCCCGGTCATGTGGACTTCACCGTTGAGGTGGAGCGTTCTCTGCGTGTCCTGGACGGCTCCGTGACCGTCTTGTGTGCCAAGGGAGGCGTCGAGCCTCAGTCGGAGACTGTGTGGCATCAGGCTGACAAGTATGGCGTCCCCCGTATGGTATATGTCAATAAGATGGATATCATGGGCGCCGACTTCTTCAATGTCATCCATATGATGGAAGACCGCCTGAAATGCGTTCCCGTGCCCATCCAGCTGCCCATCGGCGCCGAAGATACCTTCCGGGGGATCATCGACCTGGTGGAAATGAAGGCAGACGTCTATTACGATGAGCTGGGCAAGGATATGCGCGTGGAAGAGATCCCAGAGGACATGGCCGATCTTGCTCAGGAATACCGTGAGAAGATGCTGGAAGCCATTTCCGAATATGACGACGAGATCATGAACAAGTATCTGGAGGGCGAGGAGATCTCGGCCGAGAGCATCAAAAAGGCGCTCCGGGCCGCCACCATCGCCGTCAAGATCGTTCCCGTCGTCTGCGGCACCTCTTACCGCAACAAGGGTGTTCAGAAGCTGCTGGATGCCATTGTGGATTTCATGCCTTCTCCGCTGGACAAAAAGGCCATCGAAGGCATCAATCCCGATACCGACGAGCCGGAGGTCCGCCATCCTTCCGATGACGAGCCCTTCTCCGCGCTGGCCTTTAAGATCATGACCGATCCCTATGTGGGCAAGCTGTGCTTCTTCCGGGTCTATTCCGGTACGATCGCAGCCGGCACCACCGCCATCAACTCTGTCAAGCACCAGCGGGAGCGCTTCGGCCGCATCCTGCTGATGCACGCCAATCACCGGGAAGACATCGACATGGCTTATTCCGGGGATATCGCCGCCGTGGTCGGCTTGAAAAATACCACCACCGGCGATACCCTGTGCGACGCCGACCATCCCATCATCCTGGAATCTATGGACTTCCCCGAGCCGGTCATCCGCGTGGCCATCGAGCCGAAGACCAAGGCAGGTCAGGAGAAGATGGGTCTGGCTCTGGCCAAGCTGGCAGAGGAAGACCCCACCTTCCGCACCTATACGGACGCCGACACCGGCCAGACCATCATCGCCGGCATGGGCGAGCTGCATCTGGAGATCATCGTGGACCGCCTGCTGCGCGAGTTCAAGGTGGAAGCAAATGTGGGCGCTCCCCAGGTGGCCTATAAGGAGACCATCCGGAAGAAGGTCAACCACGAGACCAAGTATAAGCGTCAGACCGGCGGCTCCGGTCAGTATGCCCATGTGAAGATCACGCTGGAGCCCAACGAATCCGGCAAGGGCTATGAGTTCATCAACGGCACCGTGGGCGGCTCCATCCCCAAGGAATATATTCCTGCAGTGGACGCCGGTATCCAGGGCGCCATGCAGAGCGGCGTGCTGGCCGGCTATCCCGTGGTGGATGTGAAGGTCACGCTGTACGATGGCTCTTATCATGAGGTTGACTCCTCTGAAATGGCATTTAA